>JBEGVQ010000109.1:0-79093 GCA_041178345.1 Acidobacteriota bacterium | reverse complement strand
GCTGCGGATGTCATTCTTGCCCGGGGTCACGACCGCGATCTCGCCGTTCTGGTAGAAGTAGAAGGGCTTGCTCATGGCCGACGAGAACGCGATCTGCGAGCCGTCGGGAGACCACTGTGGGTTGGAGTCCGGACCGGCCTGCGTGACGATGGCCTCGCGGGCACCCGTCGCCACCGTGACGACAGAAATGTCCGCGGAAATGCCGTCACCGGGATCGTTGGTGATGCGGTGATCAAACGCGATCCGTGTGCCGTCGGGCGACCAATCAAAACTGCCCACCACGAACGCGCCCTCCGTCAGCCGCCTCACGGCCTTCGCCGAGAGGTCGAGGACGTGGAGATGCGTGTAGCGCTGGTCCTCGTCTTCAATGCGGATGTCTCCCCACTGCTTCTCGCGTTCCTTCATCACGGCGGTGACCGCGTCGCTCATCGTGAAGGCGATTCGGTCACCCTTCGGCGACCACGCGAAGTTGCTGACGCCGTCCTCACCGGTGGTCAGCTTCTCGGCTTCACCGCCGGCCACCGCGATGCGATAGAGCTGCCGCTTGCCGTCGCGATCGGACACGAACGCCAGCGACGCCCCGTCGGGCGACCAGGCCGGCTGCATGCTCGACTTGCTGGCGTTGGTCAGCTGGCGCGCCGGGCCCGACGTGTCGCCGAGCCACAACTCGGTCTCGTACGCGTTGTCGTCCCAGTTGGTTTCGCGGATCGTGAACGCCACCCGGCGGCCATCGGGCGCGATCACGGGCGAGCCTGCCCGCTGGAGGTTGATCAGGTCGTCGATCGACGGGGTCGCCGCCGATTGGGCCGCCGGCGCGGCCGAATGGACGAGGTAGAGGCCGCAGACACCCGCAACCGCCAGGAACTTGCGCATTTTTGCTCCTTGCTGCCGGATGGCCTCCGGCACGCCCGGCAGTATACTTTCGCGAGGAGTTTGACCATGCGGAATGTGATTTCAATGGTGGCCGGCGCGGCCCTGGTGGCCGCGCTGGTGCTGCCGGTGTTCGCCGCCGACATGACCATCAAGGGCGACGTCGTCGACGTCGCATGCGCGACCGGCAAGAAGCATGTCGGCGCCGGCGATGACCACACCGCGTGCGCCGTGGCCGGCGCCAAGAAGGGCGACCCGATCGGCGTCAAGACCGCTGACGCCCTCTACCTCATCATTGGCGACTACACGGCGACCAAGAACGCCAAGCTGCTCGACTTCGTCTCCAGGAAGGTCATCGCCACGGGCGAAGTGACCGAGAAGGACGGCGTCAAGTCGATCAACGTCAAGTCGATCAGGCTGGCGAACTAACCGTCCAGCGTCGCGTCTCGACCAAGCGGGCTCGCCAAACAGGCGGGCCCGTTTGCGTTGTACAGGCAAGGTATACTCCGCCCGCTGGAGGACAGGATGGTTAAGCGCGTGGCGGTCGGCGTGGCGTTGTTGGGCGCAGTCGCACTCGGTCAGGCGACGACGACGGGGCAGACGCAGGCGCCGGTCACGCTGGCGTTGACCGGCGATTCGATTATCATGCAGCGGCTGTCGCCGTTCGTTGAACCCGAGTTTACAGGGCTGATGAACCTGGTCCGCGGCGCCGACGCGGCCTTCACTAACCTGGAAACCCTGTTCCACGACTACGAGGCGCCGCCCTCGCATGAAAGCGGTGGCACGTGGATGCGCACCGATCCGCCCATTGTCAAGGAATTGGTCTGGGCCGGGTTCGACCTGGTGTCGCGCGCCAACAATCACGCCGGCGACTTCGGCCCGCTCGGCTCGCAGATCACGAGCCGCTACGTGCGCGAGGCCGGGCTGGTCGAGGCCGGGGTCGGCAACAGCCTGGCAGAGGCGCGTGAAGCGAAGTTTCTCGAGACGCCCCGCGCCCGCATTGCCCTGATCTCGGCGGCCTCGACCTTTCCACCGTCCTCGCGTGCTGGAAACACCCGCGGCGACATGCCGCCGCGGCCGGGGCTGAGCCCACTCCGCTTCACGACCACTTACGTTGTCACGCCGGACCGCCTGGCCGACCTCAAGCGGGTCGCGTCGGAACTGTCGGGCCAGCCGCCGGCCGCGGGCGACGTCCTGAACTTCGCCGGACGGCGGTACATCGCGGGCGCCATACCCGGGCAGCGGAGCGAGCCCAACCCGGAGGACCTCGCCGAGATTGCCGGCGTCGTGCGCAGCGCCGCCACGCTCGCCGACATCGTCATCGTCTCGCTGCATTGCCACGAGGGCGGCGTCAATCGGTCGGTGCCCGCCGACTTCATCACGGTGTTCGCGCGCGCGATGGTTGACGCCGGCGCCGACGTCTTCGTCGGCCACGGCCCGCATGTGCTGCGCGGCGTCGAGATCTACAAGGGCAAGCCGATTCTCTACAGCCTGTCGAACTTCATCTTCCAGAACGAAACGCTGCTGCGGATGCCCGCCGACAGCTACGAGCAATACGCCCTGGACGCCGCGGCGCAGCCGGCCGACTACCTCGACGCGCGCTACGACAAGGACCGGCGGAGTTTTCCGGCCGACCGCGAGTACTGGGATTCGGTCGTCGCGACGACGAAGTGGGAGGGGAGCCGGTTCGTGGAGCTGCAGCTGCACCCGATCACGCTGGGCTACCAGACCTCGCGCGCCGACCGCGGCCGGCCGAAGCTGGCGTCGGGTGAGGACGCCACCAGGATCCTGGAGATGATGACGACGCGCTCGAAGGCGTTTGGCACGACCGTGGTCGTGAAGAACGGCGTCGGGATCGTGACCCCGACGCCCTAGGTTGCCAGGCAGCCCCAGGAAGGGGTTGCCTCGACCGGGAGTGTTAGAGCGCTTTCAGGAGGGCCGCCACCTTGTTGGTGGCCTCCCAGGTCAGGTCCTTGTCGTTCTTGCCGAAGTGGCCGTAGTTGGTGGTCTTCGAGAAGATCGGCCGGCGCAGGCTGAGTTGCTCGATGATTTCAGCCGGCTGGAAGTTGAACACCTTGTTGATGGCGCGAATGATCTTCGTGTCAGACACGGTGCCGGTGCCGAACGTCTCGACGTGGACGCTTACCGGATCGGGGTGGCCAATCGCGTACGCGAACTGGACTTCGCACTTGGCCGCCAGCTTGGCTGCGACCACGTTCTTGGCGATCCAGCGGCCCATGTACGCCGCGCTGCGATCGACCTTGGTCGCATCCTTGCCCGAGAACGCGCCGCCGCCGTGCCGGCCCATGCCGCCGTAGGTGTCGACGATGATCTTGCGGCCGGTGAGGCCGGTGTCGCCCTGGGGACCGCCGACGACGAAGCGGCCGGTGGGGTTGATCAGGAACTCGGTGGCGCTCGTCAGCATCTTCGCCGGCAGCACCTTCCTGATCACTTCCTCGATGCAGAACTTCTCGATGTCGCGGTGCTCGGCATCCGCCGCGTGTTGCGTGGAGATGACCACGTTCGAAATCCCGACCGGCTTGCCGTGGTCGTAAATCACCGAGACCTGCGACTTGGCGTCGGGGCGCAGCCACGGGCACTTGCCGGACTTGCGAATCTTCGTCAGCTCGCGGCCCAGGCGATGCGCGTACATGATCGGCGCCGGCATCAGCTCGGGCGTTTCGTTGCTGGCGTAGCCGAACATCAGGCCCTGGTCGCCGGCGCCCTGCTTCGCGGTCTTCTTGCCCTTCGCCTTGCGGGCGTCAACGCCCTGCGCGATGTCGGCCGACTGCTGCGTCACCAGTACGTTCACGAACACCTTGTCGGCGTGGAACACGTCATCGTCATTGACGTAGCCGATGCCGCGAATCGCGTCGCGCGCGATCTTGACGAAGTCGAGCTTGGCCTTGGTGGTGATCTCGCCGCCGATCACGACGACGTTCGACTTGACGAAGGTCTCGCAGGCGACGCGGCTGAACTTGTCCTGCGCGAGGCACGCGTCAAGCACCGCGTCGGAAATCGTGTCGGCGACCTTGTCGGGATGGCCTTCACCGACCGATTCCGACGAGAAGATGTATCGATTACCCAAGTTCACACTCCCAATAAAAAAAGCCCGCGATCAGTCGCGGGCCTGCCTCGCGACTTAGATAGCGCCGCGCCGAAGCGCAGCGGAGCTTGAGACGTCGCGCCGGACGCGCGACCAAGCTCACTAGTGCGGCCCACCAAGTCGGAGAAATCGCCGCACCAACGACCGTTCAGTATCGCTGTTGAGGTGCCGGAGTGTCAAACCCCGGCACCGGCAACAGGCCCGGCTTACTGCTTGTGGCTCTCGACGTACGAAAGCGCGAATTTCTCGAGCGCCGGGTTGCCCAGGCCGATTAGCCGGGCCTCTTCCGTGGCCTTCTCGATCGGCCAGCCATCCTGCAGCGCGCGCTTCGCGAGCCAGACCGCGCCGACGCGCGTCGCCGACGCGCAGTGGACGTAGGCCGGCTGGTTCGATTTGTCCGCGATCGCCGCCAGGAACTGGTCGAACACCTTGGCATCCGGCTGTTGGCCGTTGAAGGGGATGTTGATGTACTTCAGCCCGACCTGCTTCGCGCGCGCCGCGTTCTCCTCGATGTTGGCGCCCTTTTCCGTCGGCATCCGCAGGTTGATCACGGCCTTGAAGCCGTCCTTGGCCAGGCCCTCGAGCGCCGCGGTTTCGGTGGCGCCGCCGCAGGCGACGACCGCGTCGACCTTCGTGAAATTGACGATGCCGGCTCGTTCCTGTTTCGTCTGAGCCGCGAGAGTGGCAACGCCCAGTGCGAGAACCAGGGCGGTGGTAAGTGAACGCATGATCATCAGCCTCCAGGACCAATCATACGACGGGACTGCGGGCCGGTTGAGAATCGGTAAGGTGGGGTTATCGTAGTAGCGACATGCCGGTTGCCTGCCCGCTCCTGCTCCTGATTGCGCTCCTCGTCGCGTCGCCGGTGGCGGCGCAGCCACCTCAGCCGGCCGCACCGCTGCTGCCCGGGCAGAGCAACGACCCCTTTCCGGAACCGATCGAGCCGACGGCCGGGGTGATCAGGGTCAACGCGCGCGAGTTCGCGTCGTTGCCAGACATCGACGGCGTGGCGGCGCGGATGATGAACCTCGTGGACGAGCCGGCCACGCGGCGGCTGTTCGTCAACGACATGCGCGGGCCGATCTACAGCGTCAGCTACGACGGGCGGCAGGTCGCGCTCTACCTCGACATCAACGCGCCGGCGTGGGGCGTGGCCGTGCAGTCCGGCGGGCGCGAGCGCGGGTTCCAGAGCTTCACCTTCCACCCGCAGTTCGGCCAGCCGGGCACGCCCGGCTTCGGCAAGTTCTACACCTACACCGACACCTCCAACCAGGGCGCGTCGCCGGACTTCACGACCCGCCACACCGCCACCACGCACGACACGGTGCTGCTGGAGTGGACTGCGAAGACGCCCGGCGCACCGGCCTACGACGGCGGCCCCCCGCGCGAGCTGATGCGCTTCCGCCAGCCCTATGCCAACCACAACGCCGGTCACCTGGCGTTCAACCCGCTGGCCAGACCCGGCACACCCGAATTCGGGTTGCTGTATGCCGGTGTGGCGGACGGGGGCAGCGGCGGCGATCCGTTGCGCCTGTCGCAAGACCTGGGTTCGGCGTTCGGCAAGATCTTTCGCATCGATCCGCTCGGCACCAGCAGCGCCAACAAGAAGTACGGCATTCCGGCCAATAACCCGTTTGTGTCCCGCGCCGGCGCGCTCGGCGAGATCTACGCCTACGGCACCAGGAACCCACAGCGGTTCGCATGGGATTCGCAAACCGGCGCCCTTTACGTCGCCGACATCGGCCAGAACATCGTCGAGGAAGTGAGCCCGGTCACTGCCGGCGCGAACCTGGGCTGGAACGATTGGGAGGGGAGCTTCCGGTTCGTCAGCCGGCAGGCCGTGAGCATCGAGAAATCGCGAAGCGATCCGGCGATGACCTATCCCGTGGCCGAGTGGGACCAGAACGACAAGTTGATGCAGAACCAGTCGGCCGCCAGCGGATTGATGGTGTATCGCGGCAAGGAAGTGCCGCAACTGGCCAACCTGCTGATGTTCACCGACATGCCGAGCGGCGAGATTTTCTACGTCAGCGCCGATCGCCTGCCCAACGGCGGCCAGGCGTCGATTCGCCGCATTCTGATCAACGCGGACGGCACGGCGAAGACGGTGCTGCAGGTGATCCAGGAGAAGAATGCCGCCCAGGGTAAGAAGCCGTCGACCCGCGCCGACCTGCGCATCAGCGAAGGCAACGGTGGCCGGGTGTTCCTGCTGAACAAGGGCGACGGGACGATTCGCGTCCTGGCGCCCTAGGCCGTCAGCGCGCGCGGCCGCCCGCGCTATTCCTTCTGCACCGTCACCGTGACGGGCGCCTGCATGCGGACCGTTACCGTAGTGCCGGCCGTCAGCGTCGCCGGGTTGCGATCGTTGCTCATCGCCGCGGCCGTGCCGGCGCCGGCGCCAACCGCGCCGCCGATGGCCGCGCCGCGCCCGCCGCCGAGAATGGCGCCGAGGATCGCGCCGCCAATCGCCGCACCGCCGACCTTGGCCGCGCTCTCCCCGCCAGGTGACTGACCTTCACGAATGACCGGATCGCTCTTCAGCGCGAGCTCGGTGCCGTCGGCCAGGACGATCGTGTGGAAACGGATGGCGAGGCGCGCCGTGCCCTTCACGCGTCCGCCCTTGTCGACCTCGGTGACCGACCCCCGCACCGCCGAGCCCGCGGGGATGGCCACGCGGTTCTCCACGCGCACGTCGCGCGTCACGCGGGCTTCGACCTTGTCTTCCACGCGGGCCAGTTCGCTCGACACGGTCCGCTCGATCTGCAGGCCGAGCACCGCGTCAGACGGCACGGTCACGTCAACGAATTCGGGTGCCGGCGGCGGTGGCGGAGGCGGTGGTTCGGGCTCGGGATACTCCGGCACAGAGGCCTGCACCGACGGGCGCGACTCCCACATCGTGCCGCCCGAGGCGGCCGGTGCCGGCGCGGGAGGCGGCGCACTGGCGGCGACCGGCGGCGGTTCGGGCACAGCCGGTGCCCGGCGCGTGGGGGCGGGGGAGGCCGGGCGCGCCGAAGCGGCCGAAGCGCGGGTCGGCTTGCCCGGGGCCTGGGCGATGTCCTGCATGCGGAGGGTAGGAGTGCCGGGCACCGTCGTGGCCGGAGTCGACGGTTCCGGCGCAATGACCCCTTCCGACTCGGTCACGGGCGCGTCCGGTTGGGTCGCCGCGGCGGGTTCAACCGGCGCGCCCGCGGCAGCTGAGGCGCCGTAGGCACGCAGGGCACCCGAAGTTTGATTCTGCCGGACCGCGAGGTACGACCCGCCGCCGGCCGCCGCCAGGCACCCAATCGACAATCCCGCGAAGACCAGCTTGTTGAACTCCATGACCGTTCCCCTGTCTGACCTCTGCTGAGCAAGTGCCGTGCCGGGCCAGGCCTCGAAGAATTTTGAATTCTACGCCTGTTTTCGCGGGATTCGCGGATTTGCGCTCGCCGCGGGTGTCCTGATCCGTGGAACTGTCCCCGGCGTTGTATCCTCGACGTGCTTCCGGGTCCCTCTTGTCCGAATCCATTCTCTCCATCGTTTCGCCCTCAAGCGCGACCCGGATTGCCCAGGCGCGGGCGAGCCTCGATGCCGCCACGCCGCCCATCCTGATCGTCGGCGCCAGCCGGGGCGCAGCCGACGAGTTTGCGCTGGCGCTGGCGGCCGAGCGCGGGGCGACCTTCGGCATCACGCGGGTCGGCCTGACCGAGCTCGTCGCGAAGCTGGCCGTTCCGGCCCTGGCGCGACGGGGTCTCACCCCGAGCGCTCCGCTCAGTGACGAAGCGGTGGCCGCCCGGGTCACGGATGATCTGCTAACAGGCCAGCACCTCGGCTACTTCGCGCCGGTGGCCCACATGCCTGGATTCCCACGTGCGCTCAGCCGGACACTCGGCGAGTTGCGCATGGCTGGACTTGATGCGGATCGGTTGACTGGCCACCCGGCCAACGACGACCTGTCCCAACTGCTCGAACGGGCGATTGAGGAGCGCGGCAAGGCCGGCGCGATCGATTACGCCACGATGCTGGAGACAGCCACTGCGGAGCTCGTCGCGCACCGAGAGTTGCTCTCAGGCAAAACGGTGGTGTTGCTCGATGTCGCGATTCACTCCCAAGCCGAGGCGGTGTTCGTCAGGGCGGTGATTGGCGCAGCGAAGAGTGTGATCGTCACCGCGCCGTCTGGCGATCGCCGAACACTGGATGAACTCGGCATTGATTCGTTGGCGCCCCTGCAAGGCGACCGCGCCCTGCAGCGCTTGCAGCGCCACCTGTTCGCCGACGAGACTCCGCCGGCCGGCCAGGAAGACGACTCGGTGATCCTGTTCTCGGCGCCCGGCGAGGGACGCGAATCGATCGAGATTGCCCGGCGCCTGTTGCAGGAGGCCGCGCGCGGCATCGCGTTCGACGAGATGGCGATCCTGCTGCGCGCGCCGGGTACCTATCTGAGCGTGCTCGAGCACGCGCTCGATCGCGCCGGCATTCCCGCCTGGTTTCACCGCGGCACGCGGCGGCCCGATCCGGCCGGCCGCGCCATGCTCGCCCTGCTGGCGTGCGCGGACGAGGAACTGTCGGCGCGCCGGTTTGCCGAGTACGTCTCGCTCGGCCAGGTGCCGCTCACGGATGCCGGCAATGCCGACCAGTGGTCGCCGCCGGCCGACGAACTGGTCGAAGCGCTGCTGCCACCCGCCGACCTGGCCGAAGATACCCAGCCAGACGAAGAGGCGCGCGCGCAGGTCGCGCGCGGCGAGTCCACCTACGACCTGGCCGGCACGCTGCGCGCGCCGTGGCGGTGGGAAGACCTGATCGTCGAAGCGGCGGTGATCGGCAAGTTCGATCGCTGGCAGCGGCGCCTCGCCGGGCTCGAGCACGAGTACGACCGCCGGGTCCGCGAAGCCAGCTCCGAGGATCCCGAGGCTTCGCGCGTGCGCGCGCTCGTCCGCGACCGCGAGCAGTTGCGCGCTCTGCGGTCGTTCGCGGAGCCGATTCTCGCCGAGATGGCCGAGTGGCAAACCGCGCAGACCTGGGGCGACTGGCTGTCCGCCATCGAGCGGCTGGCGCCGCGGGTGCTCGCGAAACCCGAGCGCGTGGTCCGGGTGCTGCGCGAGCTGGCGCCCCTGTCGGCGATCGGCCCGGTCAGCCTGCGAGAAGTCCGCGACGTCCTCACGCCGCGCCTGTCGTCGCTGACCCACGAGCCGCCGCGCCGCCGGCACGGCCGCGTGTTTGTGGGCACGCCGAGCGCCGCCCGCGGCCGCTCGTTCAAGGTCGTGTTCGTACCCGGGCTGGCGGAGCGGATGTTCCCCCAGCGGATTCGCGAGGATTCGCTGTTGCCCGATCGCCGGCGGGAAGCCGCCGATGCGGCGCTCGCCACGCAGGCGCGCCGGGCGGCCGACGAGCGCCTGCAGCTGTCGCTGGCGGCCGGCGCCGCGGCCGAGCGGCTGTACGTGTCGTTCCCGCGAATCGAGTTGAACGAGTCGCGCCCGCGCGTGCCGTCGTTCTACGTGCTCGACATCGCGCGCGCGATCGAAGGCCATATTCCGCCGGCGCAGATCATCGCCGCGCGGGCGCTGCAGGCCGGTGGTTCGGCCCTGGCTCGTCCCGCGCCGGTGGACCCCACAACCGCGATCGACGACTTCGAGCACGACCTGTCGACGCTGGCCGCGCTGCTCGGCACCAAGTCGGCCGCCGCGAAGGGCCGCGCCCGGTATCTCTACGAGCTCAGCCCGGAACTGCAGCGGTCGCTGACCTCGCGATGGCTACGGCATCACCGCAAGCAGTGGGAGCCCGCCGACGGAATTGTCCGATCGGCCGAGACGACTCGCGATGCCCTGTCGTCGCAACGGCTGGGCGCGCGCCCGTACTCGCTGACCGCGCTGCAGCGATACTCCGCCTGTCCCTACCAGTTCCTGATGGCCGCGGTCTATCGCCTGGCCCCGCTCGACGCGCCCGCGCCGCTGCAGAAGATGGATCCGCTGACGCGAGGCGACCTGTTTCACCAGATGCAGGCCGCGGCGCTTCGCCGGCTGCAGGCCGAGGGCCTGTTGCCGCTGTCGGCCGGTAACCTGCCGGCCGCGCAAGAGCACCTGGCGACGGCGATTCGGGAAGTGCACGATCGCGAGAAGGACCGGCTCAACCCCGCCATTGATCGCGTCTGGCGCGACGAGATCGGCTTGATGACGGCCGACCTCCAGACCTGGCTCGAGAAGCTGGCGGACGAGGGCGCGGACTGGACGCCGGAGCGGTTCGAATTCAGCTTCGGCCTGCCCGACATGGACGGACGCGACCCGCATAGCGTGGCCGAGCCCGCGCTCGTCGACGGCCGCTTCAAGTTGCGCGGCTCGATGGACATGATCGAGCGTCATCGCAACACCGGCTTCCTACGCGTCACCGATCACAAGACCGGCAAGAACCGCACGAAATCCGGCCAGACCGTCGTCGATGGCGGCCGCGTGCTGCAGCCGGTGATCTATGGCCTCGCGCTGACGGCGCTCTTTCCGGAAGAAACCGTGTTCTCGGGCCGGCTGTTCTTCTGCACCACCGCCGGCGGGTTCCAGCCGTACGAGATCCCGCTGATGGGTGATGCGCCGAAGCGGGGCCTCGAAGTGCTCGAGATCGTCGATCGCGCGATCGAAAATGGCGCGCTCGCGGCCCGCCCTGCCCACGAGGCCTGCAAGTGGTGTGATTTCAAGGTGGTGTGCGGGCGCGGCGAAGAGCAGCGCACCCGTCGCAAGGATGCGAAGTTGTTCGCCGACCTCGACGCGCTGAGGAAGATCCCATGATGGGGGGCAAGAAGACCGTCGAGGAGAACCGGCAGCTCATTGCTCGCGAGCTCGACCAGACACTGATTGTCGAGGCCGCGGCCGGCACCGGCAAAACCACCGAACTCGTCGGCCGCATCGTCGCGCTGATCGAACATCAGCGGGCGACCATCGACCAGATCGTCGCCGTGACGTTCAGCGAGAAGGCCGCCGGTGAATTGAAGCTCCGGTTGCGCGAAGAGCTGGAACGCGCGCGGGCGCGCACCTCGCCCGAGACGGAAACCGGGCGGCGCCTCGATGACGCCGTGCACGACTTCGAAGAAGCCCACGTCACCACCATTCACGGCTTCTGCGCCGAGCTGCTGCGCGAGCGGCCCGTCGAGGCGCGGGTCGACCCGGCGTTCACGGTGCTGGCCGACGCGCAGGCCGAGCGCCTGTTCGAAGAGGCGTTCACGGCCTGGCTGCACGAACAGCTGGGCAATGCCCAGGAGGGCGTCCGCCGCTCGTTGCGACGGCCCGTCAAGTGGCGGTTTGACGATGACAGCGAGGACGGCCCGATCGAGCGCTTGCGGGTGGCGGCGCGCAGCCTGCGCGAGTGGCGCGACTACTCGGCGCCGTGGCGCCGGCCGTCGTACGACCGCCTGGCGGCGATCAAGCAGCTGACTCACAAGTTGCGCGGGTTTGCCGAGATGGCCGGCAAGCCGATCAAGCGCGACGACAAGTTCTCGACGTCCGTGGCTGTCGCCATCACCACGAGCCAGGACATCGAACGCCAGCGCCGGCGGGTCGGCGACATGGTGCCGGAGGGAACCTGGGACGGCTGGGAGGCCGCGCTGGTCGCGCTGGCCGACCATCGCGACTTCCTGCATCCGAAGAAGGGCACCGGTGCGGCATTTGCGATTGGCGTCACGCGCGAGCAGGCACTGGCGGCGCATGCCGAGATCGTTCGCGACCTGCAGGCGTTTCGCGACCTGGCCGATGCCGACCTCGCGGCCTTGCTGCACGAGGAGATGCGCGACTGCCTGCGGCGCTACGAGGAACGCAAGCAGGAGGCCGGCGCCCTCGATTTTCTCGACCTGCTGATCAAGGCGCGCGACCTCGTGTGCGACAACGCCGAGGTGTGCCGCGAGTTCCGCGAGCGCTTCCGCGTGATCCTGGTCGATGAGTTCCAGGACACCGATTCGCTGCAGGCGGAGTTGCTGCTGCGCCTCGCCGGCGACGATCGGGGCGCGCTGCGTCCCGGCGCGTTGTTCATTGTTGGCGACCCCAAGCAGTCAATCTATCGCTTCCGCCGCGCCGACGTCGGCGCCTATCGCCGCATTGCCAGCGGCCTGGCCAAGAGCGGCGCCATGGCCGTGACGCTGCAGACCTCGTTCCGCAGCGTGCCCGCGATCCAGCATTTCGTCAACGCCGCGTTCCAGCCCGACATGGACGGCGACGAAGACGCGTTGCAGGCCGACTACGTGCCGCTGCTGCGTCACCGGGAAGATACCCCCGAGCAGCCGTCGATCGTCGCGCTGCCGGTGCCGCGCCCGTACGGCCGGCAGATGTACGGCCCGCCGCAGGTGACCCAGACGGCCCTCAACCAATCGCAGCCGCCCGCGATCGCGGCGTTCCTGGGGTGGCTGCTGTCGCCGGACTGCACTTGGACGGTGGACGCCGGTGGCACCCGCCGGAAGATCGTGGCCAGCGATGTCTGCCTGCTGTTCAGGCGATTCCTGCATTTCGGCCAGGACATCACACGCGGGTATGTCGAGGCCCTCGAAGGCGCCGGCATTCCCCACCTGCTGGTCGGCGGCAAGACCTTTCACGAGCGCGAGGAGGTGGATGCGATTCGGACCGCCCTGACCGCCATCGAGTGGCCCGAGGACGAACTGTCGGTGTACGCCTCGCTCCACGGCCCGTTGTTCGCGATTGGCGAGGAAGAGCTGCTCGAGTATCACTCGATCGCGCGCGCCTTTCATCCGTACCGCGTGCCGAAGGAGCTGCCGGAGCGGTTGCAGCCGGTGGCGAAGGCGCTGACCACGCTGCGCGAACTGCACGCCGCGCGCAACCACCGGCCGGTGGCCGACACCATTGGCCGGCTGATTGCGATCACCCGGGCGCATGCCGGCTTCATCCTGTGGCGTGGCGGCGAGCAGGTGCTCGCCAACGTCCTGCACATCTCGGACCTGGCGCGTCGCTACGAAGCGGAAGGCGGGCTCTCGTTTCGCGGTTTCGTTGACACGTTGCACGACGCTTCGGGCCGGGCCGATTCGCCCGAAGCGCCGATCCTCGAAGAGGGCAGCGACGGTGTGCGCATGATGACCGTGCACAAGGCCAAGGGCCTCGAGTTTCCGGTGGTCGTCCTGGCCGACATCGCCTGCAAGCTGAGCCTGGAGGACGCCTCGCGGTATCTCGATCCGGCGAACCGGCTGTGCGCCATGCGCATTGGCGGCTGGTCGCCGGTCGAGCTCCTGGAGCACAACGACCAGGAGGCCAAGCGCGATGAAGCCGAAGGGATCAGGCTGGCCTATGTCGCGGCGACCCGCGCCCGCGACGTGCTGATCGTGCCGGCCGTCGGTGACGGACCGTACGACCAGGGATGGTTGCGCCCGCTCACTCGCGCACTTTATCCGCCGCGCGACCAGTGGCAATCGCCGTCGCCCGCCCGGGGCGTGCCGTTGTTCAAGGGCAAGCAGACGATCATGCCCGACGCCCGCGCCGACGGACAGCCGGTTGACGATACGGTGCGTCCGGGCACCTACCAGCTCGCGGACGAGTCGGGCCAGGCCTACTCGGTGGTGTGGTGGGATCCGCTGCTGCTCGAAACCGCGGACGACGTGCCGCTGGGACTGCGCCGCGACGATCTCATCTCGAAGGATGCCAGCCCCATCGACGTCGCCACCGACCGCGCGCGCTACGACGAGTGGAAGGAGCGGCGCGCGGCCGTGCAGGCGCAAGGATCAGCGCCGTCGATAATCGTCACGACGCCAACGCAGTTGAAGGAGTCGGGCGATGACGGGCGCCCAGTGTCGGCGGTCGTGGTCGAGGATGCGTCTGTGCGCTTGCCGCGTCCGTCAGGCAAGCGATTCGGCACTTTGGTGCACGCGTTGCTGGCCTCGGTCGCGCTGACGGCGACCTCTGGCGAAGTGGAAGAACTGTCGGCACTGCATGCCAAACTGCTCGGCGCCACCGACGAAGAGCAGGCGGCGGCGCGCGTCATGGTGGTCAACGTCCTGAAACATCCCCGCCTGGCGGAAGCGCGCGCGGCCGAGGCGGCCGGCCGACGCGTTTGGCGCGAGGTTCCCGTGGCGCTTCGGATCGATGACGGCACCGGAACGCCGCAGATCATCGACGGCCAGATCGACCTGGCCTACGAAACCGATGCCGGCTGGATGGTGATCGACTTCAAGACCGACATCGAGATCGCCACGGCAGAGGATGCGTATGTCCGCCAGGTCTCGATCTACCTGGACGCGGTCACCCGCGCCACCGGTCAGCCGGCATCTGGCCTCATACTGAAGACCTGACGATATGAAGAGACTGTGTGTGTTTTGCGGATCGAGTGTTGGCGTGAATCCCGCCTATGCGGAGGCCGCGACGACCTTGGGGACGTTGCTCGCCAGGCGAGGGATTGGCCTGGTCTACGGCGGCGGCAATGTCGGCTTGATGGGCGTGATCGCCGATGCGGCGCTCGCGGCCGGCGGGGAGGTGATTGGTGTCATCCCCAGGGCGCTCCACGATCGCGAGGTGGCCCACCACGGCGTCACCGATCTCCGCATTGTCGACTCCATGCACACCCGCAAGGCCATGATGGCCGACCTGTCGGACGCGTTCCTGGCCATGCCCGGTGGCGTCGGCACGTTCGAGGAATTCTTCGAAGCCATCACCTGGACGCAACTCGGCCTGCACCGCAAGGCCTGCGGCCTGCTGAATGTCGCGGGCTTCTACACCCCGCTGACCATCTTCATCGACCAGGCGGTGACCGACGGCTTCATCAAGCCCGTGCACCGCGCGGCGATCGTCGTCGATGACCACCCGGAGCGGCTACTCGATACCCTATCGACGATCGAGATCCCGGACGCCCCGAAGTGGATCAACCGCAGCGAGACCTAACCCGCGAACTTATACCCGAGGCCGTGCACGGTGAGGATGAACTGGGGCGCGCGCGGGTTGGTCTCGAGCTTTTGCCGCAGCCACGCGACGTGCACGTCCACCGTGCGCGTGGACGGCATGGCGCTGTAGCCCCACACTTCGTGGAGTAACTCGTCTCTCGAGATCGTGGCGCCGCGGTGCTCGATGAAGTACCTGAGCAACTGGAACTCCTTCGCCGACAGATCCAGCGGCTGCCCCTTGCTCATGACCTCGGCCTTGCGCACGTCCACGGTGATGTCGCCGAAGCTGTAACGCTCGAGCGACAGCCCCGGCGAACCGCTCGGCGCGCGGCGCAGCAACGCCTCGAGGCGCGCGAGCAACTCGATGGTCTCGAACGGCTTGGTGAGGTAGTCATCGGCGCCGAGCTTCAGTCCGACGACGCGATCGACGACCTGGCTGCGGGCGGTGAGCATGAGAATGGGCGTTTGGATGCCCTGCTGGCGAATGGTCTTCGCCACGTCGAAGCCGTCGCGGCCCGGCAGCATCACGTCGAGCACGATGATGTCCCACGGCTCGCCCGTGGCCCGCGTCACAGCGACGTTGCCGTCGCCGGCGGTCTCTACCGAATAGCCTTCAGCCGACAGCCGGTCGCTGAGGGCCAGTTGCAGGCCGGGCTCGTCTTCGACGAGGAGCAGTCGCTTTTCTGACACGGATCAGGACCTGGAGGTTTCGAGGCCGGTCGCAAAGGCCTGCGACTCCGCCGCCGCGCGATCGGTGACCGCCGGCAACGTCAGCGTGAACACGCTGCCCTTGCCGGTCTCGCTCGTCACGTTCACCTGGCCGCCGTGCGCCTCGGCAATGCGCGCCACCAGGTTCAGGCCCAGGCCGCTGCCCTGGATCTGCTTCGACACGGCCTCGCGGCCCCGGTAGAACGGCTCGAAGATGTGCTTGCGGTCGTCGGTGTCGATGCCCAGGCCGTGGTCTTCGACGGTGAAGACGACGTTCTTGCCCCCGACTCCCGACTCCCGACTCCCGACTCCCGATCGTGTTGCCGAGACGCGCAGCCAACGGGCGTCTCCGCCGTATTTGACCGCATTGCTGATCAGGTTCTGCAGCGCCGAGCGCAGGGCCGTGACGTCGCCCAGCACCGGCGGCAGGTCCGGCGCCACCGCGATCTCCACCTGCACGCCGGCGTTCTCGATCTCGTTCCGGCAGGCGCCGATCGAGCCGTGAATCAAGTCCGATGGCGACACCGGCACTGGCGCCGCCGCGGCCCGGCCCGCGGCAATGCCGGCCAGCTGTAGCACGCGCTCGACGGTTTCCGCCAGCCGGCGGGCCTCGCCCTGGATGGTCTCGCCGTACTTGCGCACGCGAGCGGGATCGCCAACCACGCCGTCGGCCAGGTTACCGGCCGCGGCGCCAATCACCGACACCGGTGTGCGCAGCTCGTGCGACACCGCCGCCACGAACTCCATCTGCTGCCGCGCCAGTTCCTGCGCCCGCCGTGCCGACACCACGATCAACCCAATCGCCATCGTCAACAGCAGCAGCACGCTCGAGCTGACCAGCAGGTTGCGCTGACGCACGGCGGCCACGGCCGCCTCGAGCGAGCCGGCGCGATGCTTGGCCAGCAGCACCCATCGGCCATCGAACGGGTTGAAGGCTGAACGGGTGATGACGCGGCCGCCGCCCGCGCCACGGGTTTCGTGCTCGACCATCGACACCACGACCTTGGCCGCGTCTTCCACGGCAAGCTGCGGTGGCGCCGTGCCACCTGCCGGCGGGGCCGGCGGCGGGGGTGGCGGCGGCACGGAGCCTGAACCGCCGCGGGCAAAGACGAACATCTGATCCGGCCTTGGCCCCATGAAGTTCTGCGATACGTCCGGCGAGGCGGCGATGCGCTCGGCCACGCCCGGCTCCGACTCCCACACCACGTTGGTCACGTCGTCTTTGTGAACCACGGCGACGCGGTAGTCCACCTCTTCATCGTCGCCGTGGAAGTGGCGGGCGGCGAGCGATGCGAGCAGCGTGTCGCGAACCACCACCGGGTCGAGCCGGACGACGGTGAAGCCGAGAATGGTGATTTTGGGCGCGCCGCGCCGGTTGTCGGGCAGCTCGAACAGCGTGATCGGCGAGACCAGCGTGTTGTCGTCACCGAGTGACAGCGCGACAGAGTTCTCGCGCCGGCGGTCGCCCAGCACACCGCCATT
Organism: Acidobacteriota bacterium; assembly: GCA_041178345.1. Taxonomy (GTDB): domain Bacteria; phylum Acidobacteriota; class Vicinamibacteria; order Vicinamibacterales; family UBA2999; genus 12-FULL-67-14b. The sequence goes on along the minus strand of JBEGVQ010000109.1, from coordinate 62,099 downwards.
GGGGCCGCCACCGCTGCGTGAGCGCTCCATCTGAAACCCGATGAAGTGCGTGGCGAGCGACGCGCGAATGGTGACGAGGTCGCCGGTCCAGTCGGCGGCATCAAACACCAGGGTCTGCGCATTCCACCGCCGCACGCGAAGACGGTCGATGGGCACCGCCTCCTGCGAGCCGATCGCCGGCAGGTCGGTGCCAGGCAGGGTGTCCACGAGCAGGACCTCGCGCACGAGGCGCGGTTCCGAGGCGCTGTTGGTCCAGGCGGAATGGCGTTGCGCGTAGCCGGTCCAGTTTTGGTCGCGGATGGTGGCGCCGTCGACCTGCAGGCCGACGAGGGCCCGCGACAGTTCGGTGTCGAACTCGGTGGCGAACTGGGCCGCCGCCGTGCGCAGGGTGCGCTGCATGCGTTCGCGTTCGGCCGTGCTCAGCTGGCCGAGCCACTGGTATTGCATGTAGGCAAGGGCCGGCACGAGCAGCATGACGAGGCCCACGAGCACCGTGACGGCCGAGACGCGACCCCCCTTCAGGAACATGCCCTTCGGCTGGTTCGTTCCGTACTCCATGGGCGAAGTCTAGCACGCAGAAAATGCCATAAAGCCCACGAAATCAAGCATTTAACATCCTTAACAATCCCTTTGCTCACCCTTAACGTCTGATTGCCCGGCACCACCGTAATATCAACTGGAACCGAACGGGACCCGTTTCCGGTTTCTGTTAACGAGGAGAAATCATGCGAGCTTTTGTAACCACCGTGGCGGCCGTGCTGCTGGCATCCACCGTTCAAGTCGAACGCATTTCAATACTGCCGCTGGCCGCGCAAGACCGGGTGGCGGCCGTGCTGGCCGACGTGAAGAAGGCGCTCGGCGGCGAAGACAAAGTGGCGGCGCTCAAGGGGCTGACCGCCGAGGGGCCGTTCCGCCGCTCCATGGGTGGCCGCGACATGGAAGGCATGATGGCGCTGACGATTGTGCGTCCCGACAAGATGCGCCGGGTTGAAGAGATCTCCATGGGCGGCATGGTGGGCGGCCCGATGATCGAGCGCACCTCGGTGCTGGCCGGCAACATTGCCTGGGACGACACCGCCAATCGCGGCGGCATGGGTGGCGGCATGCGCATCGAGATGCGTACCGGCCCTGGCCCGGGTGGTCCCGGTGGTCCCGCGATGACCGAAGAGCAGATGAACGAAGCCCGCGTGCGCCGTGCGCGGGTCCAGTTGCACCGGTGGATGGCGGCGCTCGTCGCCGATGGCCCCGCGGCCTGGACCGACGCGGGCATTGCCGAATCACCCGACGGCAAGGCCGACATTCTCGAAACCAAGGAAGAGACCGGCCGCGTTCTGCGCCTCTTTATCGATCAGGCCACGCACCTTCCCCTGATGGTCCAGTACCAGGACCCCAAGCCCATGGTGATGATCGCCGGTGGTCCTGGCGGTCCCGGTGGTCGGGGCCGAGGCCCTGGTGGCCCCGGCGGCCCGCCGCCGCAGATGACGCAGGAAGAGATGCAGAAGCGCGCCGAAGAGATGCGTAAGAACCCACCGGCGCTCGGCACCTACGCCATGCACCTTGCCGACTACAAGAAGGTCGACGGGATCATGCTGCCGCACAAGATCGACATCTCCCTCGACGGCCAGCCGAACGAGGAATGGACGGTCGAGAAGTACAAGGTCAACCCCACGATCAAAGCCGACGTTTGGGAGAAGAAATAACGCGGATTGCCAGGACGGGCGGCACTTTAGTGCCGCCCGTGCCGCCCCACGTCGGAACAGAGACTGTTATGAAACGAATCATCGGAAGCCTGTTGGTTGCGGCGTTGTCCCTGGTTGCGCCGATGGCGCACGCACAAGTCGTGCAGGGGACGGGCGTGGGCGGAACGTTGCGGGTCACCGTGCTCGACCAGACGGAGGCCGCGCTGCTCATCGCCCGGGTCACGGTGACGGACGGGGCCGGCGTCGCGCTCACGGCGGTGGTCGACGCGCGTGGCGTGGCGGTGTTCGAGGGCCTCAATCCCGGCACCTACCAGGTCACTGCCGCGGCCGACAGCTTCCGGCCCATCGCCATGCCCGTCAACGTGCGCCGCGGTGACAACCGCACCACCTTGCGGCTGGCGGTGGCCGCGATCGAGCAGACGGTGGTGGTGCAGGACCAGAGCGCGGCCGACCGGCGCGACAACGGCTTCACGACCACGCTCACGCAGGACGAAATCGATTCGTTGCCCGACGATCCGGACGAGATGGCCGACGAGCTGGCGCGCATGGCCGGCCCCGGCGCGCAGATCTACGTGGACGGGTTCCGCGGTGGCCGCCTGCCGCCCAAAGACCAGATTCAGCAGATCCGCTTCCACACCAACTCGTTCTCGGCCGAGTACCACGAGGCCGGGATGATCCGGGTGGAAGTGATCACCAAGCCGGGCACGGGCGAGTGGCGCGGCGGCACCAACATCGGTTTCCGCGACGAATCGCTGAACGCGACCAATGCGTTTGCCGACGAAAAGGGTCCCGAGCAGATGCGCCGCTACATGGTGAACTTCTCGGGCCCGATCGCGAAGGGCCGCACCGGGCTGTCGCTGTCGTTCGACGGCAACAACTCCTACGACTCGCGCACCATCGTCGCGCAATCGCCCAATAGCGGCACCTTTAATGCCCTGGCGGTGTCGCCGACCGACGCCCTCAACTTCAGCGCGCGGGTCGAGCACCTGCTGGGCGGCAGCAGCCAGATCCGGGCCGAGTACGCGCGCCGGCAGAACGAGCGCAGCAACCTCGGCGTGGGCGATTTCGACCTGCCCGAGCGCGCCTATGCCACCGAGATGAATACCGACACCTTCCGGTTGCGGTCCACCAACGTGATCGGCAAGTCGGTGTTCAGCGAGTTCCGGGTGGAGTTCAACAACTCGACCAATGCAACGCTGCCCAGTTCGCTCGATCCGACCATTCGCGTTAACGACGCGTTTACGGCCGGCGGCGCCGGCCAGTCGGGCACCCGCAATGCGCGTGAACTGGAGATCGCGCAGAACTTCGACTTCACCATCGGCCGCAAGCACTCACTGCGCGCCGGCGTGCTGATCGAGGCGGGCTGGTGGGACAGCACGCAGCGCACCAACGGCAACGGCACCTACACGTTCACCAGCACCAATGCTTTCAACGCCGGCCAGCCGGCCAACTACGTGATCCGCGTCGGCGACCCGCTGGTGGACTACTCGCAGGTCAAGGCCGGCTGGTTCCTGCAGGACGACTTCCGCCCGTCGCGCACCTTGCAGCTCAGCTTCGGCGTGCGCCAGGAAATCCAGACGCAGGTGGATTCTCGGTTCAACCTGGCGCCGCGCGCGGCGTTCACGTGGAACGCCAGCCGCAAGACCACGGTGCGTGGCGGCTACGGCATTTTCTACGACTGGTACGAGTCGAACCTCTACGAGCAGACCATTCGCGTCGACGGCGAGCACCAGGTTGACGTGATCGTCCAGAACCCGGGCTTTCCGTTCGTTGACGGCGGCGGCACGCGGCTGCCGGCCAGCATCATCCGCTCGGCGTCGCTCGGCCAGCCGATCATTCACCAGGCCTCGGTCGGGTTCGAGCGCCCGCTCACGTCGTGGGCCGACCTGCGCGCCGACTACATGATGACGCGCGGCTACAACACGCTGCGGTCGATCAACGTGAACGCGCCGGTCAATGGCGTGCGGCCTGATCCCACGGTCGGCAACATCAGCGAGATCCAGTCGAGCGGCAAGCGCGCCTCGGATCGCGCGACGGTGGCACTCAACATGCGCTACGCCCCGCGGCGCATTCTCGGCATGGTGATGTATCAGCTGGGCAGCGCCCGTAACTACGCCGATGGCGCGACGTCGCTCCCCTCCGACAGCCTCAACCCAGATCTCGATTGGGGACCGTCGGCGCAGGACGTGCGGCACCGCATCTTCTTCAACTTCAACTCGCCGGTCGGCCGCGGCGTGCGCCTGAGCCTTGGCATGCAGGGGTCGTCGGCGCTGCCTTACAACATCACCACCGGCTTCGACGCCAACGGCGACACGGTGTTCAACGATCGTCCGGAAGGCGTGGCGCGCAACAGCGCGAGGGGCGCGTCGCAGTGGACCGCGAACGTGCGCCTGAACAAGTCGATCGGCCTCGGCGGCCCTCGCGCCGGCGGCGCCGGTTTCCCGGGCGGCATGCCGATGCCCCCGCCGTCGGGCGGCGTGGCCGCTCAGCGCGGCCCCGGTGGTCCCGGTGGCGGCGACGGCGGCGGCCCGCAGATCATGGTGATGGAGGGCGGCAACCAGAAGTATCGCCTCGACCTGTTCGTGAACATGCAGAACGCGTTCAACCGCGTGAACTACAACGCCTTCATCGGCAACCAGCAGTCGGCGTTCTTCGGCACCCCGACCTCGGCGGGCCCGGCGCGGCGAGTCGAAATCGGCGCGTCTTTCGGGTTCTAAGAACCGCCGGCGTAATCTGTAAGGGTGTCCTCCCCTTCCATCATCGTCATCGGCGCCGGCATTGTCGGCTGCACCATCGCCCATCAACTCGCCCGGTCCGGTGCGCACGTCAGGGTGATCGAAACCCGCCAGCCGGGCCAGGGCGCCACGCGCGCGTCGGCCGGCATCCTCGCGCCCTACATCGAAGGCCACGAGTCCGCGGTGTTGCGGGCGCTTGGCCGACGCAGTCTCGACCTCTTCGATGCGTTCATCGCCCAACTGCGTGCCGACAGCGGCCACGACGTGGTCTACCAGCGCAACGGCACGTTCGAGCTGGCATTCGATGATGCGGACGTCGACCGCCTCACGGCGTTGTCGGCGGCGCTGACGGGCGGCGGTCTCGACCATCGCTGGGTTCCGCCGCAGGCGTTTGGCGACTACGAGCCGCTGGCGTCAACCGCCGCGCGCGGCGCCTTGTTCATCGCGACGCACGGGTTCGTGGGCGTCACCTCGGTGACCCTGGCCGCGGCCGCCGCGGCCGAGCGGCTGGGTGCGTCGATCACCATTGAGACGGGGGCAATCCGGATCCATTCGCTGCCGGCGGGACGCGTTGGCGTTCAGACGGCTGGTGCCAGCTGGGATGCCGATCGCGTGGTGCTGGCCGCGGGCAGCTGGTCGCCGCAGGTCAGCGTGGCGGGCGCCGATCGTGTGCCCGTGAAGCCCATTCGCGGGCAGCTCATCCAGCTGGCAGCCGAGCCGGGTGCCCTGCGACGGGTGATGTGGGGTCCCACCGGCTACCTGGTGCCGTGGCCCGACGGCACCGTGCTCGTGGGCTCCACGGTCGAGGATGTCGGCTTCGATGAACGTCACACGGACGAGGGCGTGGCCAGCCTGCGGGCGACGGCCGAGGCGCTGGCGCCGAGCCTGGCCGATGCGCCCATCGCCGCCGTGCGCACGGGCTTGCGTCCCCGCGGACCCGATGACCTGCCCATCCTGGGCCACTCGGCCGCGGTGCCGGGCCTGATCTACGCCACCGCCCACTACCGAAACGGCGTGATGCTGACGCCCCTTACGGTGCAGCTGGTGGACGACCTGGTCTTCGACCGGGCCGGCGACCCGGCGCTCCGCGACCTGGACCCTGCCCGTCATGGCCGGCTGTGACATATCATCGGGTTCAAGATGGCAGTTTTGACCCCAACCGAGCTGACCGAGCAACTGAAGACCCTGGCAGGCTGGAGCCAGGCCGGCGACGCGATCCGCAAGGAGTTCACGTTCCAGGATTTTCCTGAAGCCGTGCTGTTCGTGAGCGCGCTCGTGCCCGGCGCCGAAGACGCCGACCATCATCCCGACATCGAGATTCACTACAAGCGGGTCCTGTTGTCGTACTCCACGCACTCGGAGGGCGGTGTCACCGCCAAGGACATTGACGGCGCCGCCATGGCCGACGCGGTCGCCGCCAGCCTGCCGCACCTGGAGGAATTCGGCGACGGTTAACGGCCCGGTGAGCCGCGATGAAACTGAAGAAGCTTTACAGCTCTCGGGAAGTCGCGCAGCTCACGGGCCTCAGTGCGCGGCAGCTTCAGTGGTGGGCGCAGCGGAAGATCTTTCTCCCCGCGGTGCCCTCGCACAGGACGGAGTCCGGCGGCTTTACCGAACGCCGCTACACCCCAATTGAATTGCTGGAGCTGATGGTGCTGGCCGACCTGCGCCGCAAGGGCTTCACCGTCCAGAAGATCCGCAAGCTGCTGCAGGTGTTGAAGTCGCGCTTCAAGACGCGTCTCTACGACGCGATCGAAGGCGGCGGTGCCGTCACCCTCTTCATTGACGGAGACAACATCTACGCCAGGAACGACGCCGGCGACCTGTTCAACCTGCTCGACGACGCGGCGCAGCCGTTGTTGATGCTGGGCGAGGGCATCAAGCTGCGACAGCTGATTGCGCGTGAGCGTCCGGCGCGCAAGCGCGCCAAGGGAAACGCGGAAGCGGGACGCGGCTAGATCTTTTGGCGGAGCATCGGGAAGATCTTCTCGAGATCTTCCGCCGGGCGTGGAATGACGTGCACGCCGACCAGTTCGCCAACCCGGCGAGCCGCTGCCGCACCGGCGTCAGTCGCGGCCTTGACGGACCCGACGTCGCCTCGCACGATGGCCGTGACGAGGCCCGCGTCGACCTTCTGCCAGCCGACAAACACCACGTTGGCGGTCTTGACCATGGCGTCGGCCGCCTCGATCATCCCCACGAGCCCGCGGGTTTCGACCATGCCAACTGCCTCGGTGCCGTCTGGTTTGCTCGCCACCCGAGCATTCTACACGTTTCAATAGGGGAGCAGGCCGCGCCCGCTCACGTACTTCGCCCGCGGGCGGCGATGGGGAGGGGGTCGACGCGGTCGCCGTCCACCAGCCACGCCTGATCGACCAGGTTCGACACGACGCACGAGTGATTCGGGACGATCCGGACGAGGTCACCGGGTTCGAGCGTGGTCGAACCGGTCGTGACCTTGACCGTCGCGTGCTCTTCAGACAGCCGTTCGATCAGCAGCGTGTCATCTGCGCGTCCGTCGCGCAGGATGGTGCCGTAGCCGGGGGCGGGAGCGAAACCCCTGGCGCCGTCGTTCGTGAGCGTCTTCGAGCCCGAGTCCAGAACGACCCGGTCTGCAGTCGGCTTGCTCACCACGCGCGCCAGCACCGTGAGGGCGCAGTCGTCGAGCGTCGCGGCGCCGAGCGCCACCTGGGTGCGGTCGAAGTAGACGTAGTTGCCGGGCCGGTACTCGGTGAAGCCGTCCTGTTGCAGCGAAAACCGCGCCGGCGGCGTGGCGCCCGCGCTCACCTCATCGATCACGACTCCGGCCGCGCGGCACCGTGCGGCGAGATCGCGCATGGTCCACGCCTCGCCCTCGGCCATCTGGCGCAACTCGTCTTCCGAATGCGCGTGATACGCGTGGCCCGCGTGGGCGAGGAGGCCGCGCAGCCGCAGGCCGGGAAGCGCGGCCACGCCCCTGATCATGTCCACCGCGCCCGCGGCCGCCGGGTCGATGCCGCAGCGGTGGAAGCCGACGTCCACCTTCACCAGCACATCGACCTGCTGGCCCGCGCGCGCCATGGCGTCGGACCACTGCTTCGCGACGCCCGGATGATCGACGATGAACGACAGGCGCGTGCGATCGAGCAGCGCGATCACGCGCTCGGCGCTGGCGGGGTTCAGCGGGTAGGGCAGCCGGATGTCGGCGATGCCGTGAGCCGCAAACACTGCGGCCTCGCCCAGCTTCGCGCAGCAGATGCCGATGGCGCCGCGCGCGATTTGCCAGCCGGCGACGATGGGGCTCTTGTGGGTCTTGGTGTGGGGCCGCAGGCGCACGCCGCGGGCATTAGCCGCGGCCTGCATGCGATCGAGGTTGCGCTCGGTGCGGGCCCGATCGACCAGGACGGCCGGAGTGGCGAGCCGATCGATGTTCATGACAAGACTCCCGCCCCGGCCGCCGCGATCACTGCTGCGACTTCTTCTTCGCGGCTTCCCGCTCCTGCGCGCGGGCGCCGCTCATCACGCCCTCGAGGCCGTAGTTGGCCTCGTGGCAGGCGTACTCGTAGACCTGCTCGTCGGGCGCCATCGCGCGGAACTCCAGCTCGCCGGTGAACGGCGCCGTGAACGTCGTCGGATCCTCCACGGTGAATCGGTACTTCAGCGTGGTGGCATCCTTGCGGGTGAAGCGCTCGGTCACCTTCAGGTTCTCCCACGATCCGCGGAAGCCGTGATTCGGGTGGAAGTTGGTGGTCTCGACCACCAGCGTGTCACCCTCCCATCGGCCAATCGAGTCGCCGAACCACTGGCGGAAGCTCGCGGGCGGATGCGTGCCGCCCAGCCGGACCGTCCGCACGTCGTGCACCATCTCCGTGAGGATCATCACGTTGTCCTTGGTCTGCACGATGCTGTAGCTGTTGTTGTAGAAGTAGTTGGGCAGCATCGGCGGCCCGAGGTTGTTGCCAAACGATGTGATGCAGCGCTCGGCGAGCGGCCGCAGCTCGGGATGGTCGAACTCGCCGCCGGCTTTCTTGCGCTCGGCCGCCGCTTCCGCCAGGCGCGCCCGCGCTTGGGGTGTCAGCGCCGGGACGCGGCCGTTGGGCGGATCGATCAGGATCGAACTCCGCGGCTGGCCATCGACGCGCAGCACGCGATCGCCGGGATCCACCCAGAACGAGTTGTAGCCGCCGACCACGCCGGCCCCGGCCTGCCACACGCGCTCGAGGTAGGTCGGTTCGGCATTGGGGCTCTTGCGCGCTTCGCCGCCGACCGGTGGGGCGCCGCGATTCGGATCGCTGTCAGCTTCACGGGCCTCAATCGCGTTCTGTGTCTTGCGTTCTTCTTCCGCCGCTGCCTCTTCAGTCAGCACGAGCGGCAGGTTGGCGCCAAGCCGCTCGAGCGGCGTGATGGTGGCATTGGTCCAGTTGCCCTGGAGGCTGGGCCGCCCGTCACTGGTGCGTGGAATGGCGCCGGCCCGCGGCGCCGCGGGTTTCTGGGCGGCGGGCCTCTGGCCGGCCGCGGGTTTGGCCGCGGGCGCCTGCGCGCCGGCCGCGGCGAGCCCGAGTACCGCGGCCGCCAAGGTCAGGCCGACGAGTTTCATTTGATGGGCTCCTTTCGCAGGTGGCCATACATCAATTCCGTGACGAACTCGACGCACTTGAACTGGCCGAGCCGCGCTCCGCGTTCGACCCGCCGATAAAGCGGCATGCTCATGGTCCACGGCTTGGAGAACGTGCCCGGGTCGGTGATGGTGGCCTGGTAGTTGATATGGTCCGGGCCGGTCATGGTGTAGCGCTCGGTGACCTTCAGTTGTTCGGTGTGGTGGTTGCCGGCGCGATCGAACCACGACTGATCGTTGAAGCCCGAGACCTCGACGACGAGCGTGTCGCCTTCCCAGCGGCCGTACGACTCGCCCATCCAGCTGTCAATGGCGGCCGGTTGGGGAGCCTTCATGTAGACGTTGCGCACCGCGCCGGCGTACTCGTAGGCGATGAAGAACGTGCCGTCGCCCTGAAAGATCTGGAAGGGGAAGGGCATGTAGGTGGCGCGCGGCACGCCCGGGAGGTAGCACTTGATCTCCGGGTCGCGCGTCAGCCAGTTGGCCTGGTTCTCTTCCTTCTTCTTGAGCGCTTCAGGCAGGTACGGCAGGTCGTTGCCGTCCACTACGCCGAGTCCGGCCGGCACGGCGCCGACGGCGCCAAACGCCAGCACTTCCTTGGCTGGTACCGGCACCACCGGTCCCGGTCGCATGGCCAGGGCCGGCTTGGCCGAGTGCGCCTGGATGTCCCAGTTGGCGGTATTGATGGTTTGCCAGAGGCCGTTCAGATCCGGCTTGCCGTTCAAGCGTGGTATCCCGGAGGTCCGGGATTGCCCGGTGACCGACGGCATGGCCGTGATTGAGACTGCGACCGCGACCACTCCAGCGACCGCCGCTGCCTTCAAAACCGAAACCCACCGCATAAGCACTCACCCCCTGAAGGGCGGATTATACGAGGTTTGGCCGCATCCCTATCGCACGATCCCTCGGAATGCCGACGCCTTCACGTCGTAGCCCGGAAACACCGGCCCCGCCATGTGAGTCGTGGCACCGAGGTGCTTCACCACCACCTCGCTGAACACATCGCGGAAGTCGGTGGTCACCGCCAGGTCGCGGCCTTCGAAGCGCTGGTCGGCCTTCAGGCCCGGCCACTTGCCGTAGACCTCCTTGCCCTTCACGCTGCCGCCGATCACGAACATGGCGTTGCCGTGACCGTGGTCGGTGCCGCGGCTGCCGTTCTCGGCCACCGCCCGGCCGAACTCCGACATCGTGAGGATGATCGTGTCGGCCATGCGCTCGCCCAAATCTTGCGCGAGCGCCGCGATGCCGCGGGAGAAGTCGTCGAGCCGGTTGGCCATCTGTCCCGTCGCCGCGCCCTGGTTCACGTGATGGTCCCACTGCGTGCTTTCGGCGAAGGCAATCTCGAGGCCGACGTCCGACTTGGCGAGCCGCGCAATCTCCTGCAACGCCTGCCCGAATGGCGACCGCGGATAGACGGCGCCGTTGGCCGGCCGGTACGGCCTGGCCGTCTTCGCAGCGAGGGCCCGCATGGCATCAAAAGCCTCGCCGGCAGTGCCGTTCAGCGACTGGTCCCGCGTCGCCTGGTAGACCTCCTCGAATGACGCGCGCGCGCTCATGTCGGCCACCGCGAAGTCGGCAGTCTTGCCGACCGCAAGCGCCGGCGCGGCGCCCTGCAGCGTCCGCGGCATCTGCGAGGTGAGCGCAACCGCCCGCAACGGGTTGCGGCCCGCGGCGACCGCGGCATCGTGCGCTGCCGCAGAGGCGGCCAGGTAGCGATTGAGCCAGCCGTCCTTCGTACTCTTGACCCCCGGCGTCGCCGACTCCATGTAGTCCTGCGCATCGAAATGCGATCGCGTGGTGTCGTGCGATCCCGACGCCTGCACGACGGCGAGCTCACCGCGGTCCCACAGTGGCTTGAACGACGACAGCCGCGGATGCAAGCCGAAGAACCCATTGAGATCGATGGCGCCGCCGTCGGTGCCGGGCCTGGCGATCGCAATGGAGGGCCGCGCCCGGTAGTAGTCGGCCTCGCCGTACGGCACCACCATGTTGAGTCCATCGACCGCGCCGCGCTGAAACACCGTGATCAACAGCTTCTTGCGCGTGCCGGCCGCCGTCGCCGTTCGGGTGAGAAACGACGGCGCAAACCCCATGGTCACCATCGCCATCGCCCCGCTCTTGAGAAACACTCGTCGTGACGTCATGACCGCCTCACTGTCTCTGGAACGCGGGTGAACCAATCTCCTGAACGAGATCGGCTGGCGGATTGGCAATCCGGACGCCGCGGACCTGGTTCTTGCCGAGCGCCACCGCGAAGTTCATCCGACTGACCAGCGCCCCGGCCGACACCCAGGTCGTCGCGGTATCGTCGTAGCCGGTCGGCGGCTGGCAGAAATAGAGCGGCATGCCCATGTCGCGCAGCTCGCGCGCCAGCGGCAGCGCCGTGCGCACCTCGGCGCCGGTGGCCCGCAGCGCGCTGGCCACGAACTCCAGCGGCGTCTTCACCTTGGCGCGAGACGCCTCGGGCGCGAAGAACTCCGGCGACGTGATGATGGTCCGCACTACCTCGCGCAGGTTGCCGTTGGTCGCCGTGAACCGTGCCGCGGCGCGATCCACGAGCGCGGCCGGCGGCGTGTCGCTGACGAACCGGATCGCAAGCTTGGTGGCGATGTGCCGCGCCGTCGAGGGATGCGCGGCCAGGATGTCGAGGACCCGTTCGAGGTCGCCTTCGCCGCCGCCGGCCTTGAGGGCATGTCCCAGCACGGTCTTGGCGTTGTCGTCGTGGCGGCGCGGCACGAACATCGTGCCGGACCCTTCGCGCGGCCGGATGGTCCAGCCGGTCAGCGCGCGCGCGACATTCTTGACGTCGGCCTGGGTGTAGCCGCCGTCGACGCCGAGGGTGTGGAGCTCCATGAGTTCGCGCGCGTAGTTTTCGTTGACGCCTCGGTGCGCGCCTCCCGGGGACGGGGAATCTTCACTCACGTTCTGCCAGTTATCCAGGTAGAACAACATGGCGGGGCTCTTCGCGCTGGCTTCCAGCATGTCGCGAAAGTGGCCGAGCACATGCGGGCGAATGGCTTCGCGCTCGTACTCGTTCAGGTAGTTGCGGGTCGCGCCCTTGCCGGCGAATACGTTGAAGTGGTTGAACCAGAAATCCACCAGCACTTCTTGCAGTTGCCGCTCGCTCTGGACCGCGCGCAACAGCTTCGCTTCCTCGAGTTCGGCGATGACTTGCCGATCCTTCCGCTGCGCCGCGCTGGCTTCCCTCTCCCCACTCGCCCCACCGGCCTGACCCGCCTGACCTGCCTGTTGCTGCCGTTCGCGCCGTTCCACCATCGCCGGGCCCGAGTACTCGCGCTGGATCGTCTGCGAGTCGAGCGACAGCGTCTCCAGCCGAGCCAGTGTGGCGGTGAGCGCCGTATCATCGATCCGCGACGGGTCGAGCTGCTGGTCGATCCACCGTTGCAGGCCCACGGCTTTCACGCGGGCTACGTCACCCGGACGCGGGCCAAAGGTCAGCCGATTGAGCGCGTGGGTGGCGGCGTCTTCGCTCGTGGGCAGCGGGTCGGGCGCGCCCGCCTGCGGCTGGCCGGCGGCGACGGCGATCAACGACAAGACGGCAAAGGTACGGGTCCACATGAGTTAACCTCTTACTGACTGATTCGACCCGCCGCGTCGAGCCATCGTTTAATCCATGCCATTTCACGTCGTTCCTGCCGTTGGTGATGTCCTCGAGCGCGTGCTCGACGACACTTTTTCCCTCTGGAACGACGGACTGACCCGCGCGCACTACGGCAAAAGCTGGGCGGCGCAGGTCAAGACGCCGTGGGGATCCGCGCACCTCGACCGCGTGGCGCTCATTGACGGTCCTCACGTCGTCTCGAGCGCGAAGCGCTACGACCTGTCGCTGCGTCTCGACGGCCGCATTCGCCGGGTGCTGGGCATTGGCGCCGTGTTCACTCCTGCGGCATATCGCGGCCGCGGCGCCGCGCGCGAGCTGATCGCCCGCATGCTCGAGACCGCCGTGACCGAAGGGCAGGAGTTCGCCATGCTCTTCTCCGAGATTCCGCCCGCGTTCTACGAACGCCTGGAGTTCGTGCCGGTGCCGCTCACCGAATGGGTGCTCGAAGTCGACCAGAAGAAAGGCGGGGCGCCAGCAATCCTGGTGCGAAGCGGCGACGAGCGCGACCTGCCGAGCATTGTCGAGATGTCGGCCATTCGGTCTGCCGGCGCGCGGCTGGCGCTCGATCGCAGCGAAGACTTCATTCGCTTCGGGATCACCCGCAAGCGGCTGCTCTCTGGCCTGTCGCCCTCGGGTGTGCGGACGACCGAGTTCCTTGTGGCCGAAGAGGGCCACCAGGCAGTGGCTTATCTGGTTGCCACCGAACAGGACGGCCGGTGGATGATCGAGGAGGCCGGCGATCGCGACCCGGCCGGCGCACGCCTGGGCGCCATGCTCCAGGTGATGCTGGCGCGTTACCCGAGCGAGAAGTTGCCGGAGATTCGCGGCTGGTGGCCGCAGGCGCTGGTGCCGCCGCAGCTCAAGGTCGCGGCCACGAGGCCGACCCAGGAAGTGTTGATGATCCGTCCGCTGCGCGACCGGATGTTGCCGCTGCCGCCGCTCGCCGCGGCCGAAGTGGTGTGCTGGCACTCCGACCACTTCTAGGGCTGCTTGCGGCGGCCGAGATCGAAGACACCGGGTCGATCGCCCACAGATCAGTCCTCATTTCGGTGCGGGGAGTTTAACGTCAACGGCCTTGGCTTCACCGTCGGCCAGCGTGAATGTCGCGGCCGCCTCCTTCACCGCGGCCAGGAACTCGGGGTCGCCGGCCTGGCCGTCTTCAAGGCCCTGCACGGCGACGATCAGGTAATCCTCCAACGCGGGCAGGCCCGCCACGCGGTATGTGCCCTCTTGATCGGGCCGCGCCGCCTTGATGAACCGTGACTGGAACGTCCACAACTGCTCGTTCGCGGGAAACACCACGACGGTCGCGTCGAGCAGCGGCTTGCCGCGCGAGTCCGACACCACGCCCGACAGGGTCGTGGTCTTTTTCGTCAGCACGATCTGCATGCCCGCCACCGACTGGCCCGGCGGCAGTTCCGTAGGCACGTCGGTGATGTCCTGGCCGTTCAGGGCGACCGACTTCAGCGTCCAACCCTGCGGTGCGTTGACGCGGAACAGGCGGGCGTCGGTCAGGCCGCGCAGTTCGAAGGTCCAGTTCGTGCCGACCCGCGCGCCGCCACCCGCGCCGGGGCCGGGTGCGTCAGGACTGGCGGCACGGGCGGCGACCTGCAGTTGCTGGGCCGGAAAGTCGAGCGGCTCGCCGGTGTCGCTCACGACCAGGCCAGTAACGATGGCGCCGGGCGCCGTGACCATGGTCACGCCGGAGACGTCCTCGACGCCCACCGCCAGATCCATCTTGGCCATTTCTCCTTCGCCGCCGCGGCCGCCGCTTCGCGCTTGCACTTGGTACCGTCCTGGCGCGACGTTCGCAATGGTGAAGGCGCCGGTGCGATCGATGCGTCCGCCGCCGCCGCCCTGCTGCATCAGGATGCCGCGCCCCCCGGCGGTGCCCCCCGGCATCAGGATCACGCTGCCGCCCGCAGCGGGCTCGCCGGACGAGGTGAGCACCTGGCCCGAGATCCGCACCAGCCTGGTGGCAATCAGCCCGAACGACACGGTTGTGTTCTCTTGCGACACGGCCAGCGTCACGCGCGATGCCTCGTTCAGGTTCGCCGTGCCGGGAAAGTACGTGGCGGCATAGCCTGAGACTTCACCGGTGGGGTCGGCGGCCTCGGGACCGGAGCGCAACGTCGCGCTCACGAAGTACTCGCCGGGTGGCAGGCCGAAGAGGCGGTAGTGGCCCTGATCGTCGGTGGTGTCGCGCGAGTTGGATCCCGGCGCGGCGGTCAGGCGCCGGCCGCCGCCGGCATAGCTGTAGCGCATCGCGATCACACTGGCATTGGCGACCGGCTCCCCGAACTCGTCGGTGATGCGGCCGCCAAGCACGCTGCCGCGCGGCAAGGCGATGGTCAGCTTGTCCAGCGCTTGCCCATTGCCCAGCTCGATCGGTGTGCCCGATTCGGATGGGCGTCGCTGGCCATACTGCAGCGTGACGAAGCCAGCCTTGCTGGCATTGATGGTGTAGCGGCCCGCGGGCAGCTCCTTGACCTCGAAGCGGCCCTGCGCGTCGGTGGCTGCCACCCGGCTTTCGCGAGCCTCGGCCGACGAAATACGCACCTGCGCCCGGCGAATGGGCGCGCCGGTGTCGGCGGATACGATTTGTCCGCGAATGACGGCGGTGCCGCGGGGCGCATCGTCGCGCAAGGGTGTCGCGCGCGCCTGTCCCCGCAGGAGCCCCTGGCCGCCACCCGGAGGTAGTTGTCCGCCGCCCTGGGCGAGGGCGTCCGTCGAAACCAGGCCCGCGCACAGAAGAGCCAGAAGAAGTTGCTTCACACCTACAGCATACGAGCGTGGCGCCTACGGCGTTAACTTCGAAAGTGTGACGTCGACGGCCTTCGTTTCCCCTTCATTCAATGACACCGGCCTGGCCTCTTCGCGGGCGCGCGTGAGGAACTCCGGGTCGGCGCCCTGTCCCGATTCGAGGTTCTGGACCACGACCAGCGGGGCCTGAGCAAGCACCGTGGCAGTCATTCCAACGATGAGGACGAAGGCAAGGAACACATGATCGACCCTCCCGACTCCCGACAGGATCAGTAAGACGACGTTGTAAGCGCGCTTGTCTGGATGGTCGCCGCGGACGGCGACCTGGTCAAGCCAGCTCGCGTGCAATCACCGCCGCGGCGTTGGCCCCTGAGCCCCCCGTGAGGCCGGTGCCGGGGTGGGACCCCGAACTGCACAGAAAAAGGTCGCGAATCGGCGTGCGGTGGCTGCCAAATCCCAGTACCGGGCGCATGGTGAAGAACTGGTCGAGCGCCAGCTCGCCATGAAAAATCTGTCCGCCGCTCAGCCCCCAGCCGCGTTCGAGGTCCAGCGGCGTAAGCACCTGTCGCGCAACGATCGAGGCGGAGAAACCGGGCGCGTACTGTTCGAGCGTCGTGGTGACGATGTCGCCAAGGCGATCGCGCTCGGCGTCCCAGTTAGTGTCGCGGAGTTGGAACGGCGCGAACTGCGCGTACGCCGACAGCACGTGCGCGCCTTCAGGCGCCAGCGCGGGATTGTCGATCGAGGGCACGGTGAACTCGATCCACGGATGGGTTGAGTAGCGCCCGTACTTCGCGTGATCGAACGCGCGCTCCAGGTAGTCGAGGTCCGGCGCCAGGCGCACGCGCCCCGATAACATCTCGCGCGTTGCGCCGGT
This sequence comes from Acidobacteriota bacterium, assembly GCA_041178345.1. Lineage (GTDB taxonomy): Bacteria > Acidobacteriota > Vicinamibacteria > Vicinamibacterales > UBA2999 > 12-FULL-67-14b. Next base: position 45,808 of record JBEGVQ010000109.1, on the reverse strand, counting down.
GAACGAGGGCCACGCCGATAGCGCGAAGTTGACCTTGGCGAGCGTGCCGCGCGAGCGGTAGTTCGCGATCCGCCACGAGAACTCCGGCGGCAGGTGGTCGGCTTCGCAGAGCGCAAGGAAGGTGCGCTTCGGGTCAACGCCCGACACCACCGCCCGTCCCTCGATGTGTGCACCAGTCGCCAGCGTCACGCCCGCGGCGCGGTCGTTCTTTACCTCGATCCGCGCCACGGCCGCTCCGGTCCGGATCTCGACGCCGTGCCGTTCGGCCGCGCCGCGCAGTGCGCGCGCCAAGGCGACAGGTCCGCCGGCGACCACCTGGCCGCCCGGCCAGGCCAGTGACCGGTTGGCCGCGCTCAGCAGCAACTGCAAGCCGCTGCCAGCCGACCATGGGCCCAGCATCGCGCCGAAAATGCCGTCGGCCGCCAGCGTCGCCCGCAGCAGTTCGTTCTCCACCGACTCGCTCACCAGGTCGGCGACCGCCATCGGTCCCCATCGCAGCAACCGCCACTGGTCGGCCTTGGGCAGTCCGCGGAAGGCCGACAGCGTGTGCATCAGCGCGAACAGATCGCGTGCATTCGGCGCATCAATCGAGGGCGGCGCCGACTGGAACAGCGAGCCGATCAGCCCGCCAAGCCGCGCGAGCGACTGGTGAAAGGCCGGCCAGGCCTGCGCATCCCGCTGCGACCACGCGGCCAATCCGTCGGCGGTCCTGCGAGGGTCGTGCCACAGGGGCAGCGCGCGCCCGTCAGGTGACAGGCTGCTGACATCAATCGCCCGATCGAGAAACGTGAGGCCGTGCAGGTACAGCTGGAGGTGCTCGACGACATCGCGGCGGACCGGGCCGGTGGCATGCGCCAGCGTCGGTACGCGGAAGCCTGGCGCAATCTCGCTTTCAGCGGCGCAGCCGCCGACGTCGTCGCGCTGCTCGACGAGCACCGTGCGCACGCCCGCCTTGCCGAGCATGGCGGCGCACGTCAGTCCGTTCACGCCACCGCCGATCACGATCGCGTCGTAGCGTGGCGGGGCCTTCATCGCGACACCTCTTTGAGGATTCGCGTGGCGGCGTTTCGGCCTGGCGCGCCCATGATGCCGCCGCCGGGGTGCGTCGCCGATCCACACATGTACAAGCGATCAATCGGCGTGGCGTACTGGGCATAGCCGGGCACCGGCCGCAGGAAGAACAGCTGTTCGAGTGTCAGCTCGCCCTGGAAAATGTTGCCTTCGGTGAGGCCGAAGTCGCGTTCGATGTCGAGCGGCGTCAGCACCTGCCGGTGCAGGATGATGTCCTTGATGTTCGGCGCGTATTCCGCGATGGTATCGATCACGGCATCGCCGAACGCCTCGCGCTGGCGGTCGTCCCACACGCCGTCCTTGAGGTGATACGGCGCGTACTGCACGAAGCACGACATCACGTGCTTGCCCGGCGGCGCGACCGACGGATCGGTCAGCGACGGGATCACCATGTCCATGTACGGGCGGCTCGAGAACCTCCCGTACTTCGCATCGTCGTAGGCGCGCTCCATGTAGTCGACGCTGGGAGAAATGGAGATGGCGCCGCGCAGGTGCGGACCGGCGCCGGGCAGGCACGTGAAATTGGGCAGCGCGTCGAGCGCGAGGTTCACCTTGCCCGACGAGCCGCGGTACTTGTAGCGCTTCACGCCCTCGACGAACTCGCCAGGCAGGTCCCGCTCGTTCATGAACTTCAGAAACGTCAGGTTGGGGTCCACGCTCGAGACCACCACCTTCGCGTGAATCTCGTCGCCGTTGGCCAGCGCGACGCCGGTGGCCCGTCCGTTCTTGCTGAGAATCTGCGCCACCGTGGCCTCGGTGCGTATCTCGGCGCCGAACTCGATGGCGGCCGCGGCGATGGCGTTCGAGACCGCCCCAGTGCCGCCACGCGACAGGCCCCATGACCGGAAGGCGCCGTCGATCTCGCCCATGTAGTGATGCAGCAGCACGTAGGCCGTGCCCGGTGAACGGACCCCCAGGAAGGTCCCGATAATGCCCGACGCCGACATGGTCGCCTTCAGCACGTCGGTCTCGAACCATTGATCGAGAAAATCCACCGCGCTCATGGTGAGCAGCTGGACCTGGTTCACCTTGTCGTGGAAGCGCATGTCGCGGAACCGCTTGCCCATGCCCAGCAGCTCGAGCAGGCCGCGCGGGTCGAGCGAGGTCGGGTCGGGCGGCAGCATGCCCATGATCGGCTTGGCGAACCGGCCCATCTCGACCATGGCCTTGCCGTACTCGTCGTACGCCTCGGCGTCGAGGCGCGAGTGGCGGGCGATTTCGCGGCGGGTCTTGTCGTGATCGTTGACGCGCCACAGGTAGTCGCCGTTCGGCATGGGGGTCATGGTGCCGTCGAGCGGCAATAACTCCATGCCGTGGCGCGGCAGGTCGAGCTCGCGAATGATCTCGGGCCTGAGCAGCGAGACCACGTAGGAGCAGACCGAGAACTTGAAGCCGGGGAACACCTCTTCGGTGACGGCGGCGCCACCGAGGACATGGCGGCGCTCGAGCACCAGGACCTTGCGCCCGGCCCGGGCGAGATACGCAGCGCAGGTCAGGCCGTTGTGCCCGCCGCCAATCACAATCGCGTCATACACGGTTTTATTCAACCTCGCTCCGCTCGGCGGGCCTGCTCCGCAGGCCCGACGAAAGTATACTTTCGCCGTGCCCGTTGGTTCCGCCTTCCATGCCCGCACGCGCGAATTGTGCGAAAGCCTCAGCTATCGCGACTGGGCCGGCTACTACGCCGTCAGTGCCTACGAGACCCACTACGAGCACGAATACAACGCCCTGCGCAACGCCTGCGGCCTGATCGACATCTCGCCGCTTTTCAAATACCGCGTGTCGGGCCAGGACGCGACCCGCCTGGTCAACCGCATCATCACGCGCGATGCCACGAAGATGGCCGTCGGGCAGGTCTACTACACCCCCTGGTGCGATGACGATGGGAAGGTCATCGATGATGGGACGGTGACGCGGGTGGCGGAGCAGTCGTATCGCTGGACGGCGGCCGACCCCAGCCTGCGCTGGCTGACGCAGAACTCGTCGGGGCTCGACGTCCAGGTCGAAGACGTCTCCGAGCAAGTGGCCGCGCTGGCGTTGCAGGGCCCCACGTCGGCTGCCCTGCTGCGCCGCGTCAGTGACGCCAACCTGGATTCGCTGCGCTATTTCCGCGCCACGAGCGCGACCATTGCCGGCATTCCGGTGGACATCTCGCGAACGGGTTATACCGGCGACCTCGGCTATGAAATCTGGATGCCGTGGGATGCCGCGTTGCAGGTCTGGGACGCGATCGTGGCGGCCGGTCCCGCGTTCGACCTGCACCCGGTCGGCATGCTCGCGCTCGACATCTCGCGCATCGAGGCTGGACTGTTGCTGATCGACGTCGACTTCCACGGCAGCCGCAAGGCCCTGATCGAGTCGCAGAAGTACACGCCGTTCGAGTTGGGCATGGCGCGGCTGGTTGACCTGCAGAAGGGCCCCTTCATTGGCCGCAAGGCGCTGGCCGAGGCAATCCGCCGCGGCCGGGCCAGACAGATCGTCGGACTCGAGCTCGAGTGGACGGACGTGGAGAAGTTGTACGAAGCCGTGGGCCTGCCGCCGACCGCCCCAGCGGGCACCTCGCGTGTCGCTGTGCCCGTCTACCAGGGCCGCGCGCAGGTCGGCCGCGCAACCTCCACCGCCTGGTCGCCGGTCCTGAAGAAGCTGATTGCGCTCGCGACCATCGACGCCCCGCATTTCGCAACAGGGACGCGGCTGGAAATGGAAATGACGGTGGATGCCGTGCGCCATCGGGCCAAGGCGACGGTGGTGCCGACGCCGTTCTTCAACCCAGCGCGCAAGACCGGGTCCGCCTGAAGGCGGCCACCACACCGGTAGCGTCCGGCGTCGGCCGGATCACGCCGAGCCGGACTACTTGCCGAGCCGTGCCTTGCGGGCAGCGATGAACGACTGCACGCCCAGGTAGACGTAGCCGATCAACAGCGCGGCCATCACGAGCTGCGACATCACGGCGGGCCGGGCCGCGCCGCCGTCGATCACCGCCGGAATGGCACGCCCGAGTGACGCCAGCGCGCCGATCAGGCCGACCGCCACCGCGACGTGCATGGCGTGCTTGCGCATGGACTCGGTCCGGGCGATCAGTGCGCAGATCACGAAGATCGACCCGAAAATAGCGGGGATGAGCGCGGTCACGCTCGTCCGTCCGGTCGCCATGTAACTGGCGATGCCGAGCACGATCAGGATGAGGCCGAACAGGCGTGTAGTGGATGGCATGGCAGCGCCATGATAACCCCTTCCGGCCCAGAACCACCGTGATGAGCTCTCGTGATGGAACCCCCGTGATTGAACTATCGTGAGCAGATGAAGATTGCGCTGATCCAGCAGCATGCCACCACCGACAAGACCGCCAACGTCGCGCGCGGCCTCGCCGCGCTCGATACCGCCGCGCAGAATGGCGCGCAGCTGGCGTGCTTCGCCGAACTGGCATTCGAGTGGTTTTACCCGCAACGCCCGGCCGAGCGCGGCTTCCGCGAACTGGCCGAGCCGCTCGATGGCCCGACCGTCAAGGCGTTTCAGCAGAAGGCCCGCGAGTTGGGCATCGTGGTGGTGATCAACCTCTACGAGCGAGAGGGCCACCAGACCTTCGACAGTTCGCCGGTGATCGACGCCGACGGCACGCTGCTCGGCGTCACCCGCATGGTCCACATCACCGAGTATCCGTGCTTCCACGAACAGGGTTACTACACCCCTGGCGACAAGGGCGTGCCGGTCTTCAAGACCAAGGTCGGCAAGGTCGGCGTGGCGATTTGCTACGACCGTCATTTCCCGGAATACATGCGCGCCCTCGCCGTGAACGGCGCGGACCTGGTGATTGTGCCGCAGGCCGGCGCGGTGGACGAGTGGCCCGAGGGGTTGTACGAAGCCGAAATGCGCGTGGCCGCCTTCCAGAACGGCTACTTCACCGCGCTCTGCAACCGGGTCGGGAAAGAGGAGTGCCTCGACTTCGCGGGTGAGTCGTTCGTGTGCGGCCCCGACGGCGACGTGCTCGCGCGCGGGGCGAAAGGCGCCGACGAGATCGTCTATGCCGAGATTGATCTGGGCAAGACGGCCGAATCAAATGCGCGGCGCTTGTTCCTCAAGCACCGGCGGCCTGAGATCTACGCCGGCTGGATTGGCAAGTGACCACGCGGGTCACGAAGACCACGAACGAAATCAGGCCTCGCGCCCTTCGTGATCTTCGTGTTTGAGTGCCTTCAGGACGAACTGATGCAGGAAGTTCGGGTAGATCGCAAAGTAGTTGACCAGGTCCCGTTCGCGCTCGCCAAGACCGGGCAGCACCGCCCGGCGGCGCCTGCCGTCGGTGCTGAGCGTCTCGACCCCGTCCTTGAATCCCATCGCCCCGCCGCAGTAGGTCTCGGTGGACGGCACGTTCTCGGCGCCGAGGTAGTGGTGCATCCGGTTCAGCAGCGGATGGATCGCCGCGGATCTGTTCGCCAAGCGGCGGCGGGGCAGCCGACAGGTTGATGTCGAACCCGGGTGCGGCGTCCATTTGCGGCGCGGCCAGCAACGCGCCGTCGAGCCCATAGGTCCAGGCGTGATATGGACACTGGAGGCTGCCCGCGAACGTCCCCTCGTCCGTCACGCACAGGCGTGTGCCGCGATGACGGCAGACGTTATGAAACGCCGTGAGCCGGCCATCAGCGGCGCGCACCACGATCACGCTCGCACCGGCAATGTCGCGGGTGATGAACGCGCCTGGCTGCGCCAGCTCGGGCGCGCGGCCGACGGCCAGCCACATCCGCGCGAAGATCCGGTCGCTCTCGGACTGGAACCAGGCCGGCTCGGTGTACGCCCGTGCCTCGAGCGTCGAGCGCACGCCGCCCGGGGAAGTGGTGCTCATGCGGAAATCATGATACAACCGGCGTTCGATCCTTCCAGTCTGCCCGTGCCACGTACGCACTTTCACTGCCGCCACCTGACACTCGGTCTCGCCGGTTGCGTGATCATGCGGGCCCTCGCTGCCAGGCCGTCCGGAACGAAGGAGCCCGATGGCTGGAACGGCTGAGACACCTGCCCTCAAGCGCGCGCTCGGGCGCTGGGACCTGACCGCCATCGGCGTGAACCAGGTCATTGGCAGCGCCATCTTCCTGCTGCCGGCCGACGTGGCGCGGCTGGTTGGTCCATGGGGACCGCTGGCGTTCATGGCGGTTGGCCTGCTGTCGCTGTCGATCGCCCTGTGCTTTGCGGAAGTCAGCAGCCGCTTCGAGAAGACCGGCGGCCCGTACCTGCCGGCGCGCGCGGCCTTTGGCCGCTTCGTCGGATTCGAGGTCGGCTGGATGATGTGGTTCACGCGCGTCACCAGCCAGGCGTCGGTCGCCAACGGGCTCGCCCTGGCGCTGGCTTTCTATTGGCCGGCGCTGGCGGCGGGCCTGCCGCGCATGACGCTGATCGCCGGGCTGACCATCGCGATCACCTGGATCAACGTGCGCGGCATCAAGCAGTCGTCGTGGGTTGTCAACGCGCTGACCCTCGGCAAGCTGGCGCCGCTCGCCCTCTTCATCATCGCCGGGATCTGGTACATCGACCCGGCGCGGTTCGCCGAGATGCCCGCGGTCACGCAGCAGCAACTGTCGAGCGCGCTGATCCTGCTGATCTTCGCGTATGGCGGGTACGAGGTCACCGGGGTGCTGGCCGGCGAGGCGGCCCACCCGCGGCGCGACGTGCCGTTTGCCTTCGTGGCGACGCTGATCACGGTGGCCGTGGTCATGTCGCTGACGTCACTGGTGGCGACCGGGGTGCTGCCGGACCTGGGCGCGAGCCGCACGCCGCTGGCCGACGGCGCGGCCATTTTCATCGGCGCGGCCGGCGCGCTGATGATTTCGATCGGCTCGGCGGTGTCGATGACCGGCAACAACATGGGGCAGATCCTGAACGGGTCGCGCACTCTCTTCGCACTGGCCGAGAACGGCGACCTGCCCAAGTGGTTCGCGCGCGTTCACCCCGCGTACCTCACGCCCTCGAACGCCATCCTGTTCACGGCGGTGGTGGCCCTGACGCTGGCGCTCACCGGTTCGTTCGTGGCGCTCGCGGCGGTGTCGGCCATCGCGCGCCTGGTGATGTACCTGGCGGTGTGCGCTTCGACGCTGGTGCTCAGGAAGCACGACCGGGAGATCGCCGCGCAGGTCGGCTCGCACTTCAGCGATCTGGATGGGGCGGTCGCTCCCGCGAAGTTCACCGTTCCCCTGGGCCCGGTGATCCCGGTGGTTGCGTCGATCGTGGCCCTGGGAATCCTGGCGGGTGCGAGCCAGGCTCAGCTGACAGCCGGCGCCGCCGCCCTCGCCGCCGGCGCGGTCTTGTTCTTCGTCGCGACGCGACTAAAAGTCTAGACGCGCCTTGCGCGATGGCGACTCCGCCGCGATCAGCGGTTCGTTCAGGAACTTCACCATCGGCGACAGGGTCTTGAACGTCGCCAGCAGGCTCTTGTAGAAGTCCTTCGACGTCGCGAACGTGCCGGGCTCTTCGCGGAAGGCCATGAACTGCTTGTGCATCAAGTAGCGGGCGGCCGGGTGGTGCTTGTCGAACCCGCGCGGCACCCGCGTGAGTGTGTCGCCGCGCAGCCCGCCCAGCTTCTTGAATGCCGGCGAGCTGACAATGGCCTCGAGTTGACGGTGGTTGGCGGCAATATGCTCGCGGAGCAGTTGCAGTTGCGAGGTGTCGGGCCGGTAGACGCCGCCGCCAATCCAGACGTAATCAGGCCCTACTTCGAAATAGCAGCTGGCGCCGTCCATGCGGCCGAGCGCGCGATGCGGAAACGTCGCGGCAATGTTGGTTTTCATGGGCGTCTTGTCGCCGCTGAACCGCGTGTCGCGAAACTGCCGGAACAACGACTCCTTCGGCCCGACCAGCAACTCCGGTGCGAACGCCGGCAGGTCGAGGGCCAGCCGTTCGACCACGGCGACCATCGGCGCGCGGCACTCGGCCTCGAACCGATCGCGATGAGCGTGAAACCACTCTCGCTGGTTGTTGCGCTTGAGCGACTTCAGGAACGACAACGTCTTCGGTGTGAACATGGCAGACACCTATAATGTCGTAGTGATTGACGAACTGAGAAGTCTCCTTGGCGACCGGGTGTCGACGGCCGCGGCGGTGCGCGAACACCACAGCCACGGCGAGTCGTGGCACGCCGCCGGCATGCCCGAGGCGGTGGTGTTCCCGACTTCGACCGCTGAGGTCAGCGCCATCGTCCGGATCTGCGCCGCGCACGGCACGCCGATCGTGGCGTTTGGCATGGGCAGTTCGCTCGAGGGTCACGTCAACGCCATCCACGGCGGCGTCTCGATCGACATGACCCGGATGACGCGGGTGCTGCGGCTCAGTCCCGAGGATCTCGATGTCACCGTGGAGGCAGGGCTGACGCGGTTGCAGCTGGATGCCCACCTGAAGAACACCGGGTTGATGTTTCCGATCGACCCGGGTGCCGACGCCACCATTGGCGGCATGACGGCGACGCGCGCCTCCGGCACGACCGCGGTCCGCTACGGGACCATGCGCGACAACGTGCTGGGCCTGACGGCGGTGCTGGCCGATGGCCAGATCATCAAGACTGGCGGCCGTGCCCGCAAGTCGTCGTCCGGATACGACCTCACGCGGCTGTGGGTCGGCTCCGAAGGCACGCTGGGGGTGATCACCGAGGTCACGCTCAGGCTGCACGGCAAGCCCGAAGCGGTCCGCGCCGCGGTCTGCCCATTCGAGTCGATGGCCGGGGCCGCCGCCACCGTGATCCAGACCATCCAGTTGGGCATCCCCGTCGCCCGCATCGAGATCGTGGACGAAGCGCAACTGCGCGTCGTCAACGCCTACTCCAAGACCAACTACCCAATTGGGCCGACGCTGTTCTTCGAGTTCCACGGCATCAGCGACGTGATGGTGGACGAGCAAATCAAGGCGGTCGAGGAGATCGCGCGCGAGCAGGGCGCCAGGGGCTTCCAGTGGGCCTCGACCCTCGAAGACCGCAATACGCTGTGGACGGCTCGCCACAACGCCTACTACGCGACGGTGGCGTCGCGTCCCGGCGCCCGTGCCTGGACCACCGACATCTGCGTGCCGATCTCGCACCTGGCCGAGTGCATTCTCGAGACCCAGGCCGACCTGAAAGAGGCCGGCGTGGTTGCGCCCCTCGTCGGTCACGCCGGCGACGGAAACTTCCACTTGATCTTCATGCTCGACGCGAACGACCCGAAGGAATTCGACCAGATCTCGCGCCTGAACGAACGGCTGGTCGAGCGGTCGTTGAAGTTCGGCGGCACCTGCAGCGGCGAACATGGCGTGGGCATCGGCAAGCTGAAGTACTTGGCGAAGGAGCACGGCGCCTCGCTCGACGTCATGCGCGCGATCAAGCGCGCCCTCGACCCGGCCAATCTCATGAATCCGGGTAAACTGATCCCCGAAGCGTAAATGGCAAAGCGAAAGTCCGAACCCTCTCTGTTCGATCTGCCTGAAAACGAGGATGCTGGAGCGCCCCCGCCGCCGGGGAAGGGCGGTTTCTCGCCCATCGGTGGCGACGGCACCGCCAATGTCTCGCTGCACGAAGCGGCGCAATCCCGGTACCTGAACTACGCGCTGTCGGTGATCACCTCGCGTGCGTTGCCGGACGTGCGCGACGGGCTCAAGCCGGTGCAGCGCCGCATCCTGTTCACCATGTGGCAGCAGAACCTGACCGCCGATGCCAAGCACCGCAAGTGCGCCAAGGTGGTCGGCGACGTGATGGGCAACTTCCATCCCCATGGCGACAGCGCGATTTACGAGACGCTGGTCCGCATGGCGCAGTCGTTTTCGCTGCGCTATCCGCTCGTCGACGGCTCGGGCAACTTCGGCTCGCTCGACGGCGACGGCGCCGCAGCCATGCGCTACACCGAGTGCCGGCTGGCCAGGCTCTCGGACGAAGTACTGCAGGAGATCGAGCAGGAAACCGTCCCGTTCCGCCCCAGCTACGACGGCACCAAGGTCGAGCCCGTGGTGTTGCCATCGCGCGTGCCCAACCTGCTGATCAACGGCAGTACCGGCATCGCGGTGGGCATGGCCACCAACATCCCGCCGCACAACCTCAACGAGATCATCACGGCGCTCATCAAGCTGCTCGACAATCCCGACCTGACGACGCTGCAGTTGTGCCGCTGGGTGAAGGGGCCGGACTTTCCTACCGGCGGCCAGATCCTGAACTCGCCCGACGAGCTCAAGGAGATCTACCGCACCGGCTCGGGATCGATTCGCCTGCGTTCGACCTGGGAAGCCGGCCCCACCTCGCGATCCGAGAAGAAGCTCTACATCACCAGCATTCCGTATGCCGTCAACAAGTCGCAGCTGGTCGAACAGATCGGCGACGTCGTGCTCAGCCGCAAGATGCCGTTCCTGGTCGACGTCCGCGATGTCTCGACCGATGACGTGCGCATCGAGCTGGACCTGAAGGCCGGCGCCGACGACAACCTGGTGATGGCATACCTGTTCAAGCACACCTCGTTGCAGACGACGTTCGCCGTCAACATGACGTGCCTGGTGCCGACCGAGAACGCCGAGGCCGGCCGGCCGGAACGGCTCGACCTCAAGCAGATGCTGTGGCACTTTCTCCACTTCCGCCTGGAAGTGGTCACGAGCCGCCTCGAGCACGAGTTCGAGCAACTGAGCCGCCGCATCCACATTCTTGAAGGCTTCGAGAAGGTCTTCGACGCGCTCGACGAGATCATCAAGATCATCCGCAAGTCCGACGGCAAGGCCGATTCGGCGGAAAAGATCATGGCGCGGTTCTCGCTCGATGCCGAGCAGACCGATGCCATCCTGGAACTGAAGCTGTACCGGCTGGCCCGCCTCGAGATCCAGGTGATCCAGACCGAGCTCGGCGAGAAGCGCAAGCGCTCGCGGCAGATCGCCGGCCTGCTGAAGGACGAAGCGGGCCGTTGGAAGCTGGTGCGGTCGGAGCTGGAGGAAATCCAGGCCAAGTACGGCAACCCGAAGATCGATCCGCGCCGGTCGCTGATTGAAGAAGCCGAAGCAGTCGAGTACTCCGCCGAATCCTTCATCGTCGAAGAGGACAACGTCGTCATTGTCTCGCGCGATGGCTGGGTCAAGCGGCAGAAGGAAGTGAAAGACCTCACGACGACGCGCCTGCGCGAGGGCGACGGCGTGCTGGCGGCGGCGATCGGCAGCACCCGCGCCACCATGGCGTTCTTTACCAACTTCGGCGTGGCCTATACCAGCCGCATTGTCGATATTCCCGCGTCGACCGGCTACGGCGAACCGGTGCAGAAGCTGTTCAAGTTCAAGGACGGCGAGAAGGTGATTGCCGCCTTCAGCCTCGATCCGCGGGTGGCGAAGAAGATCGAGGCGAAAAAGGAAGGCGACGTGCCGCCGGTGCACGCCGTAGCGATCACGAGCGATGGCTACGCCATGCGTTTCTCGCTGCAGGGCCTGGTCGAGGCCAGCACCCGGTCGGGCCGCCGCTACGCGCGCACGGCCGAAGGTGCCGAAGTCGTGACCGTGGCGCTGACGACGGGGACCGAGACGGTGATTGCGGCGACCAGCGCCGCGCGCGCGATGCTGTGCCCGGTGGAGGAAGTCAACTTCCTGTCGGGCCCGGGCCGCGGCGTGATCCTGATCAAGCTCGACTTCCCCGACGACAAGGTGATCGGCGCGCTGGTTTCGACCGGCGACCGGGATCTACTGACGGTGGAAACCTCACGGGGCGCCGAGCAGACCATCAGCACGACCAAGTACGAGATCGTCGGCCGCGGCGGCAAGGGCCGCGAGTTGATGCAGCGTGGCCAGTTCACCAGGGTGGTGCCGAACGAGGTGCCATTGCCCACGCTGGAAACGACGTAGCGGCCTATGATCGCAGGGCGCGCCTGGCTCCTCCTGTCCTTGATGCTGCCGGCCCTGCCGGCGGCACAGGGGCAACCCTCGCGCAGCCAGATCCTGGCCGGCGGCCGCGACATCATCCAGAAGGCGGGCTACTGCTCGTTCATTACCGCCGGCGTAGACGGCCACCCGCAGGCGCGCATCGTCGATCCGCTCGGCCCCGACGAGAGCTTCACGTTCCACATCGCCACCAATCCGCTGACCCGGAAGGTCGATCAAATTCGTCGCGATCCGCGCGCCACGCTGCTGTGCTTCGACGCCACCACCGCGAGCTACGCGACCGTGCTCGCCAAGGCCGCCATCGTCACCGACGCCGAGGAAAAGGCGCGCCATTGGAAGGCGGCCTGGACGCCGTTCTACTCCGGCGGCCCCAAAGGCGACGCCGTGGTGCTGATTCGCCTGGAGCCCTTGCGCATGGAAGTGGTCAGCGAGGCGCGCGGCCTGACCTCCGACCCCAGGACCTGGCTGCCGCTGGCGGTGACCTTCCCCTGACCGGCGGCCCGAGCCCTGCATGAGTCGTGGCACAATCACGGCATGGCGAATGGCGGGTGGCTGCAGCGATGCGCGGTCGCGTTCAAGCGCACCCATCCCATGGTCTGGATCGGGATGGGTTCCGCGTTCCTCGCTTTGGGAACCTTCGGGCAATCACCCGTCTACATGGGGCTCGGCGGGGCGCTGTTGGCCGTGGGCCTAACCGCCCACAAGCGGAGTCGCTCCGAGTGACCCGCGAGCGCCTGGCGCGACCCGGTCACTGGCCCGGTGCCAGCGCCTCGGCAATCACGCGACGCGAGACGTCCTCGTGGTTGGCCGCGCCGGGCACGCCGCCGCGCCGCTGGATGATGCCGACGAAGACGACCTCATTGGCAGGGTCGATCCAGAACCAGGTGCCCGCAATGCCCCACCACCAGTAGCTGCCCTTGCCGACCTGCCGCTTCGCCGCCGCCGGATCGAGGACCACTGCGAAGTCGTAGCCGAAGCCCTGGGCGGGCGAGAACTGCGCCTGGCCGATGCCCGATTTCGAATTGAGCACCTGCTCGCTCAACACGTTCGTGCGCATCATGTCGACGGTGGCCCTCTTCAGGTAACGCCGGCCATCGAGCTCGCCGCCGTTGAGCAACATCTGCGCAAAGCGGAAGTAGTCGGCGGCCGTCCCGTAAAGACCGCCGCCTCCGGAAGGCAGTCCCGGCGCGCTCGTCACGGTGCTCTCGCCAGGCGCCGGCGCGAGCCCGGCCTTGGCCTTGTCGTAGGCGTAGACGGTCGCGACCCGCGACAGTTTGTCCGCTGGCACGTAAAAGGCGGTGTCGATCATCCCCAGCGGATCGAACAGCCGCGTCCGCAGGAACTCGGGGAAGGTCTGACCCGAGAGCTTCTCCACCAGGTATCCCTGGATGTCAACCGACACGCTGTAGACCCAGCGGCTGCCGGGCTGATAGAGCAGCGGCAGCGTGGCCATCGTGTTGATGAACGACTTGAGGTCACGCTGTCCCAAGGGATTCGCCGCCTGGTACAACTTGTCAACCGGCGAGTTGCCGAACAGTCCATAGGTGAATCCCGCGGTGTGCGACATCAACTCGCCCATCGTCGGCGCGTGCCCCGGCGCCTCGAGCATCATCGCGCCGTCTTTCTCGCCGGCATACACCTTCAGGTTCGCGAACTCGGGGATGTGCCGGGCGATCGGATCGGTAGGCTTCCACTTGCCTTCCTCGTACAGCATCATCATGGCGACGCCGGTCACCGGCTTGGTCATCGAGTAGATGCGCGCAATGGTGTCGGTGCGCATCGGCGTCTGCTTGTCGAGGTCCTGATAGCCGTACGACTTGTGCTGCACGACCTTGCCTTTGCGCGCCACCAGGGTCACGACGCCAGCCAGCTGCTTCTTGTCGACAAGGTCCTGCATGCCGGCGTCCATCCGGTCGAGGCCGCCGGCGGTGAACCCGACGGTTTCGGGGGCAGCGACCGGCAACGCCGGCGCGGTGGCCACGGCCGTACGGCGCTGGGTGTAGACCGCGGTCGGCGCCAGCACGGCGGCGACGACGGCCGCGGCGGCAAGGGATGAAAGCAATCGAGTGCGCGTGTTTCGCAATTGGCCCTCCAAGTCGACGTGATTATCGACGCTTGGCCTCCGGCCCGCAAGGAGCGCGGAGCCCGCTCTCTGCCGCGGGCTGAGTACAATTGCCAGTCAAGATGAAGGCGACCTATATCGGTCTGCTGCGAGCCATCAATCTGGGTTCCCACAACAAGGTGTCGATGGCCGACCTGAAGGCGCTGCTGGCCGGGCTCGGCCTGCAGAATCCGCAAAGCCTGCTGCAGAGCGGCAACCTGGTGTTCGAGAGCACCGCCCGCGCCACCGGCTCTCTGGAGACCCTGCTCGAGACCGCAGCGGCCAAGAAGCTGGGTCTCCAGACCGACTTCTTCGTCCGCACGGGTGCAGAGTGGCAGCAAGCCATCGCCGACAACCCGTTCCCGAAAGAGGCGACGCGCGATCCCAGTCACACCGTGCTGATGTGCCTGAAAGACGCGGCGCCGCCGGCGGCCGTCAAGGCCCTGCAGGACGCCATCAAGGGCCGGGAGGTCGTCAAGGCGAAGGGCCGGCACGCCTACTTCCTCTACCCGGATGGCATCGGCAGTTCCAAGCTCACCATCACGGCGATCGAAAAGAAACTCGGCACCACGGGCACCGCCCGCAACTGGAACACCGTGCTCAAGCTCGGTGCGCTTACGGAGAAGTCATGACGCCATTACCGTTCAAGCTGTCTACCTCGATGATCGCCGCCGTGCTTGTCGCGCTCCCGGCCGTGGCCGCCGCGCAGGCCCCGATCAGGCCCGACGCCGACCCACGCGTCCAGACGATCGTGGCCGCGGTCTCGCAAGAGCGACTGCAGCAGCTGCTGACCCGGCTGGTGAGCTTCGGCACGCGCGAGACGCTGTCGAACCAGGATGGCACCACCCGCGCCATTGGCGGCGCCCGCCAGTGGATTCTCGACGAGATGAAGCGGTCGAGTCCCCGCCTGCAGGTGTCGTTCGACACCCATATGATTGCGCCGCAAGGGCGTATCACCCGCCAGGTGGACCTGCGCAACGTGATGGCCGTGCTGCCCGGCAAGTCGGCGCGCCGCATTTACGTCAGCGGCCACTACGACTCGCTCAACCTCGGCGACCGCGGCCAGGCCGGCCTCAACACCGGCGCCGGCGCCAACCCGCAGGCGACCGCCGAGTTCAATCACGACGTCGAAGCCCCCGGCGCCAACGACGATGGCAGCGGCACGGTGCTGACGATGGAGCTGGCGAGAGTGTTTGCGGAGAGCGGCCTCGAGTTCGATGCCACGCTGGTGTTCATCTGCTGGGCCGGCGAAGAGCAGGGCCTGATCGGGTCCGCGGCGCACGCCCAGAACCTGGTGGCCGCCAAGGCCACCGTCGAAGCCCTGTTCAACAACGACATCGTCGGCAACAGCCACGGCGGCAACGGCGTGGTCGACGCCGAGAGTGTGCGCGTATATGCGGTGGGACCGGAAGATTCAATGGCGCGGTCATTGGCGCGGCACATTGCGAAGACCGCCGCCATCTACGTGCCGTCGCACCAGATTCGGCTGATGGCCCGCGAGGATCGGTTTGGCCGCGGCAGCGACCAGTCGTCGTTCTCCCAGGCCGGTTATCCCGCGATCGTGTTCCGCGAGGCCAACGAGAACTTCAGCAGGCAGCACTCGGCCCGCGACACCATCGATGGCGTCGACTTTGCGTATCTGGCGCAGAACGCCCGGGTCAACGCCGCGGGCGTGGCCGCGCTCGGCCTGGCGCCGCCGGCGCCGAAGGTGACCGGCGAACGCGGGCAGAACCTGCTCGGCCGCGGTGCCTCGGGCTACGACGCCGACCTGCGCTGGGCCCCCTCGCCCGGGGCCGTGGCCTATCGCATCTACTGGCGCGACACCTGGTCGAACGACTGGCAGCGCTCGCAGACGATTGGCAACGTGACGCAGTTCGCCCTGCCCAACGTGTCGATTGATGACTTTGTCTTTGGAGTGGCGGCGATTGGCGCCGACGGCCACGAGAGCCTGGTCAGCGCCTATGTGTCGCCGGTACGGCGATCGGCCGAGGTGAAAGTAATCAAGTGAGCCACTGAGGACACCAAGGACTCTGGGTCCGCGGTGTCCTCGGTGGCCGGCTCTTCCCTAGAACGACATCTGCATGCCGAAACGGACGTAGCGCGCGTCCATGATGGCCGTCGGCCGCATCCACGCGTTGGTCGCCGGATTGGCGCCATACGTTTCGTTGACCCGGGTCACGGTGCCCGCGTTCAGGATGTTGAAGAAGTCGGCGAAGCCCTGGATGCGGGTGCGGCTGCCGATCCTGAAGGTGCGGCCGAGACGCAGGTCGAGTTGGTTGAAAGTATCCAGGAACACGGTGCTCGGTTGAACCAGGTTGACCCCGATGGTGGTGGCACCTGCGGTCGAGCCGATGATCGGACGGCCGGCGATACCGGCGGTCACCGTGTAGTTGGCGGCAACGCTCGGCCCCGGCCGCGACAGGAACGAGCCGCTCAGCTGGAACTCATACGGCAGCTGGTACGCGGCCGACATCTTGAACGTGGTGCGGAAGGGCGGCACGGCGTCACAGAAGCGCGCGCTGTTCGGGTTGTCACGTTCGTCGCAGCTGGTCGTGGCCCGCCGATCGGTGGTGATGCCGCCGAACAGGAGCAGCTTGGTAAACCGCGCGTTGGCGCTCAGCTCAAACCCGTTGTAGACCGAGGTGTTGATGTCCGAGAACGTCCGCAGGTTGTCGGTGGGGACACCGACCTTGTTCGGGTTCAGCGAGTGCATGGTGATGGCCGAGCCTGAGGCCGGCAACCGCGGATCGGTCGGGGTGGTGATCGAGAACGGCGACCAGTCGGTGACCGCCAGGTTGGTGTTGTCGGTGACATCCAGGTTGTAGAACTGGCGCCGGTAGACGCCGGCCGTCATCGACAGGCGATCGATCAGCTGGTGCTGCACCGAGGCGTTGTATTCCCAGTTGTAGCCCCGCAGCAGGTCCGGATCGGGCCGGCTGGTGATGCCGCCGAAATTCGACGTGCCGCCGAACACCTCGCCGAACTGGATGTTGCCGGCCGAGTCGAACAGCGACTTGTTGCCGTCGAGGTCGAACCACGCGCGCGTTTGCGTCGAGTAGGTCATGCCGTTGAAGATGGCGGCGTAGCCGGCCGCGGCTGACGCGATGTACTTGCTCGCATTCACCTTGAGCGCGGTCTTGCCATTGCCGAACACGTCGTAGGCCGCGGCCATGCGGAGTGACCAGTCGTTCCAGTTGGGGACGTCCTTGATCTCGGCGAAATTACGCGCCTGGATCCACGTGCTTGCCGCTGCCGATTGCGCCGGCACCATCGCATTGAAGTGGTCGAAGCGGCCGCCCAGGTTGAGCGTGAGCCGGTCCATCGTCCAGGTGTCCTGAATGAAGAAGCCCAGGTCGCTCTTGACCTCTTGCTGAGCCGTGGTCGCGCCGTTGCTCACGGCGACGGCGATCGGACAGGGCAACGCCACGCAGGGCACGGGGTTGGTGGCGCTGGCGGGGGCGCCGAGCAGGCCGTTGTTGAACACCAGCGTGTTGATCTGGCCGTTCGACGAGAACGTTCTCGCGTTCGTGCCCCACTGCGCCGTGACGCCGGTCTTGAAGGCGTGCGAGCCGGTGATGTAGCTGGCCGACGCCGCCGAGCTGTAGCTCTTGGTCCAGCTGGTGTACGGCGGAATCGTGTTGCCGCAGGCTACGGTCAGCCGGCCGGTGGTCTGTTCGAGGCGGGGCAGGTCGCTGGGCTTCACGCTGTCCGTGCAGTTCTGTTCGTAGTCCTGGGTGTAGTAGGAGATGCCGGCCTCGAGCAACAACTTGTTGGTGGTGGTCTGCGTCCACTTGAGTTGCGGCACCCAGCCCAACCCGAACGCGTCGGTCGAGGCTTCGGGTGACGTGGTCGGTAACGTATTGAAGCCGTTGTAGAACTCGCCGTTGTACTGGCGGTCGAGATAGAAGCGAATCTTGTCCTTCTGCGTGGCCTGCCACGTCAATCTCGTGACGGCGCTGTAGTTGCCCATGGCCTGGCGATACGCCTTGCTGCCGTCGGCGAACGCGGAGCTGGCGACGTAGGTCTTGTTGTCCTCGTACTTGTAGGTGAAGTAGAACCACAGCTTGTCGCGCTTGATCGGGCCGCCGAACGACGGGTTGATCTGGTAGGTATAGGCAATGCTGGGCTGCGGGACGCCGGCGGCCTTCACCTCGTCGGAGCGATTGTCCGCCTGCAAGCCGCCGTTCATGCCGTAGGCGAACAGCGTGCCCGAGAACTGGTTGCCGCCATCCTTCGGGATGCTGTTGATCCGCAACCCGCCGTTTTGCATTTCCGCCGACTCGGCCCCGGTCGTGAAGGTGACTTCCTGAACGCTCGCGTCGTTCATGTAAAAGCCGCTGAACTGGCCGCTGCCGCACAGGTTGTTGACGCGCAGGCCGTCGATGGCAATCACCATGTCGGAGTTGTTCGAGCCGTGCACGCTCATGTTGTACTGGCCCAGGACGTTCGGTGTCACCACCGTGCCCGGCAGCAGCAGCGCGCGGGCCGGCGTGTTGCGGATGGGCGTGGGAATCGAATCGAGAATGTCGCGGTTGGCCACGAACTGGGTGCGGTTGTTGGTCACGTCAACGGTCGGCGTCACGCCGGTGACCGTGACCGACTCTTCGAGCGCGCCAACTTCGAGTCCAACGTTAATTTGCGCCGAAAAGGTACCCTCGAGCACCACGTCCTCGCGCCGCACCGTCTTGAACCCGGCCAGGGTAAACACGACCTGATAGCGCCCGGGGCTGAGATCCACGATCCGGTACTGCCCGGACCCGTCGGTGACGACGGTGCGCGCTTTTTCGATCAACGCCGGACTCGAGGCCTCGACGGTGACCCCGGGCAGCACGGCGCCCGACCCGTCGCGGACCACACCCGCGATTGAGGCCTGCGCACTGGCCTCCCGGGACGTGATGAATAACGCCACACAGAGGACTACTGCGCACAAGACAACTCGACGCATGTTTGACTCCCTCGGGTTCGATGGATTGATAGAAGTGAAGCCGGGCATCCGCCGCGGACATTAAGGGGGACTGGCCGTGGTGTCAAGACCTTTGGCGACAGCCCGCCCCGAATAGCATGGCCCGGCGGCGCCCGACCTGCTGGTCACGATCGCGGCCGATGATGGGTGGCGGAGGTTCGATTACGCGCTGGCGGGAACGGTGCTCGGACGGCGCGTCACGGTGGCGGGAGAGGCCGACCTGGCCGCGCCGTTGCTGCGGGCCAGGTCGGTCGTGGTTTAGTTATTACGGCTGAAGCCGGATTCTACTTACGCTTTGCGATCTTCAGTTCGCCGAGTTTCGCCACCATGTCGGGACCCGCCGACGCCGCTTTCACGGCGGTGTCGATGTGGAGGATCTTGCCGTCCGGGTCGATGTAGAACGTCCACCGCCGCGCCATGCCCGTGACACCGAGAACGCCGTAATTGGTGCCAATCTGCTTGGTCACATCGCTGAGGATGGGATAGTCCGCCTCGTGCATCTGCGCGAACTTGGTGTTGTCCTCAATCGTGTCCGTGCTGATCATGTAATACGCGACGTTGTACTGCCGGATGAGATCGCCGCTCTCACGGAGCGACTTGCATTCGGCCGTTCAACCACCGGTAAAGGCTTTCGGGAACCACGCGAGTACCACCGCCTGCTTGCCTTTCGACTCGGCCAGCGTGTGGGTCTTACCATCCGATCCGGGCGCCGAGAACGCGGGGGCCATGTCACCAACCTTCAATGCCGCTGGTGCCTGGGCCATGCCCGCCGCGCTCGTCACCAGACTCAGGGCGGCGCCGAGGCCGACCGTGAGCCATGACTTCATACGCATGAGCTGATCCTCCACCGGCGAATGGTACCTCAATTGCAGGACTAGAATCGAACTGTGAGAGTTTGGGTGCGGCGGGGGCTGGTCGTACCGGCGGCAATCGCCGCCGTGGTCATTGTGGCCGCCCTGCTGCTCATTCACACCCCATGGGCCCGCACCCGCGCCCTGGCGTGGGCCGGCGATTTCGTCTCGCGCCATGACCTGGTGCTCCGCGCGAACGACCTGAGCTACAACGCGCTGACCCGCCGCATTACGCTCACCGACGTGCGCCTCGCGGCCGAAGGGCACGACGACCGGCCGTTCCTGGTCGCCCAGCGCGTCGAGGTCACGCTGCCGTGGATGGTGTTCCGCGGCCGCTTCGCCATCGATCACCTGCGCGTCGACCACGCCATTGTCGACATCGTTCGCGACGAGAACGGCGTGACCAACTTGCCGCCGGGTTCCGGACAACCCACGCCGGACACACCGCGTCGCCTCGACCTTCGCGGCCTGACGCTGCGCGGCCTCGACGTGCAGTACGCCGACATGGTCCGCGACTGGGGCGTCAAGATTCCGCAGATCGAGTCGGCGCTCACGAGCGGCGCGCTCGGCGCCGAGGGCGCGTTCGCCGTGCGCGGTCCGCTCGCCGTGCGGCTGCGCGAGCGCATCTTGACCATGGCCCCGTTCGATACCGTCATGACCTTCGATGGTTCCGACCTGACGTTGGCCGACGCCCGGCTGGTCTCGCCGGAACTGAACGCCTTCTTGAGCGGCACGATCCACCGCGTGCTGGATTCGCCACGCCTCGCCCTCACCCTCGAGGGCACCGTCGATCTCGAGCACGCCACGACCTGGGTCCCGCCGCCGCCCGTGCCGGTCGGCGGCCTGGTCACCATCGACGGCACCGTCACCGGACCGCCCAGCGACGTCGTCACGACGCTGCGCGCGTCAAGCACCACGCTGGCCGTCGGCCGCGCACGCCAGCTCACGCTGTCGGGCCCCGTGCTGGTCACCTTCGAATCGTTCTCGGGCACCGCGCTGGCCATCACGCCGCGCTCGGGTGGCGAGATTCGCGCCGACTTCAACGTGCCCTGGGGCGGCACCGCGATCAGCAAGGCCACCGCGTCGTGGCGGGCGCTCGACGCGCAAACCGCGCTCGACCTGGCCGACGTCACCCCCCGGGCCATTGCCGCCGGCTTCGACGGCAGCGGCACCTTCGAGTTCGGCGAGCCGCGCCGCTTCGAGATCACCAACCGCGCGACCGGCCGCGCCACGCGCAACCACGTGCCCATGTCCGGCACCCTCCGGGCGACGATCGTCGGCGACGACTACCGCTTCGATCACAATCACACGTTGCCGGGTGCCGCGATCGAGGGCCGCATGGCGGGCCGCATCGACCGCGAGTCCGCGTTGCTGTCCACCATGACCGGCCCCGCGCATGCGCGGGTGAGCGACGTGGCCACGGCGGCGCAAGGCCTGGCGACGCTGGGCTTTCCCGTTCCCGAGATCGCCGCCGACGTTCATGGCGCGATTGACGTGCCCATGACCCTGGCAGGTTCCTACCAGCTGCCGCAGGTCGAGACGCAGGTGACCGGCGACGCGGTCGAGGTGCCCCTGCTGGGGCGCGTGCAAGCCGCCGCGCACGTGGTCGCCGACACGCGCCGCGCCGACATCAGGGGCATCGACGTCCGCCGCGGCACGGCGACGATCAGGGGCCAGGCCGTTGCCGACATCACCGGCGAGACGTGGCGCGGGAGTTTCACCGTCGACGCGCCGCGCGTCGAGGAACTCCAGGCCGACGTGCCCGAGGCGTGGCGGGTCGTCGGGCCGATGCGCGCCACCGCCCTGCTGGGCGGCACGTTCGACGACTACACGCTCGACACCACGATCACCGGGACGACGCTGACCTGGGCCGGTCAGCCGCTCGCGAGCGCCACTGCCAAGGCGATGGTGACGGCCGCCGACATCGACGTCACGTCGCTCGAACTGCGCCAGGGCGCCGGCTTCCTCGACGGCCGCGTGCGCTACGCCTGGGAAACGGGCGCCTATGCCGCCAACCTCAAGGGCGATCGGCTGACCTGGCAGGGGAGCGTACTGGCACCCAACGACACGCAAGCCATGTTCTCGATGCAGTTCGACGGCACCGGGACCACGGCGCGCCCAGGCGGCCAGGCCCGCGTCGACTTCTCGCTCACCGGCGGCAAGGCCGGCACGGTGATCGGCGCCGGCGACCTGACCGCGGATCTAATGGGCGACCAGGCGCGGGTCGTCGTCCGCTTGCCGTCGGTCGGCGCGCTCGTCACCGCCGACATCGCCACCGCCTCGCCCTACGACTATCGCGCGACCGCCGGGCTCGACCGCCTGGAGCTGGCGCGGTTGTCGCCGTTTCTCGACGCCGTCTCGTCCGAGATCCTCGGCTTTGCCAGCGGCAGCGTGACCGCCTCGGGCCGGCTCGCCGACGCCCGCGACCGCCTGGCCATTGTCAACCTCACCGAACTCGACGCCGGCATTGGCGGCGTGCCCGTGAGCGTGAACGCGCCGGCCAGCGTGGTGTGGCGCGGCGACGAGGTGACGCTGACGGACCTCGATGTCCGCATCGGCGCGGGCCGGTTGACGGCAGCGGGCGAGTGGAACACGAAACTCGACGGTGCGTTCCAGGGACAGTTCAGCGGCGAGTTCCAGGACGCCATCCGCATGGGCCGGGCGGTCGGCGTGCCGGTCACCTTCGACGGCTCGGGCCCGCTGTCGCTGGACCTCCGGTCAAACGGCAGCCGCGCCGGCACGCTCGCGACCCTGTCGCTCAAGGCCGGCACCTTCAACTGGGGCGGTGGCCCGCAAGCGGTCACGAACCTGAACGTCGAGGCCGTGCTGCAGGGCGAGGCGCTGACCGTGTCACGGCTCTCCGGCGATGTCGCCAGCGGCGGCGTGGTGGGCAGCTTCGCCGCTACCGCCCGGGCCGAGGTCCCGGTCCTCGCACTCACCGCCGTCGCCGGAGAGCTCACCGTCGATGCCGCCAAGTTCACGTTCTCCGGCATCCCGGTCGAGCAGCAGCGGCCCTCGCGGGTCGAGTTCGCGCGCGGCACGCTGGCGGTGGCCGATATCTCGTGGTCGGTGGCGCACAACCCGCTGGTGATTGACGGGTCAGTGGGCTTTGCCGCCGAGGACCCGCCGCTCGACCTGTCGGTCCAGGGCCTGGTTGACCTGCGCGTGCTGTCGGCTTTCGTCAGCACGCTGGCGTTCGACGGCAACGCCAACCTCAACACCGTGATTGGCGGCACCGTGTCGCGCCCGCTGTTCAACGGCGAGGTGGGCCTGCGGGACGCGGAGGTCGCGATCGCGGAACCACGCCTGGTGCTCTCCGGCCTCAACGGCTTGATCCTGCTCGACGGCCAGCGGGTGGTGCTCGACGGCATTCGCGGTCTCGCCAATGGTGGCACGCTCAGCCTGGACGGATCGCTGCAGGGATCGGGCGTCGACGCGCTCGACGGCGCCGTCAACATCCAGGCCCAGGGCGTGCCGATTGAGCTGATTGCCGGACTCCGCAGCGAGGTCGACGCGCTGATCACGTTTCGCCCCGATCCGAAAGGGCCGATCGTGACCGGCGATATCCGGGTGCTGCAAAGCGCCTATACCGACACCATCACCCTCACCGCGCTGGCCCGCCGCGCCACCCTGCCGGTCTCGCCCACGCCACAACAGCCGTACCTCGATCGCGTCCGGCTGAACCTGAACGTCACGACCAGCGACGACCTGACCGTCGACAATAACTATGGCCGGCTCGGCGCGGCCGTCAACGTTCGCGTCACCGGCACCGCGGCGGCGCCCGGCATGGACGGACGGATCACGTTGCGCGAAGGTGGCGAGATCTTCCTGGCCGGCCGCACTTTCCGCCTGACCCGCGGCGACATCTCGTTCACCGATCTCCGCCGCATCCGGCCCGAGTTCAATATCGTCGCCGAGGCGCCGCTTGGCGGTGGCGACACGGCGACCCTCACCTTGACCGGCACGCTGGAACGACCGTCGATCGACCTCACCTCGGAAGACGGGTCGAGCACGCCGGGCGAGCTGGCGGCACAACTACTGGGCCAGACCAATACCGGCACGGCGCTCACGCTCCTGTCGGCCGACCTGCTGGGCGTGACCGGGCGAGCTATCGGCCTCGACACCTTCCGCGTCGAACGCGGCGACTTCGAGGATCCCGACTTCCGCGACGACCCGTCGCTCGTCGGCAACGACCGCACCGACCCGACCACGCGCTTGACGCTGTCGAAGCGGTTGAGCCGGCAGGTCGAGTTCACGGTGTCGCAGAACTTGCGCGAGAGCGGCAACACCACCTTCGTCATCAGCTACTACGTCACGCCGACGATCGAGATTCGCGCGTTGTCGCGTGACGACGACACGGCGAGCCTCGGCATTCGGCACCAGGTGACGTTTGGCGGCGGCGTCGGGCGCAAGCCCGCGGAACTGCGCGTGAAGCCCACGGTCGCGGCGATCGCGTTTGCCGGCGTCGAGCCCGCCATCGAGCGGGAGGTGCGCGCCGAGATCGCCCTCGGCCCCGGCGACGATTTTGATTTTCTGGTGCTGCAGCGCGATGTCGACCGGGTGCGCGATCGCTTCAAGGCCCAGGGATATTTCGAGGCGCGCGTACGGACCCGCCGCGTCGAGGTGCCGGGGTCAGGCACCGTGACGGTCGAGTACACGGTCGATCGCGGCCCCCGCACGGAACTCGCCATCGTTGGCACGACGCTGCCGGCGAGCCTCACCGCTGAACTCGAGGAGGCCTGGCACCGCAACGCGTTCGACCAGTTCCTGATCGACGATCTCACGCACCGGGTTCGCCGCTACCTGGTCGGCACCAACGAGCTCGGCAGCGTCGTGGTGGGCACGGTCGATCGGTCGCTGCCCGACACCAAGCGGCTGACGATCGAGGTGACCGAGGGCGTGCGGGTCAGCAGCCGCGAGATTCGGGTCACCGGTCAGCAGGCGCTCGCTGGGGACCGGCTGCTCGACGCGATCGTCGCGCAGGGGCTGGACGTGGATGCGTGGCTCAACCGCACGCCGGTTGAGGAACTGCTGGTCAGCGCCTACCACGAGGCCGGGTATCTCAAGGCCCGGGTGACGGGCGGCCCGTTGACCATCGACGGCGACACCGGCGTCCTGCCCATCACCATTGTCGAAGGTCCGCAGACGCAAGTGACGAGTGTCCAGTTCGAGGGCGTGCCCGAGCGCCGCCTCGCGGCCATCCAGAAGGTGGCTGTCATGCCGACCCCCGCGCCGTACGTGGCCACCGAGGTCAGCGCCGCCCGCGTCCGGGTGGAGGAGCAGTACCGGCGAGACGGCTTCAATGCGGCCGACGTCGAAGTGCTGCCGGAAGTGGCGGGCGACGACACCGTCCGCCTCACGTTCGCGATCACGGAGGGGCCGCAGCAGGTGCTGCAGGAGGTCGAGACGAGCGGTCTCGAGATCACGCGCGGCGACGTGCTCACCGGCGCGCTGCGCTTCGAGTTGGGCCAGCCGGTGGATCTCGACGAGTGGTCGGTGGCGCGCAAGCGCCTGTACGACACCAACGTGTTCCGGCTCGTGGACGTCCAGGCCGTGCCGGTTGGCGAGGCGGTCGATGGCGTCCAGCCGGTGAAGGCCGTGGTGGTGGTGCAGGAGTACCCCCAGTGGACGTTCCGCTACGGCCTTCAGCTGGAAGGCAACCGCGAACTCGAGCTGGATGAGTTCACGAGCACCCGCAATGCCGGCGTGGTGGCCGAGCTGAAGAACCCGAACCTGTTCGGCCGCGCCCTCACCTTCGGCGCGTTCGGCATGTATCAGTACGATCGCCAGGACGCGACGCTGTTCCTGGCGACGTCACGGCTGTTCGGCTGGCGCGCCCGGTCCAGTCTGTACGGGTTCTACTCGCGCGATCACATTCGCGACGATGGCGGGCAGGAGATCGTCGCGATCAACGACGTCCAGGGCTTCAGCGCCGACCAGCGCTGGCGGCCGCGCGGCCTGCAGGTGGTCTACGGCTACCGCTTCGAGCGATCGCGGACCTACGACCCTGAGCCCGGCAACGACGTGGTGCCGCTCGACTTTGTCAGCAACCTCGCCTCGCTCAGCAGCGCCGCGCTGTGGGACCGCCGCGATGATCCGCTGGCGCCGGTCAGGGGCACGTTCTCGTCGGCATCGCTCGATCATGCGGCGTCGTGGCTCGGTTCCGACGTCAGCAATCGCAAGCTGCTGGTGCAGCAGTACGCGTTCGCACCCCTCGGCCGCGTCGTCTTGGCATCGCGCCTCCAGTGGGGCAAGAAGTTTGGGCCCGACCCGCTGTTGCCGAGCGCCCGCTTCAACGCCGGCGGTGCGACCAGCGTGCGCGGCTACGGCGAAGGCAGCCTGGGTCCGCGCGACTTCTTTGGCCTGCCGCTCGGCGGCGAAACGCTGCTGGTGCTGAACCAGGAAGTGCGCTTTCCGATCTATCGATGGATCAACGGCGTGGGTTTTGTCGATGCGGGAGACCTGCTGGGGATCGACCAGGCGTTCAGCTGGAGCGCCCTGAAGATCGGCTACGGCGGGGGACTTCGCTTCTCGACGCCGGTCGGGATGCTGCGCGTGGATTTCGGTATTCCCGCCTCGGAATTCCCGACCACCTCGACCCGGAAGCCCAACAGCCTCAGCGGAGGCCGTTGGTACTTCGGGATTGGGCACATCTTCTAACCAGAAGGGCAGCACTTTAGTTCTGCCAGCACTGAAGTGCTGGCCTTCTGGTACTACTTCAGGCTGCGCATGATCGCCTGCACTGCCTGGCGTTCGGGCGCTTCGGGCGCAAGGCGCAGGAACGCCTCGAAGTGCGCGGCCGCCTTCGGCAGTTGTCGTTGGCGTTGGGCCGCGAGGGCCGCGTAGTAATGCGCGTAGGCCAGGTCGGGCTTCAGCTCGAGAGCGCGGTTGAACGCCGCCGTGGCGCCGCCCCAGTCGCGGCCTTTGCTCGCCGACAGCCCGAGTTGATAGAACGCGAACGGGTTCTCGCCGTCGGTTTCCGTGGCCCGGCGCGCCAGCTCGACCGCGCGGCCCTCGTCGTTGGCGGCGAGCGCTTCGCCCGACTCGCCGACGAGGCTCCAAGCCGGACCGTTCCCCTTGAGGCGCGCGAACTCGGCGGCCACCCCTTCCAGGTTGTTGAGCTTGAGCAACGCCTGGGCCGCCAGGTAGGTCGACGCGGGGTCACCGTCACGCGCGGCTTCGACCACCTGCTCGTAACTGCCCGACTGGAAAAGCCGCTGGACTTCCGGCTTCTGCGCCGCCGCCGCCGAAATTACCGGCGCGCCGGGCACAATCCACACGCTCAGGGCGAGCATTGCGGCGAAAAGCGTCCGGTTTCGTGTGCACATTGACTTCATTTGACTACTCCACCATTCCTTACTGCAACCACCGTGCCGACAGGTATACTGTAGCGACACCTCCCTGGGTGACCCCTCGGAAGCCTGCAGACTTGGTGGCTCGCAACCTTTAGCCACTCCGGCTACGCGCCAAGCCTCCACGCCCCCAAGGTTTCTCTAATTCGAAAGTAACGAAACTACATGTCAGATCAAAGACTGAAGATTGCCGTGTTCATCGATTTCGACAACGTCGAAATCGGCGTGAAGACGACCCTTGGGCTGCCCTTCGATATCGGCGCCGTGCTCGAGGCGATCAAGGAACGCGGTGAGATCATCACCAAGGTCGCGTACGGCGACTGGAAGCGCTCCGGCGACTACGGCCGCGCCATGGCCCAGCACGCCGTGCGCCTGGTGCAGCGCGTGCCGACGCCCGGCGGCGATAAGAACGGCGCCGACATCAACCTCGCGCTCGACGCCCTCGAAATGGCGTTCACGCATTCCCATATCAACGCCTTCGTCATCGTCGGCGGCGACAGCGACTTCATCACGCTGGTCGAGAAGCTGAAGCAGTACGACCGCAAGGTGTTCGTGGTCGGCGGCCGCGCCTTCACCAGCCAGGTGATGCAGAAGAACTGCACCGAGTTCATTGCCTATGAGAACGTCGTGCCCGATCGCCGCCCGAGCCAGCCGCGGCCCGAGCGCGGCAGCGGCGGCGGCGAGCGGCAGCCGCGCCAGCAGGGCAGCGGCACGCAGCCGATCGAGCAGTCGGTGGCCCTCGTCAAGCGCGCGCTCAAGGTGCTGGCCGACCGCGAGGTCTCGCCGCAACTGGGCCTGCTCAAGAGCACGCTGCTGCAGCTCGACTCGTCGTTCTCGGAACGCGACTACGGCGTCGGCAGCTTCCGCGACTTTGCCGACAAGCTGGCCAAGCAGGGCATTGTCACGCTGAAGCACCAGGGCCGCAGCACGCTGGTGGAATTGAACGAGGGCGACCCGGGTGCCGTGGACGCGCTGCCCGCGCCCGCTCCGACGCTGGTCCCGGATTTGCCCAGCGAGTCGATCTCGGCGTCGCGTGAAGCCGGCCGTCGCGCCGCGCGCGAACTGCTGGAGCAGGCCGACTCCGGTCCCGGCGGCGCCGAGCTGGACGACGAGCAGGAAACCCGTCCGGCGCCGACCGAGCCGGCCTCGCTTGGCGACGGCGTCGCTCTGGTGCGCCGGCTCCTGGCCGAGGCGGCCACGCCGCCGCGCTGGCCCATGTATCCGCGGCAGTTCAAGCAGTTCCTGAAGGCCGCGCAACCGGACTTTGACGAGCGCCGCTACGGCTCGATCGCCGACCTGATGCGCGCGTGCCAGAAGGACGGCATCCTGCGGCTCGAACGCGACCGCCAGGGTGGCCTGCGCGTGTTCGCCAACGGCGCCACCGCGCGCGCGACGGTGCCGCACGGGTGGGGCCTCGTCGTGAACAACCCGCAGCCGCCGCTCGAGTCGCTCGAGCCGTCGCCGCTGGTCGAGCCGCTGCCGCCGGTGGTGGCCGAGCCGATCGCGGAGCCGGTTGACGTCGACGGCAACGTCGCCGCGACGCCGAAGACCGCCGCCAAGGCCAGAAAGGCGCCACGCGCGAAGAAGGCCGAGGCCGCGTCAGGCAACCCTAAAGGGTTGCCTCCACGAGCCGCGAAGGCCGAGAAGAAGAAAGCCGCGCCTCGCAAGAAGAAGGCGTAGTAAACCTCGAGGAACCTGGAGCGCGCTTCAGGTTCCTCTATAATCGTCCTTCGCGTGGCCACCACTTACACCGCAAAAGACATTACCGTTCTCGAAGGGCTCGAGCCCGTTCGCAAGCGCCCCGGCATGTACATCGGCGGCGTCGGCAGCACCGGACTACACCACCTCGTCTGGGAGACGCTCGACAACTCGATCGACGAGGCCATGAACGGTCATGCGTCGAACATCCGCGTCACGCTGCACAAGGATGGCTCGTCGATCACCGTCGAAGACGATGGCCGCGGCATCCCGGTCGACGCGCATCCGAAGACCAAGAAGAGCGCGCTCGAAGTGATCTTCACCGTGCTCCACGCCGGCGGCAAGTTCGAGGCCGGCAACTACAAGACCGCCGGCGGCCTGCACGGCGTCGGCGCGAGCGTCGTCAACGCCCTGTCGCGCGAGTTGGTGGCGACAGTGCGGCGCGACGGCCACCAGTACGAGATGACCTTCAAGCAAGGCAAGCCGCAAGGCAGCCTGAAGAAGGTCGGCCCGGCCCGCGGCAGCGGCACCACCGTGTTCTTCAGGCCCGACCCGCAGATCTTCCCGAAGGTCGAGTTCGAGGCGGCGCTGATCCGCGAGCGGCTGGAAGTCGCCAGCTACCTGCATCGCGGCGTCAAGGTCACGTTCGAGGACGAGACCACCGGCCACAAGGACGTCTTCCAGCACGCAGAAGGATTGGTCGACTACCTCAAGAAAATCGTCAGCGAGCGCCACGCCAAGCCGGTGCACGAGGCGCCGTTCACGCTCGAGAAGGATGGCGCCACCAAGCTGGAACTGGTCCTGCAGTGGACCGAGGCCACCGACGAGAGCCTGCGCAGCTACGTCAACGGCATTCCCACCGCGTCGGGCGGCACCCACGAGAACGGGTTTCGCGCGGGCCTCGGCAAGGCCGTCCGCAACTACATCGAGACGCACAACCTGTCGCCGAAGGGCGTGACGCTCAGCGCCGAGGACATTCGCGAAGGCCTCACCGGCATCCTGTCGGTGTTCATCCAGGAACCGCAGTTCCAGGGCCAGACCAAGGACCGGCTGAACAACCCCGAGGTGATGTCGGCGGTCGACGGCCTGGTGCGGCCCGGCCTCGAGCACTGGCTGAACAACAACCAGTCGATCGCCGAGGCGATCGTGGCGCGCATCATCCTGTCGGCGCGGGCCCGCGAGGCGAGCCGGGCGGCCGCGTCGGAAGTGGTGCGCAAGGGCCCCACTGCCGGTCGCGTCAACCTGCCGGGCAAGCTGGCCGACTGCACCAATCCCGGATCGATCACGAGCGAGTTGTTCGTGGTCGAGGGCGACTCGGCCGGCGGTTCGGCCAAACAGGGCCGCGACCGCGCGCGCCAGGCAATCCTGCCGCTGCGCGGCAAGGTCTTGAATACCGAGGGCGTGTCCACCGCCAAGGTGCTCGAGAACAAGGAGCTGGCCGACCTGGTGACGGCTCTCGGGTGCGGGGTCGGCAAGACCTTCGACCTGAACCGCATGCGCTACGGCAAGGTGATCATCCTGGCCGACGCCGATTCCGATGGCCATCACATCGCGACATTGCTGCTGACGTTTATCTTCCGGCACCTGCCGCAGCTGATGGCCGCGGGCCGCGTCTACCTGGCGCAGCCGCCGCTCTATCGCATCGACATCGGCAAGGAAACCTTCTGGGCCCTCGACGAGCAGCAGAAGGAGCAGATCCTCAAGACCAGGACCGGGCGCGCCAACCCCGAGATCACCCGCTTCAAGGGCCTCGGCGAGATGATGCCGAAGGTGTTGTGGGAAACCACGCTCAACCCGCGGACGCGGCGGCTGCTGAAGGTCGAAGTCGCCGACCAGCTGGTGACGGACCGTGTGATCAACGAATTGATGGGCAAGGATGCGTCGGCGCGGTTTCGCTTCATCATGGACCGGGCCGAGGACGCCGTCGAACTCGATGTCTGACCCGATTCAGCAGAAGAAGTCGCCGTTCGATCGGTCGCTCGTCGAAGGCCCCATTGGTCCCGCCGTTTGGAAGCTGGCGTGGCCGACCATGCTCCAAAACGTGATCGCCGGCCTGCAGGGCGTCGTCGATCACATCCTGGTGGGCCACCTGATTGGCTATGCCGGCAACGCCGCCATCGGGGTCAGCTGGCAGATCTTCCTGGTCGTGATCGTCTTTATTGCCTCGCTGTTCACCGGCCAGGCCGTGCTGGTGGCGCGTTTCGTCGGTGCCGGCGACGTCGACCGGGTCAACAAGACCGTCCAGCAGGCGCTGCTGACGGCCATCGCCATGTACGCGGTGATGGGGCCGGTCGGGTACTTCGCGGCGCCGTACCTGCTGGAGATGGTCAACGCCTCGGGCGAGGTCAGGGCGCTGGCGTTGCCGTTCCTCCGCATCAACTTCGCCCTGAGCTTCGGCATGCTGTCGTTCTTCATGCTGACCTCGGCGCTGCGCGCGGCCGGCGACACCAGGACGCCGCTTCGGCTCGGCGTGACCATGACGGTGTTGAACGTCATCTTCAACCTGATCCTGATCCCGGGACTCGGCCCGATCCCCGCGCTCGGCACCGCCGGCTCCGCGCTCGGCACCGCCATCGCCTCGAGTTCGGTCAGCGCGTTTGCGCTCTACCAGCTGTTCAAGGGCCGGCTGGTGTTCCGGGTGTCGCGCCACATGGACTGGCGTCCCGACTGGACCATCATCCGCTCGCTGTTTCGTTTCGGGCTGCCCACCGGCGTGCAGGGCATTGCTATGAACGTCGCCGGCGTGTTGATGCTGCGCTACATCGGCTCGCTGCCGCAGAGCGCGGCGGCCCAGGCCGCATTCACGATCGGCTACACCGAGCTGTTTTCGATGATCACGTGGACCTCGGTGGGCCTGATGGGCGCCGCCGCGACGATTGCCGGGCAGAACCTCGGCGCCGGCCACCCCGAGCGCGCCATGCTGGGTGTGCACGCGGCCTCGCGGATCGGCCTGGCCGTGGCCGCGTTCGTCGGGATCCTGTTCGTGACGATTCCCCAGGTCCTGCTCGGCGCCTTCGGCGCCACCGAACCGGCGGTGGCGGCACTTGGCCAGCAACTGCTCCAGTACCTCGCCGTGTCGGGCTTCTTCATCACGCTCGCGCTGACCTACACCGGCGGCCTGCAGGGCACCGGCGACACCCGCAGCCCGCTGTTCATCACGCTGGCCTCGCAGGTGGCGGTGCCGATCGGCATGTGCACGCTGATCCAGGCGACCCGTCCGCTGCAGGCCGGCGACATCTGGCTCGCGATCGTCCTGGGCCACTTCACCCGCTGCGTGCTGACGGTCATGCGATTCCGGCAGGGCAAGTGGCGCAACATCGTCGTCGCCCACTAAACGACCTCTCGGTCGCCGGTTAAGCGATCGGCAGGGTGAGCGTGAAGGTCGCGCCGTCGCCCTCGCGCGAGGCGACCCGAATGGCCCCGCCCTGTTTATCGGCGAGCGCGCGGGCGATCGTCAACCCCAGGCCCGTTCCCGCAATCCGGCGCCTGTCGCTGCCGTCCAGCTGCGTGAACGGCTCGAAGATGAAAGCGACCTTGTGAGCCGGGATCCCGGGGCCGTGGTCGCGGACGGCAATCGCCATCATGGCACCCTCGCGCTGCGCTGATACTTCGATCTGCGAGCCGGCCGGGGCGTGCTTGATCGCGTTCGAGAGCAGGTTGACCAGCACCTGGATGGAATGCCCGTGGTCGGCCGTAACCTCGCCCAGGTCGCCGGCCGGCCTCGTAATGGTCACGCCGGCACTGCGGGCGAAGCCCTCGACCGTTCGTACCGAGTCCTCGATGATTGGCCCGAGCGGCGTGCGCTTCAGGGCTGCCGTCATCTCGCCGGCCTCGATCTTCGACATGTCGAGAATGTCGTTGACGATGCGGATCAGGCGATTGGTGTTGGCGAGCGCGACCCGCACCAGCTGGTCGCCGTCCTTGCTGCCGGTCATCTCTTCCGCGATTAGCAGCTGCATCGAGGCGCGGATCGAGGTGAGCGGCGTCCGCAGTTCGTGGCTGACCATCGACACAAACTGCGACTTCAGGCCCTCCAGCTCCCGGGTGGCCGTCACGTCGATGCCGATGGCGATGACGAATGCCGGATGTCCCTCGCGGCTGCGCAGGGGCGCGATCGCCCACTCGATCATGCGCGGCGCGCCCGCGTGGTCAATCCAGATGCCGTCCACGCGGGTCGCCGCGCTGCTCTCGGCGTAGCCGGCGATCCGCTCGCGCATGCCGGCCCGGTCCTGCTCGCGCAGGACCGGCAGTTCCCAGAACCGCTGGCCCAGCACCTGTTCGGCGGCGAGGCCGGTCAGCTGCTCGCACGCGCGGTTGAAGCGCACCAGGCGCGAGGCCTGATCCGTCACCGTCACGAGCACCGGCGCCATGTCGAGAATCGCCGACACGAAATCGCGCTCGGCGCGCAGTTCGGCCTGGGCGTTGACGCGGTCGGTGATCTCCCGGGCCATGCCCTGGTAGCCCTCGATCTGCCCGGCCGCCAGGATCGCGCGCACGTGCTGGCCGACCCAGATCTCGGTGCCGTCTTTCCGCCTGACCGGAAACTCCAGGTACGACGCCTCGCGGGCCCTGGCCGACTGCTCGTAGAACGCCATCGCGCGCGGCACCCAGTCGGGCCGCATCAGCTCGAAGTACTTCATCGCCAGCAGTTCGCTTTCGGCGTAGCCGAGAATGCGGGTCGCGACCGGGTTGACGAGGGTAAACCGCCCGTACGGATCGGTGCGGTAGATCATGTCGCTGGCGTTGTCGACCAGGTCGCGGTAGCGGCGCTCGGTGCGCTCGACCGACTGCGTGCGGGCGCGTACCTGTGTCTGCAGCCACCGGTTCCAGGCCGTGCCGCCGGCGACGAGCAGCAGCGCCAGGCCGCCGGCCAGGCCGAGGATGGCGGAGTAGCGCTCGAGCCAGGTGCGTCGCCTGGGCGCGCCCAGTTGCGCTTCGACAATGCGATCGAACTCGCCGGTGGCCTTGAGGCGATCGAGCGCGACGCGCAGGGGCGCGACCGCCAGGTCCCGCCCTTTCAACACCGCCATTTGATACGGGCGAGAGAGCAACGGCACCTCTTCGGCGTCGTCGGCCAGCGGCCCCATCAGGATCCTGAGGGTCAGGTGGTTGCCGGCCACCCCGTCGACTTCGCCGCGCTCGAAGGCGCGGACCGCGTCTCCCCGGGTGGCGACCACTTGCAGCGCGGGCCGTCGCGCTTCGGGCAGGGCGGCGAGCAGCCGGTGGTTGATCGAGCCGTGGTCGACCGCGACCCGCACGCCCCACAGGTCGTCGAGGCCGCGCGGGTCGTGGGGCAGGCCCGGGCGCATCATGATGACCTGCGAGAGCGTCCACGTCTGGTCGAGCAACTGGTAACGGGCCGCACGCTCGTCCGAGTACGAGAGGAACATCACGTCGGTTTGGCCGGACTCGAAGGCAGCGACGCGCTCGTCGCGGGTCCCGAGCCGGATCTCGATGGCCACGCCGGCCTCGCGCGCCAGCGCGCGGATCAGCTCGACGTTGAAGCCCTGGGGGGTGCCGCTTTCGTCGAGATACTCGTAAGGGGGGAACTCTCGGTCGCCGCCGAACACGAGCGCTGTCGGCTCCACCTTCGCGCTTTGCGCTTCCACCCGCGCGCGTTGCGCTACGGTGGACCAGCCGGTGGACAGGTCGACGGGGGGCTGCGCGGCCGCGGGTGTGGTCAGCACCGCGAGCGTCCCGACCACGAACAGGAGCCTGAGCCGGCACACCGCCACGGCAAATTGTAACGCCCTTCGATAGAATAGGGGTTCGCCCTCATTTCAAAGGAAGCGCACATGTCTGACGTCATTTCCGGCCGCCGCCGGGTTCCCCGCCCCGAAAACGACCCCAACCTGAGCTACGCGCCTGGCACGCCGGCTCGTGCCGAGCTCAAGGCCCGGCTGGCCACCATGGCCGGCGAAACGGTCGACATTCCGCTCGTGATCGGCGGCAAGGAGGTCCGGACCGGCGCCACCGAGCGCTCCGTCATGCCTCACAAGCACGGGCATGTGCTCGGGAACTATCACAAGGCCTCGGCTGATCACGTGCGCCAGGCCGTGGATGCGGCGCTTGCGGCCCGCAAGGAATGGGCCAGCTGGTCCTTCGAGGATCGCGCCGCGGTGTTCCTGCGTGCCGCCGAGCTGCTGACCACGTCGTGGCGCTCGACGATCGTCGCCGCCACCATGCTCGGCCAGTCGAAGACCGCCTACCAGGCCGAGATCGACGCAGCCTCAGAACTGGTGGACTTCTGGCGCTTCAACGTCGCCTTTGCACAGGACTTGCTGTCGGAGCAGCCCGACAGCAATCACGCGGTGTGGAACCAGATGGAGTACCGGCCGCTTGAAGGCTTCGTGTACGCCATTTCGCCGTTCAACTTCACCGCCATCGGCGGCAACCTCGCCGGCGCGCCTGCGCTGATGGGTAACACCGTGGTGTGGAAGCCGGCGGGCACCTCGATGTTGAGCTCGTACTACGTGATGAAGCTCCTCGAGGAGGCCGGCCTGCCGCCGGGCGTCATCAACTTCGTGCCGGGCAACGCCGTCGAGATTTCCAGCGTGCTGCTCGATCACCCGGAGCTGGCGGGCATCCACTTCACCGGCAGCACCGCCGTGTTCAACGGCATGTGGCAGCGCGTCGGCCAGAACCTGGGCAAGTACCGCGGCTACCCGCGCCTGGTCGGCGAGACCGGCGGCAAGGACTTTATCGTCGTGCACGCCTCGGCGGATCCACAGGCGGTTGCGGTGGCCGCCGTGCGCGGCGCGTTCGAGTACCAGGGGCAGAAGTGCTCCGCCGCCAGCCGCATGTACGTGCCGAAGTCGCGCTGGCACGACATCCGCGATCGCATGGTCGCGATGATGAAGGAAATCAAGATGGGCGATGTCCGCGATTTCCGCAACTTCATGGGCGCCGTGATCGACAAGAAGGCCTTCGACAAGATCGGCGGCTACCTCGACGATGCCAAGAAGAACGCGACGGTGATCCAGGGCGGTGGCTACCAGGGCGACGAGGGCTACTTCATCGAGCCGACACTGATCGAGGCCAGCGACCCCGCCTATCGTTCGATGTGCGAAGAAATCTTCGGTCCCGTGCTGTCGGTGCACGTCTACGACGATGCGAAGTGGACCGAGATGCTGGCGCTCGTCGACCGCACCTCCCCCTATGCGCTGACTGGCGCGGTGTTCTCGCGGGATCGCGCGGCCGTGCGCGAGGCCTCAGCCGCGCTCAAGAACGCCGCCGGCAACTTCTACATCAACGACAAGCCGACCGGCGCGGTCGTGGGGCAGCAGCCCTTCGGCGGGGCGCGGGCATCGGGTACCAACGACAAGGCGGGTTCGAAGATGAACCTGGTCCGCTGGGTGAGCATGCGGACCATCAAGGAGACGTTCTCGCCGCCGACCGACTACAAGTACCCGTTCATGCTCGAGGAATAGGTCCGCCTGAAGGCGGACGCCACATTGCTGAGGTGGTATCCGGCGTTAGCCGGATTAGAACCGAAACAGCTTCGTCACCTTCACCACCAGGCTCCGGTTGTCCAACTCTGGAAAACCGGGGCCTGTGGTGTTTCGGCCGTCGCTGTAGACCACGAACAACTCGCTGCCGGGTTGATACTCCCAGCGGAACCGCGCGTTCGCACTGAGAGTGCCGCTGGCCGACTGGTACTGCACCAGCGCCGACGCGAACATCCGCGGGGTCAGCGTGTAAGTGAGGCGCGAGCTGACGATGTTCGAGTCGCCGTCGCCGAACGGTGTCGCAAACAGATTGAGCGAGACCGTCGGCTCGGCGTAAAAGCGCGGGCCGAACTCGACCCGGCCGCGCCAGGTCAATTCCTGCAGCGTGCCCCCGTAGAAGCCGCCGTAGGTGAGCGCCAGGGTCCCCGAGATGCGTCGCTGCGGCGAGCTCGTGAAGAGCAGCTTGGCCTGCTGGAACCGATAGTCGCCGGCCGGCACGACGACGCCGGGCGTCACCTGGAACCGCGCCGCGAGGTGTTCGAACGCCTGCGAGTACTCGCCCGCCCACTGGTCGCCGCTCGACAGCTCCATGCGATAGGCCGCCTGTGCCTCGCGCGACTCGGGCCGGCCGTCGCGATCCTCGAAGTAGTCATAGCTGGCCTCGTAATAAAACTTCCGCACCGTCGTCCAGCGCGCGGGCCGCGGGCTATAGCGGGCCTGGCCATAGGTCCGGCGAAATGCCGTGCGGCGCAGGAAGCCGATTTCGGGATTGAACTGGTCGCCCAGGAACAAGTGCTCGGCCTGGAACCCGGTCTGGTCGGCATTCCAAGTGACGTTGGCGCGGTAGCTGCTGCGGTCGCTGGCCGACCCGGTCGTGCCTGAGGTTCCTGCCCAGTAGGTATTGATCGCCAGCTGTTCGCGCGGGTTGATGCTGCTGTCGATCCCGTACGAGTAGCCTTGGCCATCGCCCGAGGCGCGGGGCGCCCGCCGGGTCGCGATCACGCCGACGCGGCTGCGCTTGAGGATGTCGCGGTTGATGCGCACCACGGAGAAGTCGCTGGCGGGGGCGCCGGCGGCCGCAATCTCCTCCGTACGCATCTGTAGTGCCCCGACCTGGAAACCGTTGCCGCGACCGAGCAGGCGGGCGCCGCCCCGGATGGGAACCACCTGGCTGTTCTGCAGGCCGATGCGCCGGCTGAAAAACACGATCGGCGTGACGCTGCTGCCGCCGCCACCCCCCATGTTGATGGCGGTCGGCCCTTGGCCGCCCCCGCCCTGGTTCGAGCCGGCGCCGGCAAAGTTGAACACGTCCTGGCCCTCGAGAAAGAAGTCGCGCTTCTCGGGAAACAGCACGCTAAAGCGCGTCAGGTTGACCTGCGCTTCGTCATCCTCGACCTGGGCAAAGTCGGTGTTGTAGGTGAAGTCGGTGACGACCGACTGGGTAATGCCCCACTTGGCGTCGACGCCGAACTCGCCGACGCCGTGGCTCGCGAGCGGCGGCGCTGTCCGGCGGTTGGTCGTGTTCGAACCGAGCGCGTAGGGCTTGACGTCGAGGTTCCGCAGCCTGGTCGGCGACTCGAGGCCGACGAGCGTGCCCACCGACGATACCTTCGACAGCCCGCGGCGTCCCCACTCGACCGGTACCTGCGACAGGAAGGTCAACTCGTTACGCCAGCGGACCATGCGGCGAACGTTCACGCCCCATTCGCGGCTGCCCTCCTTGAAGCGCATCGACCGGAACGGGATCACGAACTCGACCGTCCAGCCCCGGTCGAAATCGGCCGTCTTCACGTCCCAGAGGCCATTCCAGTTGTTGCTCGGCTGCTCGTTGGTGACCTGCCAGTCAAACATGCCGCCCTGGGCATTCGACGAGAACCCGAAGCCGTTACGTCGATCGTCGAAGGTGTCGAAGAGCACCCCGATGTGGTCGTTGTTGTACAGGTTGCTGGCGTCGCGCCGCATGTCGCTCGTCACGCGCCGTTCGGGATGCGTCTCCCACAGGCGCGCGCCGACGTAGATGTTCTGATCGTCAAAGAACACCCAGAGCTCGGTCTTGTCGCTGGCCGGCGCGCCTTCGGCTGGTTCCTGCTGGACGAAGCCGGACGCCGCCGGCACCGAGGAGTAGATCGGATCGTCGAGGCGGCCGTCGAACGTGAGCGGCGCCGTGAGCCTGGTGGTTCGCAGGGTCGCGTGGCCTTGCGCATCGCGAGTCACGGCTTCTGGCGAGGCGGGCGGTTCCTGGGCAGCGGCCGGTGTTGCGAAAAGACCGATAAGTAATAAGAGCATTCCGCCGGCGCGTATCAAGCCCTTCATTATAGTAGGTGGCCGAAATGGCCGATAGACGCGGTCGAAAAGCGGGCGGAACGGCCCGGCCCAGTCGACACTTCCGTAATCAAATGAGCTATTTCAGGACAAACCGAAGGGCCTCCAGTGACCTTCAGTTGTCAGAATGCCATTGCCACCAACGAGTTATGGAGATACCGCGCTGCTGGACTATTCCTTGCTGTCTCCGGGGCGTGCGTTCAGAACTTGGTTTCACGCTGATCGAGGCGGTCATCGTCGTGGGGCTCATTGGCGTCACGGCAGCGATTGCCGTTCCCGTCTTCATTGAGTCGAACGCGCGCAACCGGCTGTGGACCGCGTCGGAGCAGATCGGCGGCACGGTCCGGCAGACGCGCCTCCAGGCAATCAGCCAGAACACCACGTACCGGGTGGTGTTCGATTGCCCGGCGGCGGGCAGCCTGCGCAGCCTCATCATGACCGGCGACCCGCTGGTTGACGATGACGAGGGCCGCTGCAACCAGACGCTCGAGGGCGATTCCGGCACCATCGAGATGCCGACGAGCGTGACCTACGACCCGGCTTCGGCGACCGCGCTCCAGGTCAGCGGGCGCGGCATCTTCAGCGCGATCGGCGAATCCATTCCGTTAACCATCAGTGTTCAATATGGCACAGCGACCAGAACCCTCACCGTCAGCGCAACCGGCCAGATCACCTTCAGCAACATCTACTGACGAGCGCGGTCCTGTCCGCCGTAGCGCTTCGCGCGAAGGTGGATTCACGCTCGTCGAGGCCGTGGTCGCGATGGTGGTCTGCACGATCGGGCTGGTGGCGCTCGCGGGACTGATGGCGGTCACGCTGCGCACCCAGCAGCTCTCCCGCAATTCGACCCAGGCGGTGCGCCTGGCGCAGGACAAGGTCGACGAGTTGACCACCTTGAGCTTTGCCACCAACCCATCGGTGGACTGCGGTGGTTCGTTGACCGCCGATGTCACCGACTACAACGACGTGCCCGGCAATGGCCCGGGCTACCGGCGCCGGTGGCTGGTGGTCGAGGGCCCTGACGGCGACCTCAACTTGCGGCAGGTCACCGTTCGAGTGATTCCGGATGTGACCGATCGCCGGACGGCCGCACCCTACGATCTCACGACGATTATCAGGGGGTTGCCGGTCGCATGCTAATCCACACGACGCTCGGCAACGACCGCGGCTTCACCCTGGTGGAGCTGCTGATCGCCAGTATGGTAACGATGGTCGTGCTCGGCGGTGCCGTGGCGCTGACCTCGCAGGTGCAGGAGGGCTACCGGCGGCAGATCGAGAGTTCGGCCGCCGAGCAGGAGGGCCGTTATGCGCTCGACTGGGTCAGCCGGCTGATCCGGGCCTCCGGCAACAATCCCTACAACGTGGCGACGACCGACTGCCCGACCGCCGGCACCCCGTTTGCCGCCATTGTGTTCGATCCTGACGGCGACGGTGCCGACGATGACATCCGCTTGCAGACCGACTCGAACCCGCCCGACGGCCTGCTTGGCGGGCCGTCCGGCACCTGTACGCAGGCCAACGAGGATGTGACCGTGTCCCTCGATCACGGCGCCAACAGCATTACGTTCCTCGACAACAACCTGGGGGGGACGGCCACCATCCGCACCGACGCCGTGATCGAGGATCTCCGCTTCATCTATCGCGATGCGGCGCGCGCCGTCACGGCCAATCCGTTGAACGTCGTTTACGTCGAAACGCAGGTAACGATTCGTACGCGAACGCTCAACGCCATCACCGGCGAGCCCGTCACCCGCGTGCTCAGCCAGGAAGTGCGCATTCGCGGACGAAATTTCTGATGAAGGCAGCAGCGAGGCCCCCAATGACCATGCAACCACCCGTCACGGCAGTTCGCTCGGAGAAAGGCATCGCGCTGGTGATCGTCCTGCTGCTGCTGGCGGTGATGATGGGCCTGACGACCGGCATGACGCTCAGTGGCCAGACCGACATCGCCATGGCCTCGAACGAGCTCACCTATGCGGGGGCGCGCGCGGCCGCCGAGGCGGGATTGAACCGGGCGATCGAGCAGATCATCGCCGACACGACGACCAACTTGCTGGCCGGCGCCGACGGGCTGGTCGATGCCGACGACCCCGCGGCGGCGGTCAACGCCGACAACGGCGTCATTCCCGGGATTGGCAACGGCCCGTTTACGATCGGCGATCAATACGCCTACACGCTGGCCATTCTCGACGACGACGATTCGTCGCTCTATATGGCGGCGCTGTCGGCGCCGCAACTGGTCCAGATGACCGAGGACGGCAGCGCCTATACGAGCCTGAACGATCGCCTGATTCTGCGGGCGATTGGCACCGGCCCGCGAGGCACGACCGTCACCATCATGCGCGTGTTGCAGTCGGTCGCCACTGGCGCCATTCCCCCGACCAACACCACGATCCTGTCGAATCCCGCGATCCTGGTCGGCGGCAACCTGGACATCAACGGCAATATCACCGTTGGCGGCAACGAGGGTAACGTCCATGCGAACGGCAACGTCACCGGTGGCGGGTCCGAGGACATCAGCGGCGACATCACGGCCACCGGCACGGTTGACGATACCTTGGACCCCGATGGGCTGAAGGCGGGCGGCATGCCGCCGATTACCATTCCGGAAATCAAGGCGGAGGATTACAAGAACCTGGCGGACTGGATCCTCACCAGTACCGGCACGATCCAGCGGGCCAGCGACAGCGTGACCTGCGGCGGCGCCGGACCAACCTGCCCGACCGGATGGACCTTCTCGGGTGGCGCGTGGAGCGCCTCGGGCGCCATGCCCGAAGCGTCGACCTACTACGTCGAGGGCCCCGTCTCGGTACACGGCACCGGCAAGTCCTCTCTTACGTCACTGTCGATTATCGCCGAGGGTTCCATCACGATCACCGGCAACGGCAAGTTCCGGCCCGAGAACCCAGCGAAGATCCAGTTCGTGACCAACGGCGACTTCGAGCTCGGTGGCACCGTGGACGCGGACGACTCGGTGGACCTTGACGGCCAGATCATGGTCCGCGAGCAGATGAAGATCTACGGCAACTCCGAGTTCCAGGGCCGCGTGATGGTCGAGAACCGCGATGGCGCCACCAACGCCTACGACGCCTCGACGAACCCCCATGGTCGCCGTGGCGACTCGACGACCGAGGCCAACACCCTGGCCGGCAACATGACGGTGACCTATAACGGCAACCTCGGCGACATCGTCACCGAGGTGGAAACGCCAGGCGTGGATCCGACCTACACCAACAACATCTCGGGGTGGATCGAGCAGTGATCGACCGGCGCCGCAGCGTGGTCGCGGCCATGTGCATGATCACCGCGCTGCCGGTCTCGGCGCAGTCGCTGGCCGATGTCGCCCGGCAGGAGGCCTCGCGGCGAGAGACGGCGACGCCGGCGGCGAAGGCCTTTACCAACGCCGACTTGAAGGTCGATCCACTAGCCGCGCCAGTCTCAGCGCCCGGGGCCGGGGCAGCGGAGCCGGCCGGCTACCTGAGCGTCAGCGCTGGCCGTTACGTCACGGCCGCGGAGATCATTCGCAACAGTGCCGCCAACCACGTCACGGCCGAGAAGGCCGTGCAGGAACCGGACTGGCGCCAACAGGCAGAAACCCTTCGCGGGCAGTTGCTGAAGGGCCAGGACGAGGTGGCGGCGATGACCGCCACAGCGGCCGACGAGAGCCGATCACCGGGCGAACGGGCCGTGGCCGCGCGGCTGCGCGCGCAGCGACAGGCGATCGTCGCGGATCTCGAACGCCGCTGGCTCAAGCTCGATGAGCAGGCCGAGAAGCTCCGGATCCCCCGGGAGTGGCTTGATCCCCGGCCGACACTCTCGCCGAAAACTCTCCGGTAAAGAGCGCCGGCATGCCGCCGGTGTGCAGGAACACCACGGTTTCGCCGGCCGCGAGCGCGCCGTCCCGCACGTGCGCGATGAGCGCCGCCATCCCCTTCGACGTGTAGCAGGGATCCAGCAGGATCGCTTCTGACCGGGCCAGCAGGTCGATCGCCTCGAGTCCGCCGCTCGTCGGGATGCCGTAGCCGTCGCCAATGAACGCCTGATCGGTGGTGAGGTCCGACAGCTCGAGGCGCTCGGGCAGGTCGAGCCTGGCAGCGGCCTCGTTGGCGATGCGCCTGGCGCGTTCAATCTTTTCCGGCTCGCCGGCGCTGACGGCCACGCCGTAGACGCGGTACGGGGCGTCACAAAGCCGCGCGCCGAGGGTCAGCCCGGCTTGCGTGCCTCGCGACCCGCTGGCGTAATACAAGCGAGTCGGCGTGACCGCCATGGCCGCGAGCTGCTCCACCAGTTCCGCGGTGCCGCCGACGTATCCCAACACGCCAATGCCGCTCGATCCGCCGACTGGAATCACGTAGGGCTTCCGTCCCTGTGACTCTTCCTCGGCCACGACCGCGGCGACCACGGCCTCGTCCTGGCCGACGGCCAGCATGGGGTCGATCGACGGGACCAGGCGAACGGTGGCGCCGTACAGGTGGTCGAGCAACAGGTTGCCGGCCAACTCGGGTGTGCCGGTCGTCGTCGTGAGCACCAGCACCGAGCGCATGCCGGCCACGCACGCTGCCGCCGCGGTCATGCGCGCATGATTCGATTGCACCGCGCCGGTGGTAATCAGCGTCGTCGCACCCTGGGCCTGCGCGTCGGCGACGAGGTATTCGAGCTTGCGCGCCTTGTTGCCGCCGAGGCCGAGCGCCGTCAGGTCGTCGCGCTTGATCAGGATGCGCGGGCAGCGTTGTGGTCCGCCGAGCGCCTCGCGCAGCCGCGTGGCGTCGTGGATGGGTGTCGGCAACTGGGCCAGCGGCAGCCGCGGCTGCCGGGCCAGTGCCGATTGCACGCGCCGGACGGCACTCGAGGGCATGGCGGGCTACGGCCGCCTGGCCGTCGTGGCGTAGCCGGCACAACCGGCCGGCCGCGGTGTCGCCACCGCGTTCGCGACCTCGCACCGCACGTACGACACGCGCGCCTGGGCAAACGCCAGCGTCGTCTGGTGCGTGTCGTGGTCTTCGAGGCGGTAGCAGCAGAAGTGGTTCATCCCGTCGTAG
Organism: Acidobacteriota bacterium; assembly: GCA_041178345.1. Lineage (GTDB taxonomy): Bacteria > Acidobacteriota > Vicinamibacteria > Vicinamibacterales > UBA2999 > 12-FULL-67-14b. The sequence goes on along the minus strand of JBEGVQ010000109.1, from coordinate 2,115 downwards.
CCGTTGTCGCCGGGTCGGAATTGAATCACCGTCATACCGCCATCCTGCGCCGATCAGAAGACAACTTGCAACCTCATGACGCCCGACCAGTACGACGCCACGCCCGCCTCGGGCGCCCGCGACACATCATCAAACGTCTCGTGGACGGCGTTGGTGACGACGCGGACCCAGCGAACAGGCATCCAGCTGACGCCGATGGTCCAGACCTGATCGGAGCTCGGCACCTGGTAGTCGGCCCGCGGGTTGGTGAAGGGCGTGCCGTCCTTGCGGGCGCTGCGGAGTTCGAGTGCCTCGAACCGCACGCCCAGCTCGACGGCGCCGACGCCGCCTTGAAACAGCGGCCGGCGCGGGTTGATCTTGTCGTCCTTGTCCTCGCCGGTCACGAACCAGGTGCCGCTCACATACCAGCCCGTCGCGAGGAAGTCCGACAAGTCCTCGTCGCGGTTACTCTGGTTGAGCCGCTGTTCGCGTGCCTGCATCCACTCGGCCTTGAGGCCGGTCGGGCCGGGCGTCCAGTCGAACTGCGCGCCCATGCGCTGCCGCCGGCCCTTGACGTAGACCCGTTCGAAGAAGTCGTCGCCCCACACCGCCTCACCCTTCAGGCTGTTGAGTCCTTCGGGCACGGACGCGTTGGTGTAAGAGAAACCGAAGTTTGCGCCACGGATCGGGCCGGGGACGGGCAGCGCGCGCAACAGGTCGGCCGCGATGCGGCCGGCGAAGGCCGGCCCCACGCCCTCCAGATCCTCGCCCTCCATGACAAACCGCTCCTGCTCGAGCTCGGCATTGTCGCCGTCATCGTCGAAGACGCCGGCCTCGTAAGCGATCCGTCCGGCTTGGCCGTACACCATGATGCCGCGGTCGCGTCCCGGGGCAATCGTCGTTGACGCCAGGCTGCGGTAGGCAAAATCGGTCTCGGTCGGACCGGTGTTCTGTTCAAGGCCAAACGGCATCTTGAAGCGACCGGCCTTGACCCGCACGGCATCGAGCGTCTTCCAGGCGAGGTAGACGTCCTTCCAGTCGCCAAATTGGGCCTCGCGGTCGATCTCGCGTTCTACTTCGTAGCTGAAGTGCCGGGTCAGGTCGCCCTGGACACCAATGCGCGCGGTCCGGAGGTCGTAGGTCTCCTGATCGATGTCGGGATCGAACTGCCGCCAGTCCAGCTGCAGCCGGCCGCGGATGCCGAGGGTCACGTCCTCGCCGAGCACGATGGTCGGGCGGTCGTCCTGCCAGGCCAGCCCGCGCTTGCCCGGCGTCGCCTCGCCGCCGGCGGGCTGGTCCTGCGCCGCGGCGCCGGCGGCGCCGGCCGCCACGAGCAGCGCCGTCAATAAGATCGTCGTCATACGCTGCGGTCTCCGGGAAGACGCGCCGCGGCCGTACCGGCTCGCGCGCTCAACGCGTGATACGCCATGCTCAGTTGCTTGACCAGCGCCGGCTGGTGAACGACTACTGAGACCTCGCGGCGGAAGTCGAGGCTCAATGTCGACAGCGCCGTGCTGCCCAGAATGGCCCGCTGTTCGTCGATGATCATCATCTTGCCGTGGGGCTCGACCGCGCCGGTGAGCTGCTTGCCAATCACCGAGACGATGATGCCTTCGGCGCGGCGTTCGCGCAGCAGCCCGACCAGGTCGGGATCCGACAGCTTGTGGTCGAGAATGCGGATGCTGTGACGGGCGTCGTGTCGGCGCGAAACAGCGCCAGCAGTCCCCGCACCACCGAGACATCCTCGGTCACCAGTACCGCATCCCAGGTTCGCGAGAAGCACTTCCGGGTCGGGTTCAGCGTCGTGACGATCGCCGTCGCCTCGTCGGCGACCACGTCCTTGGCGTGGTACTTCACCACCGGATCGCCGTAGCGGGTGACGATGGCGCCCATTTCTTCGAGGGCGCCGGCCGGTGACGGCCGCCCTGCGGGCCGGTGCGCCCGCCTTACGCGCGCTTGGGAGGCGACCAGGCGACATTCTTGATGCCCTTCTTGCCATCGCCCATCAACTGGCCGCTCAAGTCCTCGAGCGAGTCGGTCGGCTTGAGCGTGGTGAGGTACTTCGCGGTGGCCTCATCGCCCTGCGAGACTTCACGTGGTTCGAACAGGATGCCGTTCACGGCGAACACGTGGTGG
>JBEGVQ010000108.1:0-22325 GCA_041178345.1 Acidobacteriota bacterium | reverse complement strand
GGTTTGGCACCTCGATGTCGGCTCATCGCATCCTGGAGCTGTAGCAGGTTCCAAGGGTCCGGCTGTTCGCCGGTTAAAGCGGTACGTGAGCTGGGTTTAGAACGTCGCGAGACAGTTCGGTCTCTATCTATGGTGGGCGCAGGAAATTTGAGAGGATCTGACCTTAGTACGAGAGGACCGGGTTGGACGGACCGCTAGTGTACCAATTGTCACGCCAGTGGCATCGTTGGGTAGCTAAGTCCGGAAGGGAGAAACGCTGAATGCATCTAAGCGTGAAACCCACCTCAAGATGAGATTTCCCTGGACGCAAGTCCCTAAAGGCTCCAAGTAGACCACTTGGTCGATAGGTCGGGTGTGGAAGCGTAGCGATACGTTCAGCTAACCGATACTAATCAGCCGTGAGGCTTGACCATTTATTCACTTCTTTTGATTGTGAATGTGTGGTCAGAAAAAGCTATCGATTGCAGAGTATTCGGCCCCCGCTCCCTGAACCGGAGCGGCGGGCAGCTTGATGTCTCGATTGATCGAATTGCTTAGAGATTCTAGGTAGCGATCGGACGATTGATTCATCAAGTCACAATATGCTCTGGGACGATCGGTTCGGCGCTGTGCCGCGGCTCGCATGCCGCGACCGTCGAAACGAATCCCAGGCACCAAGTTTCCCGGTGGCCATAGGAGCAGGGTCACACCCGTTCCCATTCCGAACACGGAAGTTAAGCCTGCTACCGCCGATGGTACTGCCCGCGCAGGTGGGTGGGAGAGTAGGTCGCTGCCGGGGATTAATTACTCTAGTCCGCCCTCCGGGCGGACGGCGGCTAATGCCGCGTAGAGTGTCAGCCCAAGTCCACAAGACTTGGGCTTTTTCTTTGTACGCTACTTCCCGGGTTCGGCCTCAACCCGCTTCCGCATCATCACGCGCCGGCCTTCGTCCGAGAACTCGACCGTATCCATCAACTCGTTGATCAGGAACACGCCGCGGCCGCTCGACTTCAGGACATTGGCGCCCTCGAGAGGATTGGGCACGTCCGCCACCTTGAAGCCGGGGCCGGGATCGCGAATCACGATCACCACCTCGCCGTCGGAATCGAACGTGACCGAGCATTGCACCTTCTTGGTCGGATCGTTCTTGCAGCCGTGGCGAATGGCGTTGGCCAGGCCCTCCTGCAGCGCCAATTCCACCTTCATCACCTCTTCTTCCGGCCAGCTCTGGTTGTAAAGCAGCTCGGTAACGCCGTCCCCGACGGTGGTCATGGCTGCCGGATCGGCCGGGATGGTGATGTTCAGCGCGCACGTCGAGCAGTAGGGCAGCAGTCCGCCAAGTTTCTCGAGGCCGTCGATGGCGACCCGCAACTCGCCGAGCGTTCGGCGCAGCTCGAGCTGGGCTTCGGCCTGGCGACGCAGCGCATTGAGGGCCGCCCGCTGTCCCTCGGTCAGCGTGCGCGGCAGACGGTCGATCACGCAGATCGTGCCGAGCGGATCGCCGTCCCGTGTCAGCAGCGGCGCGCCGGCGTAGAACCGGATGTGCGGGTCGCTCAAGACCAGGGGGTTGTCCCGGAAGCGGCTGTCGCCGAGGGTGTCGGGGACTTCGAACAGGCCGGGCTGCTCGATGGCGTGGGAGCAGAACGAGATGCTGCGTGCGGTTTCCTGCACGTCGAGGCCGGTCCTCGATTTGAACCACTGCCGGTTCTCGTCCACCAGCGAAATCAGTGCGATCGGCGTGCCGCACACCTGCGACGCCAGCAGCGTGAGGTCGTCGAAGGCCTGCTCCGGGTCGGTATCGAGAATGTGGTAAGCACGCAGGGCCTTGAGCCGGGCACTTTCGTTCGCGATCATCCGTGCCTCACTTCGCCGCCATCAGCGGCTTGACGTGGTTGGCAATCTCTTCGTGGGTGGCAAACCACACACCGGGCCTGCCCTTGATGAATTGGACGAGTTTCTCTAGCATGGCGGTTCGCGACCGATGGCCAATCATATGCGGGTGCAGCGTCAGGAGGTACAAGCCGCCTTCATCGTAGGCAACCTCGAACTCCGACTGGAACACCTCGTAGACATCGCCGATTGAGGGGTTCGAGCCGTCGGCATTGCTGCCGAAATACGGGGCATCGTCCAGGATGCGCTCGATTGGCAGCTCGACGACACCGGTCGGCGTGCCGTCCAGCAGGATTTCGTAGGCATCGTCGCTCGCCATGAGGCTGCTGTCGTACAGGAAGCCGGCGGCCTTCACCTGGCCCATGGTCCAGCGGCTGAACTTCCACGACGGTGCGCGGTACCCGACCGGCCGCTTGCCGGTCATCCTGGTCAGCGTCTCAATCGACAGATCGAGAAGGCGCTGTTCTTCCTGCTCGTTGTTCAACAGCGGCAGGCGCTCGTGAATCCACCCATGCACACCGATCTCGTGGGCCACCGTCAAGGCTTGAATCTGCTTGATCATCTCCGGGTGCAGGACCGCACTGGCCGCTGGGATGAAGAATGAGGCCGGCACTTGCTGGCGCTCGAGCATTCGCAGAATGCGCGGCAGGCCGTCGACTGCGCCGTACTCCCCACGCGACAGGATTTCGTAGTCGAGGTTCCCCGTCGAGAGCGCGGCGGTCGCATTATCGACGTCGAACGACAGGCCGACCGCGACCCGCGCGCCGTTGGGCCACACCGGCTTGAGCCGCTTGCCGGCGCTCACGTGGAACATCTGGCCCTTGAGCTGGTCGATCGAAAGCCGGGTGCCCGGCAGCGGGTCTGGCGGTCCGGCCGGTGGGACAGCCGGCGCCGGTGAGCATGCTGCCAGCAATACGAGCGCCGCCAGGGGCAGTCTATTCATAGCGGCAGTCTATCCCGGTAGCCGGGCGTCCCAAGCAAAGTCCTGCTAACTCGCCCCTCGGCTGGGTGGCGGGTCCCCGGGGTGGTCGGAATTGCTCAAAAATGCAGTGAAGCACGATGAGTCCTCAGCCGATAAACCCGTGGCGGACGAGGCTCGACCCGAAAGCTCCGCTGGCGGCCGACGGCGCAGACATTGCACAATAGGGTCGGTAAGGCAGGCGAGGTCATTCATGCAGCGTGTTTTGTCCACTCTGGCGCTCATTGCTGCGGTGCTCTGTCCTTTTCCGGCGTCAGCGCAGGGCGGACCGAGCAACTGCTCGGTGGCGTCGCAGAACCTCTACGTCCGTGACGTCCTGAACTCCTTTTACTACTGGTATCCGCAACTCCCGGCGAACGTCAGCCCGACGTCGTTCACCTCGCCCGAGGCCTATCTCGAGGCGGTTCGCTACCGGCCGATCGACAACACCTACAGCTACATCACGTCCGCGGCCGCCAACGACGCGTTCTACAGCGACAGCCAGTTCATTGGCTATGGCATGTCCACGCAAACCACGAGCACCAGCCTCCTAATCCTGCAGGTGTTCGATGACAGCCCGGCGCTTGAGGCCACCCTGCAGCGCGGCGACCGCATCACCCAGATCAACGGCCAGTCGGTGGCGGCGATGTATGCGGCCGGCACCATTGGCGGCGCCTTTGGCGCGTCCCAGGTTGGCGTGACCTCGACGATCGTGTTCGAGAAGCCGAACGGCGAGGTCCGTACGGCGCAGATGGTCAAGCGGCTGGTGACCATTCCCACGGTGTCGCTCACGCGCGTGGTCGCAGTCGACGGACGCCAGGTTGGCTACCTGTTCTTCCGAAACTTCGTGCGGCCGTCCGAGGCGGCGCTGAACGACGCCTTTGCGGCCCTGAAGGCGGCGGGCGCGACAGAATTGGTGTTGGACCTTCGCTACAACGGTGGCGGCCTGGTCGACATTGCCGTGCACCTCGCCAGCCTGATCGGCGGCGTTCGCACCAACGGCCAGGTCATGCTGAACTACGTGCACAACGATCGGGTGGGTCCCACCTACGACAAGACCACGCGCTTCACCAATCCTGATCACGCGCTGAACCTGTCGCAGCTCGTGGTGATCACGACGCGATCCTCGGCATCGGCCAGCGAGCTGGTCATCAACTCCCTGCGTCCGTACATGCCGGTCGCCGTGATTGGCGACACGACCTACGGCAAGCCGGTTGGCCAGTACGGTTTCACATTCTGTGAAAAGGTGCTGGCGCCGGTGTCGTTCTCGATCAAGAACGCCAATAACGAAGGCGACTTCTTCAGCGGCATTGCGCCGACCTGCGCCGCCGCCGATGACAGCACCCGCCAGCTCGGGGACGTGGCCGAGGGGTCGCTGGCCGAAGCGCTGATCTACCTCAGGACTGGCACCTGCTCGCCGCGCGCCGAGGCCGAGAGCCGCAGGTTGCGGTTGGCCGATGAGCGCCCGCGGGTTTCGGCCTGGCAATCCCTGCTCAACGCCTGGTAGGCCAGGATCTCCTGTTTAGCCCTCGGTGTCCACCAGCTCGGGATCGCGGTCGCGTCCGCGCGACTCCACCACCACCGGTTCGGGTGCCTGCGCCGGATCGATCTCGCGCTCGTGAACCAGGCAGCCGGTCAGGTAATCGTGGGCGGTGCCGTCGGCACGCGCGAGCAATGCTTCGAGTGACGTGCGCAGGTTCAGATCCTCTTCGCGGGTCTGCAGGCCAGGGAAGCTGCCATCCGGCCGGCGCCGGACGTAACGATGCCAGAAGTCCGCGTGCCAGCGCGTGAACTGCGTCACGCGCTCGAGCCCGTAGGCATCCGCGCCCCAGTGCTCCTTTGCCAAAGCCACGTAGCGTCGATAGAGGGCCACGCGGTCCTCGCCGGACAGGTCGAGGTAGCCTTCGTTGATCTCGCGAAACAGCCACGGCTTGATCAGCACGCCACGCGCGCTCATCACCCCGACGCAGCCCGAACGAGCCTTGGCCTCGGCGATGTCGCCGGGAAACAGCACGTCGCCGTTACCCACCACCGGCACCGAGACCGCGGCGACCACCGTCCCAATCGCATCCCAGTCGGCCGCGAAGCGGTAGCGGGCATTGCGGGTGCGGCCGTGCACGAACAGCGCGTCGGCGCCGCCGTCCACCGCAGCCTTCGCCTGGTCCACGACGTTGCGCGTCTCGTCGTTCCAGCCAAGCCGTAGCTTCACCGTCACCGGGATCTTCGTCACCGCCTTCTTCATGGCTTCGACGATCCGGCGGATGCGGGCGGGCTGGCGGCCGAGCGCCGCGCCGATGCCCTTGTGGGTGAAGTGATCGATCGGGCAACCGCAGTTGAGATCCACCAGGTCGGCGCCGCGTGATTCGACGAGCGCCGCGGCCCAGCCAATCTCCTCTGGATTGGTGCCGGCCAGCTGCACGCCGAAGAACGGTTCTCCCTCGAACTTCCGGATCAGCGCGAACTCGCCCTTCTTGCGCTGCTTGAGCCGCCGCGCCACGGTCATCTCGCTGATGGTGACGCGCGCGCCCATTTCGACACACAGCCGGCGGTACGGCAGGTTGGACCCCTTGGTCATGGGGGCCATCACCACCGCACCGGTCAGCACTTCACGAAGGTCCATCCTCACCATGTTAGCCTTTGGCATGGGGATGGTGCTGAGGACAATTCTCGCGGCGGTGGTGGCGGCGGTCCTGGCCAGCGGGGTGGCCGCCGCGCAGGACGCCAGGAAGCACTTCCTGTGGAAGGTCGAGGGCCCGGGCGCGTCGGTGGCCTACCTGCTTGGTTCACTGCACGTGCTGACGCCCGAGTTCTATCCGCTGAGCGCCGACATCAACAAGGCGTTCGCGGCCTCGCGGACGCTGGTCGAGGAGTTGGACCTTGACGAGATGAACGACCCGGCGCAGATGATGAGCGCGCTCAGCAAGGCCATGCTGAGCGACGGCAGCACGCTCGACCAGATCGTCGCGCCGTCAACCTTCGCCGAGGTGTCGTCGCGCGCCGGGAAGGCCGGCCTGCCGATGATGGCGCTGCAGCGCATGAAGCCATGGCTGGTCGCCATTACGCTGATGGGGCCGACGCTGCAGGCCGCCGGCTTCAAGGCCGAGCTCGGCATCGACAAGCACTTTTTCGACCGCGCGAAAGAGGCCGGCCTGAAACGGCAGGCGCTCGAGACGCTGGCTTACCAGCTCGATCGCTTCGATCAGCTCTCGCCCAGGCTCCAGGAGGAGATGCTGATTTCCAGCATGAAGGAACTCGACACGCAGGTCGGCAATGTCAGGGAGCTGGCGCAGCAATGGGCCGCCGGCGACGTGAAGGCGCTGGAGGCGTCGTTGCTGGCTTCGTTCGAGGGCTCGCGCGAGCTCTACGGCCGGCTGCTGGTCGAGCGCAACCACAACTGGGTGCCGCACGTCGAAGCGTGCCTCCAGCAAGATGCCGGCTGCTTCATCGTCGTCGGCGCCGCCCACCTCGTGGGACCCGATGGGCTGCCCACGCTCCTGACCAAGAAGGGCTACGCGGTCACCCAGCAGTAGGGGTGCCAAGGTGCCGGGCTACCTTGGGCGTCTCAATCGGGCACGCGCCGTTTCGACCTCGGCGCGCACGCCGCAGTCGTGAAGGTGATCGTTCACCAGGCCCATTGCCTGCATGAATGCATAGCTGGTGGTCGGACCCACGAACGACCAGCCCCGCTGCTTCAGGTCCTTCGACATCGCGATCGACTGCGGCGACGTCGTCATCTTGATCAGCGCCGCGCGCGTCATTTTACGAGGGCGTTCGGTGGCGGCCGGCTCCCACGACCAGAAGTATGCCGCCAGCGTCCCCTTCTCCTCGATCAATGCCAGGGCCCGTTTCGCGTTGTTGATGGTCGATTCGATCTTGCCGCGATGGCGCACGATGCCCTCATTCTTCAGCAGGCGCTGGACGTCCCGTGCGGTGAACCGCGCGACCTGGGCAGGATCGAATCCGCTGAACGCCGTCCGGAAGTGCTCGCGCTTGCGGAGGATGGTGATCCAGCTGAGGCCCGCCTGGAAGCCCTCGAGGCAAATCTTCTCGAACAGCCGCGTGTCGTCGATCACCGGCCGTCCCCACTCGGCGTCGTGGTACTCGATGTACAACGGGTCTTCGCCCGGCCACGGGCAGCGTGTCATTGCCTGCGAGCCCTTGCGCTCTTGGCCCTCACGACCTTCACTTCGGCCTCGAGCGCCGCCTTCACCTTGTTGAGCTCGGCCTTCACCTTGGGGTCGGCTGACGGGAACCGGGGATCCAGCGACTCGATGGTGTCGACGATGGTGGCGGCCACGGCGAGGCGAGTGAACCACTTGCGATCGGCCGGGATCACGTGCCACGGCGCCCATGCGGTCGAGGTGTGCCGAATGGTGTCTTGGTACGCCTGCATATACTCCGCGAAGTGCGCGCGTTCACCGACGTCGGCCAGCGAGAACTTCCAGTGCTTGTCGGACTCCTCGAGCCGCTTCAGGAACCGCCGCCGCTGTTCTTCTTTCGACACGTGCAGGAAGAACTTGCGAATCACCACGCCCTGCCTCGACAGGTAGCGCTCGTAGGCGTTGATGTCCTCGTAGCGTTCCCGCCAGATGTTCCGGGTGACGAGCTTGGGCGGCAGCTGTTGCCGGGCCAGGATGTTCTGGTGCACCCGCACCACCAGGGTTTCTTCGTAGTACGACCGGTTGAAGATGCCGATGTGGCCGCGTCGCGGCAACACGCGCGAGTTGCGCCACAGGAAGTCGTGGTCCAGCTCCTCGCTGGAGGGCGACTTGAAGGAGTGCACCTCGCAGCCCTGCGGGTTGACCCCCGACATCACGTGCTTGATCGTGCCGTCCTTGCCGGCGGCATCCATGGCCTGGAAGATCAGCAGGACCGACCATCGGTCTTGCGCGTACAGGCGCTCCTGCAGGTCAGCCAGGCGCCTGACGCTGTCGGCGATCAGTTCGTCGGCCGTGTCCTTGAACGAGGCGCCCCAGTCGTCGTTGGGCTGGACGCTGGCCAGCCGGAAACGGGCGCCGCTGGTGATGCGGTAACGGGTGGCGATGTCGTGATACGCCGGAGTCTTCACGCTGCGAATGGTAATGCAGGTCGGACGCCGCGTGAGGATGGCATAAAGCCGTTCCACGTGTCGCTGAAAGATCTCGTCATCCGGACCTTCTGGGGCGATCCGTTCTATCGGTCGGTGCTGCAGCCCTTCGACCGCTACCTGGTGCCACCGCTTCCGGCAGGGTCGTTCGATCCGGCTGATGTTCCACTGAACAAGGTGTGCCGGGTGGGCGACGCGGCCAACCCCCTGTGGCGGCGGAGCTATGCCGACCTCGGCTTCAGGCCCTGTACGGCCTGCGGCGACGGCGCTCGGCATCGGGTGCGGCCGGATTCCGCGAATCACACCAGGCCAGCCGTTGACGATGCCGATTACGGTCCGCAACACTGGCGACGCCACGTGGTTCACCGATTCCAAGAGCCACTGCGTGCGGATTGGCGCGTCGTTCGTGACGCGCGACGGCCGCAACTTGACTGGCGAGCCGCTGCGGTTTGAGTTGCCGGCGAACGTGCGCCCGGGTCAACAGATTCGAATCGACCTGTCCCTGGTTGCGCCAGAGGCCGATCCGGGCGGGCTGCAACTGTGCGTGGGCCTGGTCAAGGAGATGTACTTCTGGTTCCGCGACCAGGGCTCACCCGACCTCGTGGTCCCGCTTAGCTCCTGACCGGCGAGGGGGCGAGAATGGCGAGCACCAGCAACCGCGACCCGCCGGTGTTCCTCACCCCGTGTCGTGTGGCACGCCCTCGGGCGCCACCAGCAGATCGCCCGCGGCCATGGGCAGCTCCCGCGCCTCGAGCAGGAACAGGCCCTGGCCTTCGAGCACGTGATAGACCTTGTCCTGTCCCGCGTGCGCGTGCAGCCTGTGCTCCTGGCCCGGTTCGAAGGCGTTCAACCCGACCAGCAGCCGGGGCGATTCGAACAAGGTCGCCTTGCCCATCTTGCCGGCGGCATAGACGGCGTGGTCGGCGGGGTGGATCACGGAAGGATGGGTCATCGTGGCCTCTGCGCGTGGATGTTCAGGCGCCAGTAGTCGAGCGTGAACGGCGGATCTTGGCGCGCCGACAGCGCCGTCACCCGATCGGTGAACGCCTGCTTGAGCGCGGGGCCGGGCAGGCGCTCGAGATGCGGGTGGTAAATCACGGTGGTCACGAACTCGCGATAGTCGGCTTCGGTGGCGAGCGTGGTCGGCGCCTCTTCGAGGCTCGTGTCGATGGCGACGAAGCCGGCTCGCTGCAGTCGTTCGGCCGTGGTCTCGGCGTTGGCAAACTCCCACGGCCCGGGCCACTGGCCGAAATACGGCGCGAAGGGCTTGGCGTGCATCAACTGCTCGGCCAGGGCGTGCGCGCGGACGAGATTGGGGCCGCCGCCGCACTGTGCCATCAGCCGTCCGCCGGGGCGCAACGACGTGAAGATGTTGTTGAACAGGGCCTGGTGGTCCTTGATCCAGTGAAACGTCGCCGTGCTGAACACCAAGTCGGCCCACCCGGCAAAAGGCATGTCAGGAAGGGCCACTTGCGCGAACGACACGCGCTCGCCATAGGCCGGCCGCAGGTTGGCGCGGGCGGTCATCAGCATGTTCCACGACCGGTCGATGGCGACCAGCCGTCCGCGCGGCAGCCGCGCCATCAACTCGCCGGTCAGGCGGCCGCTGCCGCAGCCGGCGTCGATAGCGCGTTCGTCGCCGTTGACCACCAGGCGCGCCAGCACCTTCTGTCCCCAGCTGGTCTGGGGACCCGACACCTTGTGATACGACGCCGCGTTCCACTCAGTCATGGGGAGTCTTGAAGGGAGTTGAAAGTTGAAGAGTTGAAAGCTGAGAGTTTCAGTTGAGAGTTACAGTTACAGTTAGGCTACTCCACGATGTCGTTTCCGGCCACGCGATTGTCGGTCGTCGAGCGCACGCGCAGCGACGATGAGGAGGTCCGGGCCGCCTTCGCCCAAGGCGCTTCGGGCGGGCCCAGGGTGTCGCACAGGGATGGCTCGGCGATGTTGAACAGGTCCATCAGGAGGAACGAATGAAGAAACCGGTGTTCGCGATGCTGCTGGGTGGTTTCCTGGGCATCTTCGACGGGCTGAGCGCGCTCATCACTGGGGGTCAGGAGATCCCGTCGCAGATCGGAGCGATTGTTACGGGCTCCACGTTCAAGGGCGTGATTGCCGGCGCCATCATCGGCCTGGTCGCGCAGAAGACCCAATCGATGGCCATCACGCTGGCGGTGGGAGTGATCGTCGGCGCGTTCCTGGCCTGCCTGGTCACGATCGGCAGCCCGTACTTCTGGGAGATCGTGCTGCCGGGATCGATTGTCGGGCTGATCGTCGGCTTTGCCTCGATCAAATACCGCGGCCCGGCGGCGTCGCGAGCCTAGTAGGTGAACATGCGGTCGTGCTCAAGGGAAAGCTTGAGCAGCACGGCCGGCGGAGCGAACTGGGCGGGCTTGCCCTTGAGGTCCGCGTCGGTCACGCCGCGAGCGCTGCTCGACATGCCCGACAGGTAGAACTGCCCGCCGCCTTTGACGATGGCATCGAAGTGCTCGCGGAGCCGGCCGGTGCCGACGCCCGACAATCCATCGAGCGTGGCGTCGCGCAAGAGCTGGACAGCATCGCCGGCGAGAAACAACGACACCGCGTACCCTTGCTCCAGGGCGGTCCGGGCGACCAGGAACGCCAGGGCCGCTCGCGTGGCGTTCTCGGGTCCATGCGTGACGTGAACGAGGATTCGAGGCTTCGGTGGCGGCTGTTCGCCAGTTGCTGTCAATGCCATAGCGGGTACCAGGCTGAGACCCAGGGTGAGCAGGAGGGTCTTCATGCCGGCTTGGCCATCGCGAGCGCCTGCTCGCGGCTCAGGTCCATTTGGTGGACTTGCTTGGCATGTTCCTGCGCTTTCGCGACAACTTCGTCGTCCGAGGCACCTTTGAGGACGAACCCGCAAGGACAGTTGATGATCTTTTGCATGTGGCTGGCTCCCTTCGACCGGTAAGATACGCCGCATCGCCTTGCCGCAACATTGTGGCGACCTTGGCAAAAGCTTGGTGACTCCGAGAATCTACCTCACGGGCTCGATCGCGGTCGAACACGAGGGCCGGCTGGTGCCGGAACGGTCGTTTCCGGGCCGCCAGGGCCGCCTGGCGTTCGCCTATCTGGTCGCGAATCGTCACCGGACGATCCAGCGCGACGACCTCGTCTCGGCGATCTGGTGCGGCGGCGAGGCCGGCCAGGCCGACACCGCGCTTGACGCCATCATCAGCAAGTTGCGTGGCGTGATGAGGACGGCCGGCCTGCCCGCCTCTGAGTCCGCCATTGTCTCGATGTCGGGCACCATCGCGCTGACCCTGCCGCACCAGGCGTGGGTTGACATCGAGGTTGCGGCCAATGCCCTCGACGAAGCGGAGGGCGCGCTGCGCCGTGGCGATGTTGCCGTGGCATGGAGCCAGGCCAACGTGGCGGTGGCCATCGGACGGCGAACGTTCCTCGCAGACGCCGAGATGCCGTGGATCGAGGCGCGACGGTCTCGCCAGCGCGCCAGCTTGGTCCGGGCGCTGCAGTGCCTGGCCACGGTCTGCCCGGTGATTGGCGATCCCCTCCTGTCGGTTCAGTACGCCGGCGAGACCGTCGAACTCGAGCCATTTCGCGAAACCGGCTACCAGTTGTTGATGCGGGCTCATGCTGCCATGGGCGACCGCGCCGAAGCTCTCCGCGTGTTCGCTCGCTGCCGCGAGTTGCTGCGTGACGAACTGGGGGTTAGTCCGTCGCTCCAGACCGAGGCGGTGTATCTCGAGATTCTCCGGGCCGGCTGAGACGCCCGTCGCGCGTCAGTACGCCCAAGACCGGAAGGCCAGCATGCCCCAGGATGCCAGGTAGGCGCTCAACACGAGCGCGCACACTGACACGGTGAGGGCGTAGGCGCGGAGCCATGGGCCCGCGCCGCGCCGCCAGGCGTCGAGCGCAAAGAGCAGCGACATGATTGCGACGGCGGGCAGCAGGATGGAACCCAGGAAGATCGCGGCGGTCCACGCGTTCTGGGTGCCGAGACTGCGGTCGGACACATTGATGATGCCGAGCACGATCAGCAGCACGCCGGCACTGACCAGCAAGAGCGTGCTCTTCGTCCACCAGAAGCCCGCGGGCGCGGCTCGCGGCGCGTGAACGGCCCACGGGATGAGCATGCCGACCGGAGTGAACGCCAGGACGAACGCCAGCAGCACGGGCCAGCGGATGATCTCCACCTGCCAGCGCGGACGCCGCTCCGCATAGACAAAGCCGCCCGTGAGCACCATCGTGCCGGCGTCATCGGTGGTGAACACCCGGGTCGCGTCGGCATCGGCGTCACTCCTGAACAAGTTCGTGGACACGGGAATCAGGTCCGCCGGGCTGCCGAACACCGGGTCGAGCCGCAGGCCCTCGGCCGTGGCCGTCACGGTGGTTCCGGTCGCCAGCCACTCGAGGAACGCGGCGGCCTGGTTTCGTGGGTTGGCCGGGTGGTAGTAACCCTCGTATCGCGCCAGGACGTCGGCCGCGACGCTGGCCCGGGGCTTCGCCGGTGGCTCGATGTCAGCCTTCAGGTAGCGAACCGCGAGCTGCGAGATTCGTGGCATGGCCTGCGTGGTGTGCGTGGAGTTGAGGAGCACGACGAAGCCCACGTCGCGTGACGTCGAGTAGGCGAAGAGCGACTGGAAGCCGTCGATGCCGCCGCCGTGGCCAAGCATCGGGAAGCCCTCGATGGTGGACGCCGCGAACGCCGAACCATAGCCGGTGTGCAGGCCCGCGTCCGACGCCAGCGACGTGCTCGGGTGCTCCATGTTGCTCAGGTATTCCGGATCGATGACCAGTTGTTCCTCGGTCTCGCCCCAGTTGAGCAGGACCTGGACGAACCGTCCGAGTTCGGCCGCCGACGTGTGCAGGTTGCCGGCCGGCCGCAGGTAGATGGGCAGGTAGTCCACCGGTGGTCCGGTCCGGTCGCGGTAGCCCTTGGCCAGCAGCGCTTCGTCCTCGCGGGTCAGCCGGAAGCTGCTGGTCGTCATGCCCACCGGTTCGAAGGTCCGCCGGGCGATGAAGTCTTCGTAGGGCTCGCCGGTGATCTTTTCGATCAGGAACCCGGCGATGCCGAACCCCGGATTTGAGTAGGCCGCGCGCGTTCCCGGCCGCCACCGCACATTGCGCGACCGCGGATTACGGTGCAGCACCTCGAGCAGCGGGAGATCGGGGGGGTCCTCGAGGTTGTAGATCTCGTTGAAGCGCATGTCGTCGAACCCCGCGGTGTGCTGCAGCAGGTGGATGACGCGCACCGGGCTGCCGGCTTCCCACGGATTGTCGAATGGCACCTCCGAGGCGATTTCCCCGATCGGCGTATCGAGATCGAGGTCGCCGTCTTCCGACAATTGCACCAGCGCCATCGCGACAAAGGTCTTGCTGATGGAGCCGGCGCGGAAATGCGTGTCGCCCGTGACCGGCGTTCGCCGATCGCGATCGGCCAGGCCAACGCCGCCGGCCCACTCGACACCCGACTGGCGTACCAGGGCGATGCCGGCGCCCGGGATGCCGGTTTCGTCCAGCACCTTCTGCACGGCCGCGCGGAATTCGTCCACCGTGCCGGGCCACGGATCGGCCGGCGTTTGCGCCGCCACACTCGCGCACAGTGCCATCGCCACGGCCAGGCTCACCAACGCTCGCATGCGTGGATTCTAATGGGAGTCAGCCGTCCGCTATACTCCTGTGGTGCCGAGCTTCTTTCAGATCCGCAAGAAGGTCCACTGGTCCGACACCGACGCCGCCGGCGTGGTGTGGTTTCCCAACTTCTTGCGCTGGTTCGAAGATGCCGAGGAAGAGCTGTTTGCCTCGCTGGGCCGCACGCGGCAGTCGTTGCTCGACTCGCACCAGTTCGGCATGCCGCGCGTCGAGGTGAGTTCGAAGTTCCGTGCCCCGGCCCGCGCTGGCCAGGTCGTGCGGGTGGGCATTGCCACCACCGTGGAGAACCCGCGCCGCCTGCATCACGCGTTCGAGATTCGCGACGAACAGTCGGGTCAGTTGCTGGCCGAGGGCTTCGTCCGCGTTGCCTGCGTTGATTCCGCCACCTGGTCGGCGCGCGATCTTCCCGATGATGTGCTGCGGCTGGTGTCGGGCTTGCCCGACCTGGCTGAACGCCAGGCGCGCGGCGCCGTGGAGCTGCCATGGACGTAACTTCCAACTTCCAACTTCCAAGTTTCAATTCCTGATGGAGGGTTGGCACGGCTGGGACGAGTACGCCGCGTACTACGACTGGGAGAACGCGCAAACGGTCGGGCGTCGCGATATCGCGTTCTGGAAGCACATGGCCTCCACGGTCAGAGGCCCGGTTCTGGAACTGGGTTGCGGTACCGGACGGGTGGCGCTCCCCGTGGCCCGCGCGGGTGCCACGGTGGTTGGCATCGACCGTTCCGCGCCCATGCTCGACCGCGCCCGCAAGCGCGTGCGGCGGGCCCGCCTGCAGGCGCAGGTGCAACTGGTGCGGGGTGACATCCGGCACCTGCCGTTTCCAGACAAGACCTTCCCGCTCGTGATGGCGCCATACGGCATCCTGCAGTCGCTGCTGGCCGAGCGGGACCTCACCAAGACGCTGGCCGCGGTGTCTCGCGTCCTGACCCGGAAGGGCACGTTCGGCCTGGAGCTGGTGGCCGACCTGCCGGCGTGGGACGAGTACACCAAGCGCATCAGCATGCGCGGCAAACGTGGCCCGAATGGCAAGCCGATTACGCTGGTGGAGTCGGTGGTGCAGGACCGGGCCAGGCAGATTACCCGCTTCGAGCAGGAGTTCGTCGAGGGCCGGGGGAAAGGGGCGGTGCGAAAGAAGTTTGGTCTCGCCTTCCGCACCCTGACCGTGCCGCAAATGGTGAGGCGGCTCGAAAAGGCGGGCCTGGAGGTGTCGGCGCTGCTTGGCGATTACCAGGGCGGCCCCTGGGACCTTCGCGCTGAAGTCTGGATCATCCTGGCCCGGCGGGGGTAACATAGCCATTTCCGCCGTGCCGCAGGCAATCCTGAAGGGTTGCCTCCACCGGCATCGGCATTCAGGAGTTACCGCATGTCCGGCCATTCCAAGTGGCACACGATTAAGCACAAGAAGGGCGCAGCCGACGCCAAGCGCGGCAAGATCTTCACGCGCCTGATCAAGGAACTGACCGTCGCGGCCCGTACCGGCGGCGGTGATCCCGGCATGAACCCGCGGCTACGCACCATTATCGCGGCGGCCAAGGAAGTGAACATGCCCGCCGACAACATCAAGAAGGCGATTCAGCGCGGCACGGGCGAACTGCCGGGCGTGGTGTACGACGAAATCACTTACGAGGCCTATGGCCCGGGCGGCTCGGCGCTCATCATCGAGACCCTCACCGACAACAAGAACCGCACGGTCGGCGAGTTGCGGCACATGCTCGAGAAGCATGCCGGCAACCTCGGCGCCACCAACTCGGTGGCCTGGATGTTCTCCAAGAAGGGGCTGATCGTCGTCGAGAAGTCCAAGGCCGACGAGGAGAAGCTGTTGGGCATTGCCCTCGAAGCCGGCGCCGACGACATGTCGGATGAGGGCGACAACTGGGAAGTGCTGAGCGATCCGGCGGCGTTCGAGGCGGTCCGCGACGCGATCAAGGGCTCGGGCGTCGAGCCGGCCAGCGCGCAGGTGGCCATGCTGCCGGCAAACTACGTGAAGCTCACGGGCGGCCCCGCCAACCAGATGATCCGGTTGATGGACGCGCTCGACGATCACGAGGACGTCAAGCAGGTGTGGTCGAACTTCGACATCGAGGAAAAGGAGATCGAGGCCTCGCTGGCGTGAGAGTGTTTGGCATCGACCCCGGCTCGCAGTGCACCGGCTACGGCTGCGTGGACAGCGACGGCCGGCGCCACCAGCTGGTGCTGTGCGGAGCGGTCCGCGCCGGGGTGGCCGCCACCTTTCCCGAGCAGCTCTCGATCATCTATCGCGAGCTTGCTGCCCATATTGCCGCGCAGCGTCCCGACTTCGTCGTCATCGAAAGCATTTTTCACGCGGTGAACGCGCGCAGCGCCCTGAAGCTGGGCCATGCGCGCGGCGTGGCCATGCTGGCCGCCACCGAGGCCGGTATCACGGTGGTGGAATACACGCCCGCCGAGATCAAGCGATCGGTCGTCGGCTACGGCCGCGCCGAGAAGGCCCAGGTCGGGCAAATGGTGAAGCTGTTGCTGGGTCTGGATGCGGTGCCGACGCCACACGATGCGGCCGATGCGCTGGCGGTGGCGATCTGCCACGTGCACGGCGGCAAGGGCACGCCCAAGGGGGCGCCGGCCAGGGGCACCAGGGCCGAGAGCAGCTGGCGTCATTACAAGCCTGCGGCCACGAGATGATCCTTCGACTCCAGTGCAACCGGCGCCGCCGGTCGCCCGCTCGCTCAGGACAGGTCGCCCGATGATTGCGTTTCTGCGCGGCCAGGTCTTCGAGAAGCATCCCAACCGCCTGATTGTCGACGTCGCCGGGGTCGGCTACGACGTGCAGGTGCCGCTGTCGACGTTCTACACCGCCGGCGAGCCGGGCACCGCGATCGCGCTGCGCATTCATACCCATGTCCGGGAAGACCAGTTGTCGTTATACGGGTTTGCCACCGCGCTCGAACTCACCATGTTCGAACGGCTGATCGCGGTCAGCGGCATTGGCCCCAAGCTGGCGCTGTCGGTGCTTTCCGGTATCGAAAGCCGCGACCTGGTGGGCGCCATCCAGCGCAACGACCTGGCGCGGCTGACCGCGATTCCCGGCGTCGGCAAGAAGACCGCTGAACGCATGTGCGTCGAGCTGCGCGATCGCCTGCCGAAGGCCGTGACCGCGGCCGACGCGCCGCCGTCGCCCGGCGACGCGCTGCGCGACGACCTGGTGTCGGCGCTGACCAATCTCGGCTACCATCGGCAGGCCATCGACAAGTCACTCGACCAGCGCGTGAGCGCCACCGGCGACCAGCGTTTCGAGGATGTCCTGCGCGCGGCGCTGAAGGACCTCTCCCGTGCCTGACGAGCGCCTGACGACGCCCTCGCGGGTTGCCGAAGACGCGCAGGAGGAAGCGGGCCTGCGCCCGCGGCGCCTGGACGAATACATCGGCCAGGACCGCGTCCGCGAGCAGCTCCACGTGTCGATCACCGCGGCGAAACAGCGCGGCGAGCATCTCGATCACGCCCTGCTCTACGGCCCGCCCGGGCTGGGCAAGACGACCCTGGCGTACGTGATTGCCAACGAGCTGGGCGTGCCGATTCGCACGACTTCTGGACCGGTGATCGAGAAGCCGGGCGACCTCGCCGGGATTCTGTCGAACCTGCAGCCGCGCGAGGTGCTGTTCATCGACGAGATTCACCGCATGTCGCCCGCGATCGAAGAGATCCTCTATCCGGCGATGGAAGACTTCGAGCTCGACATCGTCATCGGGCAGGGTCCCGGCGCCCGTTCGGTGAAGGTGCCGGTCGAGCCGTTTACGCTGATTGGCGCGACGACGCGGGCCGGGCTGCTGACCTCGCCGCTGCGC
Source organism: Acidobacteriota bacterium (assembly GCA_041178345.1). Classification (GTDB taxonomy): domain Bacteria; phylum Acidobacteriota; class Vicinamibacteria; order Vicinamibacterales; family UBA2999; genus 12-FULL-67-14b. Next base: position 4,948 of record JBEGVQ010000108.1, on the reverse strand, counting down.
GCCCGCTTCGGGATCGTGCACCGGCTGGACTTCTACGATGCGCGCGACATCGAGGAGATTGTGCGCCGCTCGGCACGCATTCTCGACGTGCCGATGGACGAGGCGGCGGCGAAGGAAATCGCGGGGCGGTCGCGCGGCACGCCACGGGTGGTGAACCGCCTGTTGCGCCGGGTCCGCGACTACGCGCAGGTCCGGGCTGATGGCCGCGTCACCGTGGCGGTGGCACGTGCGGCGATGGCCCTGCTGGATGTGGATCAGTACGGGTTCGACGAGAGCGATCGCCGGCTCGTGGTGACGATCATCGACAAGTTCAATGGCGGCCCGGTGGGCCTCGGCAGCCTGGCCGCGGCGCTCAGCGAAGAGGCCGACGCGATTGAAGACATGTACGAGCCGTATCTGATCCAGATCGGCTTCCTGGAACGCACGCCGCGTGGCCGCATGGCGACGGCCCGCGCCTATGAGTACTTCGGGCGCACCATGCCCGGGAGGGGGTTGTTTTGAACGTCCGCCGAGTAGAGATCAAGAGCCTGGCCACCTACGTGCCGCCGCGCCTGTTGACCAACGCCGACCTCGAGAAGCTGGTCGACACGACCGACGAGTGGATCCTGCAGCGCACGGGTATTCGCCAGCGCCACATCGTCGATCCGGGCGTGGCGACCAGCGACCTGGCCGCCGAGGCGGCGAAGGAGGCGATCAGGCGGGCGGGCCTGACGCCCGACGACATCGACCTGATCATCGTCGGCACGGTGACGCCCGACATGCTGTTTCCGAGCACGGCGTGCCTGGTGCAGCACAAGATCGGCGCGTCTCACGCGTGGGGCTTTGACCTGTCGGCGGCATGCTCGGCGTTTACCTACGCGCTGACGGTGGGCAGCCAGCTGGTCGCCGCGGGCAACGTCAAGAACGCGCTCGTGATTGGCGCCGACGTCATGTCGAGCATCATCGATTACACCGACCGGGCGACGTGCGTGCTGTTCGGCGACGGCGCCGGCGCCGTGGTGCTGGGGCCATCGTCGGATCCCAACGTCGGGATCCTCGACTTCGAGCACATGATTGACGGCGGCGGCGGCGGCGCGCTGTGCATGCCCGCCGGCGGCAGCCGCATGCCGGCCTCGCACGAGACGGTCGACCAACGCCTGCATTACGTCAAGCAGGACGGCCAGACGGTGTTCAAGTTCGCCGTGCGCAACACCGGCGAGATCTGCGAACGGCTGCTCAAGCGCAACAACCTCACCGGGGATGACCTTGACCTGTTCGTGTCGCACCAGGCGAACAAGCGGATCATCATGTCGGCCGCCGAACGCATCGGGATGCCTGAAGAGAAGGTCGTGATCAACATCGATCGCTTCGGCAACACCACGGCGGCGACCATTCCGCTCGCCTTGAACGACGCGCTTGAAAGTGGCCGGCTCAAGAAAGGCCACCTCATCATGCTGACGTCGGTCGGCGCCGGCTTCACCGTGGGTTCTCTGCTGGTTCGGTGGGGTTTCGACAGGTAAGCCCGGCGTTCACTAACCGAGTATTTGTCTGTAAGTTGCTCTTGTGGTTAGGGTTGCCGTCAGGACCGACTGTGAGAAGACCGGTTCTTGTGCTGATATGAAAACAGTGCACAATTGCGCAAGACGCACAGGGACTTACGCCAGCGTTGCTTCTGTCGTATCGAGTCGCCTATACTTCCGGCTCGTTCGACACCGCTTGTTTTCCTTGGAAGCTTGATGAAACGATTCAGCCATCTGCGCCGTCGGATCGCCCTTGCCCTGCTCCTGCTGAGCGGGCTGGCGGCGCCGTCTGTGGCGCAAACCACGGACGAGGCGGTGCGAGCCGCCGTCGCGTCGGGTGCTTCCACTCGCGTCATCATGCAGTTTGCGACGACGCCTGAGCGTGACGCCGCCTTTGGTCGCCTGCTCGACGGTGGCGCCGCCGTTCGCGCCACCGAAACCGAAGTCGGCCCCGTGCTCGTGGTCGCCGGCCAGGCCGCGATCCTCGCCCGCGAATTTTCCAACGCCACGCAGGTCTCGAGCGATGCCGAAGTCGCCGTTTTCGCCACCGCGCCCGCGCGCGCCACGAGGAGCGGTTCGACGACGACCACCTCGGGCACGATTCAGGACGCGGCCTGGTATGGCACGCCCTCGGTGGCGGTGATCGACTCCGGCATCCAGCCGCACGTCGACCTTCCGGTCTCCCAGATTCGCGCCTTCAAGGACTTTGTTCGCGGTTCGCACCGTCCGGTTGACGGTTGCGGTCACGGCACCCACGTGTCCGGCATCATCGGCGGCACCGGCGCGGCGTCGGGCGGCACCTATGCCGGCATCGCGCCAGGCGTCGCCATCGTCGCCTTGCGGGTTCTTGGCGACGACTGCTCGGGACGCACCAGCGACGTTATCGACGCGCTCGAGTGGGTCGCGACCAATCACGCTAAGTACCAGATTAGAGTCGTCAACCTGTCGCTCGGCCACGCCGTGCTGGAGTCGATCTTCACCGACCCGCTGGTGCAGGCCGTCGAGCGCCTGTCGCGCCGCGGTATCGTGGTCGTGACGGCCGCCGGCAACAAGGGCATCAATCCCCAGACCGGCAAGCCGGGCTACGGCGGCGTGGGCGTTCCCTGTAACGCCCCCTCGGCCATCTGTGTCGGCTCGCTCAATACCCACAGCACGGCGAAGCTGACCGACGACGTGGTGGCCGACTCGAGCTCGCGCGGCCCCACCCGTTTCGATTTTCTGGCCAAGCCCGACATGGTCGCGCCGGGCGTGAACATCGTGTCGCTGGCCGCACCGGGCAGCTTCCTGTTCGAGAACTACCCGCAACTGGTGGTTCACGACTCCTACGGCGCGCCCGGCTATTTCAACCTCTCGGGCACCAGCATGGCGTCGCCCGCCGTCGCGGGCGCGGCCTTCAAGGTGCTGCAGGCCAATGCCCTCCTCCCGGCTAACACCGTGAAGATGGCGTTGCAGTTCACGGCACGGATCCTGAAACAAACCGATGTCCTGACGCAGGGCGCCGGGGCCTTGAATCTTGGCGGCGGCCTGAAACTGGCAGCCGTGATCGACCCCACCGTGAAACCGGGCGAGGGCTGGCTGCGCAAGAACGTCACGACCTCGAACAAGGACGCCTACGGCCAGAAGATTGTGTGGGGGCAGCGCATCATCTACGGCGACCGGTTCATGCAGCCGCGCTACGCCGGTATTCGCCTGTTCCGCTGGAGCGACGACATCGTCTGGGCCTACGACGCGATTGCCGACAACATCGTTTGGGGCAACGGCGACAACATCGTCTGGGGCAACGGCGACAACATCGTCTGGGGCAACGCCGACAACATCGTTTGGGGCAACGACGACAACATTGTCTGGGGCAATGCCGCCGACGACAACATCGTGTGGGGCAACGGCGAGTCCGACAACATCGTCTGGGGCATCGACGAGAACATCGTCTGGGGCAACGACGACAACATTGTCTGGGGCAACTCGGCCGACGACAACATCGTCTGGGGCAATGGCTACGTCCGCGAGGTCTGGGCGGCCAACATCGTGTGGGGCTTCTGGGACGAGAACATCGTGTGGGGCAACGTCAGCCGCGACGATGTCGACAACATCGTCTGGGGCAACGGCGACAACATCGTGTGGGGCAACTGCATGACCACCGGCACCGACGACGAGAACATTGTGTGGGGCAACCTTGACGACAACATCGTCTGGGGCAACGGTTGCTCGTGGTCGGCGGCGGCCGACGACAACATCGTCTGGGGTAATGCGATCCAGACGATCCTGGGCGGGGATCGATAGTCATGGAAAAAATGCCGTACCAACCTGAAATGGACCGCACCACGACCATGTCGACGGCCACCTCGACGGCGACCACCACCGACTGGCGCGCCGGCCTGCCGGTGCTGGCCGGGTCGAACTTCACCCTGCGCGAACTTCGCGTCGATGATGCCGCGTCGCTGCTGGCGATGCTGACGACCGAAGAGGTGTCGCGCTTCATTTCGCCGCCGCCAACCACGGTCGAAGGCTTCGAGCGCTTCATTGCCTGGACGCACCGCGAGCGGCTGACCGGCAGCTACATCTGCTTCGGCATCGTGCCGCAGGGGATGGACCACGCCATCGGCCTCTTCCAGCTGCGCTCGCTCGAACCCGGCTTCGCCTCGTGCGAGTGGGGCTTTGCGATGGGGTCGTCGTTCTGGGGCACGGGCGTGTTCGCCGACGGGGCGCGCCTGGTGGTGGATTTTGCGGTCGACGTGGTCGGGGCGCAGCGCCTCGAAGCGCGCGCGGCGGTGACCAACGGCCGTGGCAACGGCGCCTTGCGCAAGATTGGCGCCGTGCAGGAAGGCGTGCTGCGCCGATCGTTCCTGCGCAACGGCCATTATCACGACCAGCTGTTGTGGTCGATTCTTGCCGAGGACTGGCGCTTGCAGCGCCTGGACCAGCTGCAGGTAATGGTTCACTAGGACACGACTCTCGCAATAGGTTATGGCCCGGGCCGCCTCCAGGGGGTATCCGGGCCATTTTGTTGTACACGAAGGCCACAAGGAATGACGCTGGTCGAGGGCACCAAGAAATACCGTGAACGTTGCTGAGTTCGATTTCGAGCTTCCCGAGGGGCTAATCGCGCAGGACCCGCCAGCCGAGCGCGGCGCCTCGCGGCTGCTGGTGCTCGATCGGGCGAGCGGCCGAGTGGCGCATCACCAGTTCGCCGACCTGCCCTCACTGTTGCGCGCCGGCGACCTGCTGGTGGTGAACGATACCCGCGTGTTCCCGGCCCGCCTGGTCGGCCAGCGCCTGCCTGGCGGCGGCGCGGCCGAGTGCTTCCTGGTGCGGTCGACCGGTGTTGACGACGAGTGGGTCGCCCTGGTCCATCCGGGCCAGCGGCTGCGCGAAGGCGCCCGCATGGTCTTTGCCGCCGCCGGTCGCCGCCTTACCGCCGAGGTCATCGGCATGCACTTTCATGGCCGGCG
>JBEGVQ010000107.1:0-4119 GCA_041178345.1 Acidobacteriota bacterium | reverse complement strand
CATCAACCGGCGGACTACCGGAAGAATCCCGCCTATTTTCTTGCCTTCTTGGTTTTAGACGGGACGTTTGAAAATCGCAGTGTCGGGGGTTCGATTCCCTCCCTGGCCACCATCCTTCCCTCTCGATCAAGCGAAGGATGTCCACCGTAGCGCGAAGCGCGCAGGTGCCCCCCCCCCCCGACGCCGCGCCGCTTGACGTGTCGCCATGCCCCACACGAAGGCAAGGCCGAGGCCATGGTCAGGAGAGACTTTGGCGGGTGTTCGAAGGCCCGGGCCGGGTAGACCAAAGTCTCTAGAGGGTGGACCTTTTGACGGCCGTCAGGGGCACGTCCCGGTACATCCACACCGTCGGCTTTGCCGCCCGGACCTCCCCAATCTCGGCCTCGATGCCCTTCCACACCTCGCGCAGTGGCACCCAGGCCACCGTCCCGGCCGGCCTGGCCTTGAGCGACGGCTGCACGCTGCCCTTCAATCCGGCGATGGCAAGGGCGACCGGGGCCGCCGACTTGAACGCCATGACGATGTCGTTTCGCAGGTAGGTCAAGACGACGCGGGTGACCCACGACGACACGCCCTGCCGATCGAGTTCGATGGCGAGCCGGACGATGGCGAGATCGAGGACGCCGAACAGCCGCGTCTGTCCGCGCTGCCGGTGCTGCAACTCGGTTCCGAGCTGGCACTGGACGAGGAGATGGCGGACCCGGCGGGCGGTGCACTTCTGTCCCGTCAATCGGCTGACGGCTCGGGCGGCTTCAACCGCGGTCATGAGTTTGAGACCAGCCATGAAAGGGATCTGCTTACGCCTGCATATCGTTATACGAAGACCAATCTTTTGTCAATCGTCAGCCGGGCAGGAAAATGGCCTCGGGCGGGTCTGACATCCCGCGCGAGGCCGGTGCGAACGCTGAACGGGCTGCCGCAGCCGCCGCGATCTAGAAGTCGATCAGCCGCGTGAACTTGACGACGAACGAACGGCCGAGGGTCTCGGCGGTGGTCGAACTGAGCAGGTCGCGGCGATCGTTGAACACGACAAACAGGCCCGTGCCGCTGCGGTTCAGCAGCGCCAGCCGCACGTTCGAGGAGAACTGCCCGGTCTGCCCGTTGTACTGCAGCAGCGCCGAGATGCTGGCCAGGGTGGTGAACGAGTAGTTGGCCTTGATCGGCACGAGGTTATTGACGAACGAGCCGTACGGCAGGTCCACATCCTGCCGGGTCCAGCCGACGCTGGCCGTCGCCTTGGGCGAGATCCGATAGTCGCTCGTGAGCTCAAAGCTCTTGAAGTCCCCGTCGTAGTAGCTGCCGACCCGGACACGGGCCGTCCCGGTCACGCGCGCGCTGGGGTTGTGCTGGTATTCGAAGAAATGCTGCAACCACGAGTAATCCCCGGCCGGGATCACAACCCGATTGCCGTCCCGGTTGTAAACCTGGAAGGGCAACCGCGGGTTGTCCTTGGTCAGGTCCACCGCCCATCCGAACCGGCCGCCCTGCCGCGGCTGGATCTCAAACGGATGAATGTGCATGCCCTCGCTCTGGAGTTCGCCGTTGAAGTCGTAGTACGAGTTGTACGAGTAGTGCGGCGCGAAGCGCCGGATCCACGGGATGTTCTTGGGCTGGGGCTGGAAGAAGGCGCGGAACTCCGGACGCCGGTAGCCGCGACGCGGCAGAAAGCCGACTTCGGGGTTGAACGTCTCGCCCACTTGCGAAAAGCCGCCAGACACCTGCCAGAGGTTGTTGGTGAAGTTGTAGAACGCCCGGCCGGCATAGTCGCTGCCGAAGGCGGCGTTGGCGCCGCCCGAATCGGTCCGCGCCAGGAAGCCCGACAGCCGCTGACTCGACGACAACTGGATGTTGGCATCAACACCGTAGGCGCGGTTGAAATCGTCACCCGGCGCGAAGCTACCCGTGCCCTGCCGATTGACGAAAATGGCGCCATAGCTCGACCGGCCCACCTCCCGCTGGACGCGCAAGGTGGTGAAGTTGTTGGCCTGCCCCACCACCTGGGTGCCGGCGGCGTTCTCGGCCTCATCGGTCTGGATGTTCAGCGCGCCGACATTCCAGCCGCCCACTTTTCCGCTGAGGCGGGCCCCGCCGAGGATGTCGATCGGGACGCCGGTGGACGACAGGCCAACGCGGCGCGAGAAGAACAGGTCGATGTTCTGCGGATTGCCGAACTGGAAGGTGGACGCGTTCTCGAGGAAGAACGGCCGCTTTTCTGGGAAAAACAGGTCAAACCGGGTCAGGTTGACCTGCTCTTCATCGGCCTCCACCTGCGCGAAGTCGGTATTGATCGTCGCATCGAACGTCAGATTGGGGCGGATCCCCCACTTGAAGTCGAGGCCGACGTCCGCTTTCTTGTCGACCAGATCACCCGACAGCCGGGTGTAGTCTTTGTTGACCGAACCCAGGGCGTACGGGATGAACTTGATGTCGCGCCGCGGCGGCAGGTCCAGGCCCGTCACCTTGGCGGCTAGCGAGACGCGATAGATGTCGAACCCGCGCGGGATCGGCGCCAGGTAGACCTGTTCGTTCTTGTGGCGGATGTTGCGCATCACGTTGAAGCCCCAGGTCTGGTCGGTGCCGGTCTGGTAGCGCAAGGTCTTCAGCGGAATGGCCAGCTCGGTCTCCCACCCGCGCGCCGTGATCTGCGACCGCACCGTCCAGTCACCGTCCCAGTTCGGGTTGAAGGCGCTGATGCCGCCGCGCTGCGTGCCGGCGCCACCACCGCCGCCGAACGACACGCCGCTGCTCTGCCCTTCGCGCGCCACCTGGCCGTCGTACTCGATGCCCAGCGGATTGGTGCCGAACACGAAAGCGTTCTGACTGTCGTTGAAGGTGTCGAGCGCCATCACGATCGAGTCGGTCTCGGTCAACGACGCGTCGCGACGCGCCTGCGACACGATGATCTTCGAAGGGTCACTGTCGAAGGCGATCACGCTGATGTACAGGGTGCCGCGGCCGACCAGCAGCCGCACCTCGGTCTTCTCGCTGGCCGGGGCGCCTTCGATCGGGTCCTGTTGCGTGAAGGTGCCGTACGGCTGTACGGTCTGCCAGACGGCTTCGTCCACGCGGCCGTCGATCACCGGTGCGGCAGCGGCGTCGGCCAGCTTGCCTACGGTAAAGGTCGGCGGCGCGGCCTGTTGGGCGAAGGCGGTGTGAGGCAGGGTGCAGGTGAGGAGGGTAACGGCAAACCGGACGATCTGGACACGACAGCGGTGAGATCTACACATAGTTCGATTCGTTCTTAACTTGCTCTTGACAAGTAGTTTAGATGGATGAGATTCCCGTCGCAGTGTATGACAACGCCTCGACCCGTGACAATGGGGTGACACGGGCGGACGCAGTGATCGCGCGCGCGGGTGTTGTCTTCTGTTGTCTCTGGCTGGCCGCATCCGCCGCGGGGCAATCGCTGCCCATCCTCAACAATGATCAACGTGCGCTGCTCTCGGAACTGCTCGCCACCGTCGATGGGGCTGCGCCACCCGCCCAGCCGGCCGATTCGTGGCAAACACATGTCCTGCGCGCTTCGGACGGCTCCCACTATGTCGCCTTCTCGGTCGCCTCGTCGCCGGCGGCGCCCATCGCCGCCAACCGGGTCCTGGTCTACGTGCGACTGGCCCTTGCCTCCCAGCCGCCAGGCGTGACCGTGGCGCGCTCGAGTGTCCGCGAATGGCTGGGCGGCTCGCGTACTGATCCGCGGCTCGTACGTTCCCGCCGCGGGTTCGCCGTCGGGGACATGCCCGCGATGGGCGCCGCAACGGCTGGTGGCGGCGGTGCCGCCACGGTCGGGTCCGCCGACCTCCAGATCATGGGCCTGCAGCGGGAACGTGAACGGCAGCGCCAGGAACAAGAGGAACGGGATCGGAAGGCAAGTCTGGAAGGTGCCGGACCCGATCCCGCGACCGTCCTGCCCTTTGAAGACTTCGACCTGATCGCTCCGCCGAGGTTCACCGACGGCACCCCAGCCATCCAGCGCGCGCTGACCGCGGGTCCCGGCCAATATCGGCTCTCCGTCGCCTGGGTCGATGCCGCGGCCAAGCCAGGCAAGGCGCCGGTGCACGTGACTCACCAGACGCTCGACCTGCCGCCCGCGTGGGCGGACGACTTCAGGATCAGCTCGGT
>JBEGVQ010000106.1:0-27143 GCA_041178345.1 Acidobacteriota bacterium | reverse complement strand
GAGGTTGTGCGAGCCGGTGCGCTCGGTGGACAGGTAGTAGTTGGCCTTCACCGCGCTGTTCCAGTTATTGCGAATCTCGAGGCCGCTGCCGCAGACGCGACAGAACGTCGGCGCGTTGAAGCGCGCCTGGCCGCGCGAGCGGTCCCAGATCGGTGTGCCGTTGGGCAGGTCGGTCTTCGATCCGCCGGTGCCGATAAAGTCCAACTCACGGCGCGAATACTGCGCTTCGACGAACCACGCGTTGGTCAGCACGCTGGTGAAGTTCGCGGAATACAGGTCCTCGTCGTTGGCGCTGTCATAGAGCGAGCGCGCGTCCATGATGGTGCCGAAGTTGTTGTTGAAGATGTCGGCGTGCCGCTTGGTGTAGGCGCCCCGGAAGGTGTTCTTGGGGTTCAGGGTCCAGGTGCCCTTGGCCTCGTAGCGCTTCTCGTCGTCAATCCGCTCGTAGTTGAAGGCGGTGTAATCGGTGGTGCGGTTGTCGGTGTTCTTCTCGAAACGGCCGGCGCCGAAGTACCACAGCCTGTCCCGCAGGATCGGCCCGCCGGCCGTGACCTCATAGGTCGGCACCACCTGGTCGATGTTCTCGTCGCCCGGGAACGGCGTGAGCGCGCCCCACGCGTCGTTGACAAACGAAGTGCGGAAGGTGCCCGCGAAGTCGTTGCTGCCAGACTTGGTCACCATGTTGACCACGCCGCCTTGGAAGCGGCCGTACTCGGCCGAGATGCTGCCGGTGGAAACCTTGGTTTCCTGGATGGCGTCTTCAATGAACACATTGCGCGCCTGGCCGCGCAGGTTCTCGTTGACGACGACGCCGTTGATCAGGAACAGATTTTCGTACGACATGGCGCCGGCGATCATGATGTTGCCGCCGGGGCCGTTGTCGGTCACGTTGGGGGCCAGCAGCACGGCCGAGTTGAGCGTCCGGCCGATCGGCAGGAGCTCGAGGGTCGCCGACTTGTAGGTGCTGGCGACCGTCAGGTTGGGCGCGATCTCGGCGGATCCCGAACTGGCGCTGACCACGACGGTCTCGCTGACACCGGCCACGCCGAGCGACATGTCCACACGGAGCGTTTCGGCAATCACCACCGCCACGTTCTCGCGGCGCGCGACGCGGAACCCCGGCAACTCGAAGGTCACCGCGTAGGTGCCCGGGGCCAGGAACGGGATGATGTAATCGCCGTTGGCGGCCGTGGTGGCCGTGCGCACACCCTGCAGGGCGGGAGAGGCGACGGTCACGAGCACGCCGGGCAGCGCCAAGCCGTCCTCGTCGGTCACACGGCCGCCGACCCCGCCCGTGGGATTACCCTGGGCGAAGGCTTGGCCAAGCAAGGCAAAGAGCATGACAGCGGCGATGACGCCGCGAGTAATCGAGACCATAGCGATCCTCCAGGACCGAAAACGAGTTCCCTCATCGTAGCACTGCAGAGACGGCCCGCCGCCCCCACCGGGGGGGGCCATGCTAGCATCCCGCGGATGAAGCGATTCCTGAGCTGTGCACTGCTGATCTTGCTGTTGGTCCCAGTTTCGGTGGAACTGGCCGCCACCGGCACGCCGACCCGGATGCTGCGGTCGCCGTCGATCAGCGCGACGGACGTCGCGTTCGTCTACGCCAATAACATCTGGGTGGTCGAGCGCGCCGGTGGCCACGCGCGGCGTCTGACCAGCTTCCAGGGCCAGACCATCAACCCGAAGTTCTCCCCCGACGGGACGACCATCGCCTTCAGCGGCGACTACGGCGGCAACGTCGACGTCTATACGGTGCCCGTCGAGGGCGGCGAGCCGAAGCGGCTCACGTGGCATCCCGGCGCGGATACCGTGCAAGGGTGGACCGCCGATGGCGCCGGTGTGATGTTCGCGTCGACGCGCGCGACCTCCGCGCCCAACGCGACGCCTCGGTTCTGGACGGTCCCGGCCAAAGGCGGCGTGGAGGCGCCGCTGCCGTTGCCGCGCGGCTACCAGGGCAAGATCTCGCCCGACGGCCGTCGGATCGCTTATCGCATGAACAACTCCTGGGACGAGGAGCGCCGCAACTATCGCGGCGGCCAGAACCGGCCCGTCTGGATCGTGGACCTCAAGACGTTCGACCTGGTCTCGCCACCCTGGACCGATTCCAAGGACGTCGATCCGGTGTGGCTCGGCGACACCGTCTTCTTTATCTCCGATCGCGACGGCATGGCCAACGTCTGGTCGTACGACACGGCGAGCAAGGCGCTGACGCAGCGCACCACGTTCATCGACTACGACGTGAAGACGCTCGACGCCGGCGGCGGCGCCGTGGTCTTCGAGCAGGCCGGGTATCTCCACACGCTTGACCCGAAGAGCGGCCAGGCGAAGCAGTTGACCATCACCGCGGCCGGCGACTTTCCGTGGATGATGCCGCGGTTTGAGGACGTCACGAGCCGGATCGCCAATCTCGGCATCTCGGCCACCGGCAAGCGCGTGGTGGTCGAGGCGCGCGGCGAGATCTTCACCGTGCCGGCGGAGAAGGGCGATGTTCGCAACATCACCAACTCCAGCGGCTCGGCCGAGCGGCAGCCGGCCTGGTCGCCCGACGGCAAGTGGATCTCGTACTTCAGCGACAAGTCGGGCGAGTACAAGCTGGTGATCGAAGCGCAGGAGGGCATCGCGCCACCGCGCGAGATCGCCTTTGAGAAGCCCGCGTTCTACTACACGCCGGTGTGGTCGCCCGATTCGAAGCAGCTCTTGTACACCGACACCAACCTGAACGTGTGGGTCATGGACATCGCGACCGGGCAGGCGAAGATTGTCGGCAACGATCCGTGGATGGTGCCGCAGCGCACTCTGGCGCCAGCGTGGAGCCCAGACTCGAAGTGGATTGCCTTTGCGTCCCGACTGAACACGCTCTACCGCGCGATCGTCGTCGCCAACGTCGAGACCGGCGAGAAGAAGCAGGTGACCGACGGCCTCGCTGACGCGATGTATCCCGTGTGGGATGCGAGCGGCAAGTATCTGTGGTTCCTCGCCTCGACCAACCTGGGTCTCGGCTCACAGTGGCTGGACATGACGTCGTACGGCGTCCAGCAGACGTTTGCGCTCTATCTGGCGGTGCTGAAGAAATCAGATACCAGTCCGCTCCTGCCTGAAAGCGACGAAGAGGCCGTCACTAGCGAGACGCCGGCGAAACCCGCGCCGGCCCCGCCGGTGCAGATTGACTTTGACGGCCTGCAGCAGCGCGTCCTTGCGGTCGCCAACGTGCCGTCGCGACGGTACTCGCAACTGAAGGCTGGCCTGGCTGGCACGGTGTTCTTTCTCGAAGCGCCCGGGGACCCGGATGCGCGCGGCAGCGAGCTGCACCGCTATCGGCTGAGCGATCGCAAGCCAAGCCCCTTCATCAACGGCGTCGCCGAATACGCGGTGAGCGCCGACGGCAAGAAGCTGGTCTATCGCACACCCGCGCCGCCGGGCGCCGGTGGTGCGCCGGCAGCCGGCGCGCGACCGGCGATCTTCCTCGTCGACGCCGACAAGACGGCACCGGCAGCCGGGGCTGGGCGCCTCGACGTGACGTTGCGGATGCATCTCGACCCGAAAGCCGAGTTCACGCAGATCTTCAACGAAGGCTGGCGGCTGCAGCGCGATTACCTGTACGTGCCGAACATGCAGGGCAGCAACTGGCCGCGCATGAAGGAGATGTACGGCGCCATGCTGCCGCACATTGCTCACCGCGCCGATCTCAACTACCTGCTCGACAACATGGGCGCCGAGATCGCCATCGGTCACTCGTACGTGCGCGGCGGTGCCATGCCCGACGTGCCCACGTCGCCGGGCGGCCTGCTCGGGGCCGACTTCACCGTCGAGAACGGCCGCTACAAGATCACGAAGATTTACGACGGCGAGAGCTGGAATCCCGAGCTGCGGGCACCGCTTGCCGGGCCCGGCATCAACGTCGCGGTGGGGGACTACGTGCTGGCCATCAACGGCCTCGATCTCGTCGCGCCCGACAACATCTATCGCTTGCTGGATGGCTCGGCCAATCGCCAGACCGTGTTGACCGTGAACGCGCAGCCCGCCGCGCAGGGCGCGCGCCAGGTCACGGTCGTGCCGGTGGCGAATGATCAGGGCTTGCGGACGCGCGCCTGGGTCGAAGAGAACCGCCGGTTCGTCGAGAAGCGATCGAACGGGCAGCTCGCCTACGTCTATGTCCCGAACACGGGACAGGGCGGCTACGAGAGCTTCAACCGCTACTATTTCGCGCAGCAGGACAAGCAGGGCGCCGTGATCGACGAGCGCTACAACGGCGGCGGCTCGGCGGCCGACTACATCATCGACGTGCTGCAGCGCGACTTCGACGGCTACTTCAACAACGTCGCCGGCGATCGTCGTCCGTTCACCAGCCCGTCAGCCGGCATCTGGGGACCCAAGGTGATGATCATCAACGAGATGGCCGGCTCGGGCGGTGACCTGATGCCGTGGATGTTCCGCCATCGCAAGATCGGTCCACTCGTCGGCAAGCGCACGTGGGGCGGCCTGGTCCACACCGCCGACACGCCGGGCTTCATCGACGGCGGCACCATGATCGCGCCGCGCGGCGGCTTCTTCACGCGCGACGGCAAGTGGGCGGTCGAGAACGAAGGCACCGGCCCCGACATCGACGTCGAGAACTGGCCGAAGGAGGTAATCGCCGGCCGCGATCCGCAGCTCGAACGGGCCGTGGATGAGGCGTTGCGCATGTTGAAGGAGAAGCCGGTCGATCGGCGTAGCACCGAACCCGCGCCGCCGACGTGGGGACGGCGTCCAGGTGGCAACTAAGGCACTCATCCTGGCCGCGTTCCTGATGACTACCGGGACCGACCAGCAACCGTCGCCGGACGAAACCAGCATTCGCACCGCGCGGGCGCGGTCGAACGCCTCAATCGCCAAGCACGATGTTGCGGGGATCGCGGCGCACTGGATGCCCGACATCCACATCGTCACGTCAACGAGCGCCCAAGGCGCGGGACGCGAGGTCAACGGGCAGCGGATGGCCGACCAATTCAAGCGACGCCCTGACACCGTCTATGTCCGCACGCCGGTCGAGGTTGAGGTGATGGCGCCGTGGGCCGTGGCATCCGAGCGAGGGGAGTGGACGGGCCGCTGGACCGAACCGGACGGCGTGGTCGAGATCGGCGGCACCTACCTGGCACAGTGGCGCAAGGTAGACGGCGCGTGGCTGATCCAGGCTGAGCTCTATGTGCCCACGCATTGTCGCGGCTCGGCGTACTGCGGCACGCGACCGTAGCTTCAGCCGTCCCGGCACCGGGCCATGAGGCGGCGGGCCGGGCGGTGCCGAATCGGCAATAATCGGTGACGCAGTGACAACGATTCGCAGATTATCCCTGGCGGTAACGACCGCGCTGTGTCTGGCGGTGTCTTCGACCGATCTGATGGCCGCCGCGCAGGCCGCGCCGCCATCACCACCCGATCCCAGTACTCCGGCGCCGACACGGTCCAGCGAGTTCGAGGCGGCGCTGGCGTTGAGCGCCAACAACAGCGGCTCCGGTACGTGGATGGAGGTCGCGCCAAGTGCCGGATACTCGTTCGGCCGGTGGAGCGTCGAGCTTGGCGTCCCCATCTACTATCTCAACGCGGGCTCGACGCCCGGTGGCTCCTCGCTGGGCGGTCCCGGTGACGTCTACGCCAGCGTGTCGCTCGACCTCAGTTCGCCGCGACTCGAGGTCTATACGACCGGCACCCTGAGCGCGGCGACCGGCAGCGTCAGCCGGGGACTGGGCGCCGGGCAAACCAGCTGGGACTGGACGACCGACGCTGCCGTCGCTGCCGGACGAGTGGGCCCGTACGTGAGCGTGGGTTTGGCCAACAACCTTCGGACCGCGGGCCAGACGGCGGGAGGGGGCTCAACCGGCCGCAGCTCGGCGATCTCGAACGGCAAAGTCGCCCACCTGGACGCGGGCGTCGAGGTCGATGTCTGGCGGCAATCGAGTGTATCGGTGTCGGGCTATCTCGTGTCGGCGTTCGGCCTGCAATCCGTCGTGGCATCGCCCGTCCCTCGCTTGCGCCCCGTTCCGGTACGCTCAGGACCGGGCGCAGGACCGGGCGCAGGACCGGGCACAGTGCCAGTCGGCCCAGGTGGCGCCAGACCGCCCGGGCGCCCCGGTGTCGCCGGGCCGAACCAGGCGTTCGAGGTGACTGCCGAAGACGAGATTAGCGATCGCGGCGTCACGCTGACACTGGCGACTCAGGTGGGCGCCTCCACTTTGTCTCTGTGGGTCAGCCAGAGCTTGTGGTACGACTACACGGCTGTGTCGCTCAGCGCCGTGATCGATCTCACCGCTCTGAGGCGCAGGCCACCGACGCCACCAGGGTCTGCGCCCTCCCGCCGTTAGGACTGGCCAGCCCCCTTCGATGAGTGTCCCCGTCAATCTGCTTCACGAATTCTTCCATCGATCGGTGGACCGCTGGCCTGAGGTGGTGGCCATCGACGTTCCGCCTGGCCTGGGCCGTCCAGAACGCCAGACGCTGACCTACGGCGCGCTGGCACAACAGTCCGGCGGTGTGGCCGCCGTCCTGCGGCCGCTCGTGGTCGCCGAATCGGTGGTCGCGATTCTCGCTGGACGCGATTCCGCCCTGCTGTACTCCGGCCAGTTAGCGACACTCGAATGCGGCGCTGCCTTCACATGCCTCGATCTCTCGATGCCCGACGAGCAGATTCGCAACATTCTCGCCGACGCCGGTGCGGTGGCGGTGCTGGCTGATGCGGCAGGCTGCCGGCGGCTGGCGCACGGATTCCCGGGCCTTCCACCCATCATCGACTTGAGCACCATCGTCGTGTCACGGCCACCGGCCGCCGCCGCGTTGCGGCCATCCCAGTGGCTGACGCCTCGCAGCCTAGCCTATTTGATCTACACCTCCGGAACGTCGGGACGCCCCAAGGGGGTGATGATCGAGCATCACAGCGTCGCGAACCTGGTGTCGGGCGACATCGCCGAGTTCGGCCTGGCGCCCGGCGACCGCGTCGCTCAGAGCTCGTCGGCGGCCTACGACTCGTCAATCGAAGAAATCTGGCTGGCGCTCGCCGTGGGCGCCACGCTGGTGGTGATGGACGACCAGACGGCGCGGTTGGGACCCGACCTTGTGCCCTGGTTGCGCGACGAACGCATCTCGGTGTGGTGTCCTGCGCCCAGTCTGTTACGTGCGACCGGATGCACCGAACCAGAAACGGCGCTGCCCGGCCTGCGCCTGCTTTACGTCGGGGGCGAAGCCCTGACCGACGACGTGGCCGATCGATGGGCGCGGGGGCGGTGCCTGGTGAACGGCTACGGGCCGACGGAGGCCACCGTCACCACAATCCGGGAACGGATCGCGGCGCCAGGCGCCATCGCCATTGGCAAGCCGATTCCCGGCGTCCAGGCATGGGTGCTGAACGATCACGGCGACGACACGGTCGACGGCGCGCGCGGCGAACTCTACCTGGGTGGCGCGGCGCTGGCGCGCGGGTACTGGAATCAGCCCGAGTTGACGGATCAGAAGTTTCTGCAGCACCCGCGGTTCGGCCGGATCTACCGCACGGGGGACATCGCGCACCGGGAGGCCGACGGGCGGTTCTTCTGTCACGGCCGCGTCGACGCGCAAGTGAAGTTGCGCGGCTATCGCATCGAACTCGAAGCCATCGAGGCCCGTCTCGCCGAATGCCCGGGCGTGCGACAAGCGGTCTGTACGGTCCAGGGGCACGGCGGGCGCCAATCCCTGGTGGCGTTTGTTGTACCGGACCGGCCGGAGGCGCCGCCAGACGCTGAGCGGCTGCGAGCCTCCCTTGCCCGCGTGCTGCCCTCTTACATGGTGCCGGCTCGAGTGGGTGCGCTGGCCGATCTGCCAACGACGCTCGGGGGCAAACTCGACCGCGCGCGGCTCCCGCGGCTTGACGGTCCGGTCGACGGCCGCCGCCCGCGTCAACCCGTGGCGCCAGCCAGTTCGATTGAGACACGACTCGCGGCCGCCTTCACTGACGTGCTGCAGCCACCGCACGCCGTGTCGGTACACGACGATTTCTTTGACGACCTGGGCGGGGACTCCCTGAGCGCGGGCCTGCTGATTTCACGCCTGCGTGCCGACCCGCTTACCTCAGCCGTTTCCACGCGAGACCTGTATGAAGTCCGCACCGTCGCCGCCTTGGCCACCAGGGCCGTACCGGCGCCGCCCCTCGACGCGCCGGTCGAGCGCCCGCCCGTCGCTTCGCTCCGCCAAACGGTGCTGGTGACCGTGGCCCAGGCGGGTGTCCTGGCCGCCGCGCTGCTGGTGTCGGCGCCCATCGCCTATGGCATTGCCTTCGGCCTCGTCCCCGGCCTGCTGCGTGCTGTCGGCCCCGTGGGGCTCGTGCTCCTTCTGCCGTGGGTGTGGGCCGCCGGCCGAGCCGTGTTCGCCCCGCTGAGCGTCGCCCTTGCGGTTGCACTGAAGACCCTCCTGATCGGGCGCTACACGGCCCGTCGCGTCCCGGCGTGGAGCGGCGAGTATCTGCGCCACTGGATCGTCGAGCAGGCGGCCAGCCTCATTCCGTGGACGGCGATTGCCGGCACCGAGTTCCAGAACATGGCGCTTCGCGCGTTGGGCGCGCGCATTGGACGAGGGGTGCATATTCATCGCGGCGTGGACCTTCGCCGCGGCGGCTGGGACTTGCTGCAGCTCGGCGACTTCGTCACCGTCGGCCGAGATGCGTCGCTACGGCTGGTGGAAGTGGAAGACGGGCATCTCATTCTTGGTCCCATCACCCTGGCCGACGAAGTCACGCTGGACGTGCGGGCCGGCGTCGCCGGCCACGCGAGCATAGGTCGGACCGGTACGCTTGCCGCCTGGTCGTCGCTTTCGGCCGGCACACACCTACCCGCCGGCGAGCGCTGGGATGGCATTCCTGCCGCACCGGCAGGGCACACTCCGCCGGCGCATTTGTCGGCGCCCGGCATCGACCCGCTCACGCACGCCGTCGCGGCCGTCGCCGCTCGTTCGCTGCTGTGGTTCCTGATGACGCTTCCGCTGGATCTGATTGCGATCGGGTGGATCGTCGCGCTGCGCCTCGACGCCTCGTCGCTTCTCGATCTGGCGTTCGGCGTCACCTCGTGGACTCTGCCTGGCCTGATCTCGGCCGCCGCGTCGGCGATAGTGGCACCGCCGCTCATGCTGGCATTCGAAGCGGCTGCGGTGCGGGCGCTTGGTCGGTCGCCTCACCAGGTTGTCAGCCGCTGGAGCTGGTGCTACCTGCGCGTCTGGTTGAAGACGCTCGTGGTCGAGTCTGCGGGCACGTGGCTGAGCGGCACGCTCTTCTGGCCCTGGTGGCTCCGGGCCGCGGGGATGACGGTCGGCCGGGGTTGCGAAATCAGCACCATCATCGACACCGTGCCGGATCTGGTCACCATCGGCCACGAGACTTTCCTGGCCGACGGCGTCTACCTGAACGGGCCGAGAATCGACCGGGGCACCGTCGCGCTGGCCCCAACTTGTCTGGGGGCCGGCACCTTCGTCGGCAATCATGCCGTCGTACCGGCCGGCGCGGCGCTGCCACCGGGGCTTCTGATCGGCGTGTGCACGGTGGCCGATGAGCGGACGATGGGGATGGGAACGGGGTGGTTCGGGCATCCGCCGATCGCGCTGCCACGACGCGACCCGCCACCGGCCGATCGCCGCCTGACCCACGATCCGTCGCCGGTCCGATACTGGAACCGCGTGTTCTGGGAGGTCCTCCGGTTGGTACTGCCGCTTGTGCCCTTGACCATCGCGTGGGCCTGGTTCGCCGGTGTGGGTGCCATGGCCGAGTTATGGTCGCCGACGGCGGCCGCCGCCGGCGCCGCCGGGCTGACCTTCGCCGGCGCGGCGAGTCTGTGTCTGACGACGCTTGCCCTCAAGTGGCTGCTGCTGGGCCGCGTCACACCGGGCAGCCATGCGCTCTGGTCGTGCTGGTGCAGCCGATGGGACTTCCTGTACGTCGCCTGGACCATGTATACGCGCCGTGTCCTGGGACCCCTGGAGGGGACGTTGTGGCTGACGTGGTACTTGCGCGCGATGGGCATGACGATTGGTCGGCGCGTGCTGCTCGGCCCTGGGTTCTCGCAAGTGGTGGATCCCGACATGCTGGTGATCGAGGACGGCGCCACCGTCAGTACGCTGTTTCAGGCGCACACCTTCGAAGATCGCATCCTGAAGATTGACCGTGTGCACGTCGGGCGCGACGCGACGCTCGGCGCCGGCAGCGTGGCGTTGTACGGCGCGAGGGTCGGCGCCGCTGCGTGGGTGGAGGCTCATAGCGTGATCATGAAGGGCGAGCACGTCCCGGCGGGTGCACGCTACGTCGGCGCGCCCGTCCGGCGCGAGGACGTTAGGAACTCAAACGCCTGAATCGCTGCAGCGTGAAACTGATCGCGCAGGCTGCGGTGCCGAGGATCATGCCCATCTGGGTCATGGCCGGCGAGGTGATGGTGGGGGAATTCTCAAGGCCCGGTGGCGACGAACCTTTAGGTTCGTCGAGCGCTGTGGCGAGACCGAAGTCGAGTTCCTTCACCGTGCCGTCGGCGCGCACCTTGATGTTCGCGGGTTTCAAATCGCGATGGATGATGCCGGCCTCGTGCGCCGCCTCCAGCGCCTCGGCGATCTGCTTCGCGACTGGCCATCTGGGGACCCAAGGTGATGATCATCAACGAGATGGCCGGCTCCGGCGGCGACCTGATGCCGTGGATGTTCCGCCACCGCAAGATCGGTCCGCTCGTCGGCAAGCGCACGTGGGGCGGCCTCGTGCACACCGCCGACACGCCGGGCTTCATCGACGGCGGAACGATGATCGCGCCGCGCGGCGGCTTCTTCACGCGCGACGGCAAGTGGGCGGTCGAGAACGAAGGCACCGGCCCCGACATCGACGTCGAGCACTGGCCGAAGGAGGTAATCGCCGGCCGCGACCCGCAGCTCGAGCGCGCGGTGGATGAAGCGTTGCGGCTGCTGAAAGAGAAGCCGGTCGATCGCCGGACCACGGAGCCTGCGCCTCCGACCTGGGGGCGCCGGCCCGGCGGACAGCAATAGGCTCTGGGCCATCGGTAGGGCACCCCCGGTATGGGGTGCCCGCCGATCTGGTGTATACTCGCCGAGTCACCTGCGCTTCCGTCCTCAGACTTCCTCGGGACTACCACCCTTCGGTATTTGTTAGCTCAGATGCACCGCGTCCCGCTGAGGGGCGTCCTACCGAACGCGCCAACCCGGCGCCGTGTCGCTAGAAATTGTCGGCTTGCTGCGTGCGGTTAGGGAACGCTCAGGCAATATCAGGAGTGCTTCGCCATGCCGTTCGTGTCTCTCGGGCTCACGCCCGCCCTTTGTAATCCGCTCGCCAAACTGGGCTACACCTCGCCCACGCCGGTGCAGCTCAAGTCCATACCGGTGGTCCTCACGGGCAAGGACCTGCTCGCGCGGGCCCAGACTGGCACCGGCAAGACCGCCGCGTTCGGCCTGCCGATGATCCAGCGGCTGCAGATTCCCGGCGGCGCACCAGCCGGCACGCGCCAGCCGCGGGCGTTGGTCCTGGTGCCCACCCGTGAGCTCGCGCTGCAGGTGCACAAGTCGCTCAGCACCTACGGCGTCCCCGCGAACATGCGCGTCACCGCGATCTTCGGCGGCGTCTCGATTGTCCCGCAGAAGCGAGACCTGCAGCGCGGCGTCGACATCATCGTCGCGACGCCGGGCCGCCTGCTCGATCACATGGAGCAGCGCACCGTTGACCTGTCGGGCGTGGAGATTCTGTGCCTGGACGAGGCCGACCGCATGCTCGACATGGGCTTCCTGCCGCCGCTGAAGCGCATTCTGAAGGTGCTGCCGCGGGATCGCCAGACGCTGCTGTTTTCGGCGACCATTTCGCCCGAAGTCGTGCGCCTGTCCGCCGACTTCACGCGCGACCCGCAGCGCGTGGACGTGTCAGAGGGCCAGGTGATGGCGCAGACGGTGACCCACGTGGTGCATCCGGTGTCGGATCAGCGGAAGGGTGACCTGCTCACCCACATCCTGGTGCAGAAGCCGACCGGCCAGGCCCTGGTGTTCTGCCGGACCAAGCACGGCTCGAACCGCGTGGGCCAGTACCTCGAGCGCGCCGGGGTCAAGGCCGCCGTGATCCACGGCAACAAGAGCCAGGGCGCGCGCACCAAGGCACTCGGCGACTTCAAGGCCGGGCACGTCAACGTGCTCGTAGCCACCGACATCGCCGCGCGCGGACTCGATATCGTCCAGCTGCCGCTGGTGGTGAACTTCGATCTGCCGATGGTGGCCGAGGACTACATCCACCGCGCCGGCCGGACCGGCCGCGCCGGCTTATCCGGCCGCGCCATTTCGCTGGTGTCGCCGGCGGATCGCGATCTGCTGCGCGACATCCAGCGCTTGCTGCCCACTCCCGTCGAACACGTGGTGGTGGAAGGATTCCCGACGACCGCGGGGTCGCACGAGGCACTGCCCGAAGCAGGCCGGCGTCACCAGGGTAGCCGGAACAACCGTGGGTCCAATGGACCCCGTTCGGGGGCGCGTCAGGGGTCCGGTGGACCCGGACGCCGTCCGTCGGCTCGGTCGGGACGCTTCGGCGCCCGCCCGTAGTCGCACCGAGTACGCAGTTTTTTCGATACCGCCGCGCGCATGTCGCGGCAGTTTCTCAAATGCCCGGATCGTCCAACTGACGATTCGGGCTTGTTTTTTGTACGGCATGCCGCCCGGCGAGAGGGGCTTGACCGGCTACCGCCGGATGGTGGCCAGGCCTTCGAAAAAGGGGCAATGACGGACGAACCCCAGCGATTCGTAGAGGTGCAGGGCGGCGTGGTTGTGGGCCCGGACGTTCAGGCCCACCGTGCCGCAGTCTTTCACCACGTCGAGCACGGCACGCGTGACCGCGGCTCCCAGCCCGCGTCCGCGGCAGTCGCGCCTGGTGTAGATGTTGCCAATTGCGACGGCGCGTTCTTCGGGAGCAAACAAGTGGGTGCCGGCGGCCGCGACGAGCGCGTCGCCGTCGTAGACGCCGAAGAACACGCCCGCGGTCACCATCGACGGATAGAAGAAATCGGGCGCCTCGCCGGTCGCCTCGCCATCCGCATACAACCTGAGCAACGCCGGAACATCGGCCGGGCCGAGACGCACGGCCCGGCTTCGCTCCATGTGCTGTCCGGCTGTGGCCGGACCATTCCAGCTCATTCGCCACATCTGGCATGGCTTCTCGATCACGGCGTATTGTGCGGCCTCGTCAAGTGCGTCCTGCTGCACCTGCAGGTGGACTGGCCAGCGGACATGCTCGAGGGCCTCGCGGACCGCGCCCGTGCCGATGGCGAAGAGAATGCTGGTGTCGAAATCGTGCAGCACGAGCGCCAGGTCCGGCCCCAACCCCGGAGCGAACCACTGCGTCTTGGGAAACATCCGCGGCGCCAGGTCGCCCAGGGCATAGACCCCCCAGGCCGGGTCGCGGCACAGGATCGCGCGGATTGCGGTCTTGTCAGTGAGTAACGGCATTAGGGAGGCGCTTCAAGTATAAAGGAGCCATGATGCAGCCACTTCGCGTGCTTGCCGTCGGCATCACGATGTTGCTCGCGGCGCCGGTCCTCGCTCAGCAGGGCAGCCAGCCGCGCAACGATCTGCCGCAGCCCTACACCACCACTCGTACGTGGGGCGAGTTGCCGCCTGGCGTGCAATGGGCGGCGGTGACGGCCATCGAACCCGCGCCCGACGGCACGATCTACGTCGTGCACCGGTGTTTCGAGAACTCGTGCGCGGGACGACCCGAAGCGCCCATCCTTAAGTTCAACGCCGCGGGCCAGCTGCTGGCCAGCTTCGGCCAGGGGCAGTTGATCTTCCCTCACGGCGGCACCGTCGATCGCGAGGGCAACCTGTGGATGACCGACGCCGGCAGCGCGCCCGGCAAGGGTCATCAGGCGATCAAGTTCAGCCCCGAGGGGAAGATCCTGATGACGCTCGGCAGGGCCGGCGTCAGCGGCTCGGGTCCAGACCTGTTCGACCAGCCGACCGACGTGGTGGTGGCTCCCAACGGCGATCTCTTCGTCACCGACAGCCATCGCAACGGCAAGAACAACCGCGTGATGCATTTCACCAAGGACGGCAAGTTCATCAAGCAGTGGGGCCGCAAGGGGCAGGGGCGTCGCGAACTGAGCGAACCCCACACCATTGCCATGGACTCCCGTGGACGCCTGTTCGTCGGCGATCGCGAGAACAACCGCATTGTGATCTACAACCAGGACGGACAGGTGCTGGACGAATGGCGGCAGTTTGGCCGGCCGAGCGGGATCGTGATCACGAGCGACGACACCATCTATGTGGCCGACTCCGAATCCTGGGGCACCGACACCGGGGCGCGCGAGTTGCCCGGCATCAAGAAGGGCATTCGCATCGGCAGCGCGCGCGACGGGCGCGTCACGGCCTTCATCGAGGATCAGGAGTCGACCGCGGCGGACCATGCCGGTGCCGAGGGCGTCGGCGTGGATGCGGCCGGCCACGTCTACGGTGGCGTGGTGCGGCGGCGGATGCTCGAACGGCACGTGAAGCGGGGATCACAGTAGTCAATCGACGGGTGCAGCCGCAGATCGCGCGCCGAGTGCGGCCCGCGCATACTAGATGCGCGGATCGGCACACATGTCACAGACCCGGTTGACCGAATCAAACCCCAGCATCTCCACCTGCGGGGTGAGGTAGCCGTCTTTCGCCGGCTCCGATCGCAACAAGTCCGTGCTCAGGTATTTCTTGTTGCTGTCGCAGAGCACGGTGACGACGACGGCGTCAGGGCCGAGGGTCTGTTGAACCTTGAGGGCGCCGATGACATTGGCGCCCGACGAAATGCCGACGGCCAGTCCGTGCTGGGCCAGCAACTGTGCCATGAGGATGGCGTCGCCGTCGTTGGCCTGCACCACGTCCTCCAGCTCATCGAAGTGAATGATCGGCGGAACGAACTCGTCCGAGATTCCCTGGATGCGGTGGTGGCCCACCTTGTGGCCCGTGGACATCGTGGGCGACTCCGTCGGCTCCAGTGGATGCACCCGGACCGAGCCCTTGCGAGACTTCAGGAACCGGCCGACGCCCATCACGGTGCCGCCGGTGCCGACCCCCGCGACGAAGGCATCGGGGCTCAGCGCTTGTCCTTGCAGTTGCAGCCAAATCTCCGGCCCGGTGCCGGTGAAGTGCGCGTCGATGTTGGCCTCGTTGGAAAACTGGTGCGGCAGGAAGGTGCGCGGGTTGGATTCCTTCATGGCGTCGGCCCTGGCGATCGAGCCGAGGAACCCGCCATCGGCCTTGCTGACGAGCACGACCGATGCGCCGAAGCTGGCGATCAGCGAGATGCGCTCGCTGCTCATCCAATCGGGCATGAACACGGTCACCGGGTGGCCAAGGGCGCGGCCAATCGCGGCAAACGAAATGCCGGTGTTGCCGCTGGTCGCCTCGGCAATCGGATCGCCAGGCTGGATCTGCCCGGTCTCGTAGGCGCGCCGCAGGATGTGCAGCGCCATGCGGTCCTTGATGCTGCCGGTCAGGTTGAGCGGTTCGTACTTGGCGTAGATGGTGCGCGGCTCGCCGTTGACTTGTAGCGCGAGCGACAGCAGGGGCGTGTTGCCAATCAGCCGCCGCAGGGAATGAAAGTGGCGGGTGAGACCGGGAGCGGGCGGGGGGGGGCATAAGCTCTTCCCTTGATGTTACTTCTGGCGGAAGACAACGGGCGGCGCAGAGTGTCCTCCGGCCGCCCGCCCCGAACGTTCGAACTTCTGACTTCCTACTTCGTCCCGCCCTTGGCGGCGATGTGCTTGTGGATCGCCTCGACCGTCTTGGTGGCGCGGAACTCGACAATCTCCTTGGCGAGCGCCGTGGCCTTGGCACGGTCCGAAATGTCCACGCCGTTGATGGCGGCCTTGCCGGCCTTGACGCGCGCGTCGTAGCGCACCGAGTTCGGGTCGTCGATGAACATGTTCAGCGTGATGATCGGGTCGTCGTGCAGCCCGTCGCCCTTGGCGGCTTCGGTGATCTTGCCGGCCATGTGCTTCGAGACGCTGTTGTAGTCGTAGTACTCGGGGACCTGCAGGGCAAGCGCCTTGCCGGCCCACTGGGCGGTGAGCTTGTCGGCCACGGTCTGCTGGCCGCGCTGGTTGCCGCCGCTGTCGCCGATGAAGATGATGTTCTTGAAGCCGTGGGCCTGCAGGCTTTCGGCGGTGTCGGTGAGCAGCGCCTGGTAGGTTTCTTCGCGCAGCGTGATGGTGCCGGGCGAGACCATGTGGCCGGTCTTGGGCTCGATGCCGCCTTCGGGCACGTGCTTGATGATCGGCGCGCACAGGGCGTTGCCCATCTTGCGGGCAATGGCTTCACAGTTCGTGTGCAGCACGTAGTTGTGCTTGCCGGTCACCAGCCACGGGCCGTTCGGCTCGACGCCGCCGGTCGGGATGATGACGTTGGTCTTGCCGGCCTTCAGGGCGTCGCGGACGTCCATCCAGGTCATTTCCTCGATCCACACGGTGGTGGCGGGCGGCAGCGGGTTCACCGCGTCGACGCAGTTATAGGGGTTGTCGGCGCACTGGCCGCCGCCGATCGACCGTGGATCCGGAGCGGGGCGCTGGCGCTGCTGGCCGGCGGGCGCGCCGGCGGCGCCGGGCGGCTGGGCCGCGGCGTAGGTGGCACCAATGACGACGAAGCTGAGTGCGACGAGGGCGATCTTTTTCATGGGTCCTCTTGAAAAAATGGCGGCACTAAAGTGCCGCCCTTCTGGCACCAAAACCTACAGGCCGGGCTTGATCCGGAACGTGCCGTCGTCCATGCGGTCGCGGAACTTGCCGTGGCAGGTGGCGCAGGTCGCGCCGAGCGGCGTGAGCGAGACCTTGGCGGCGGCAAGACTGCCGAGGCCGACGTTCACCAGGATGGCGTCGGCGTGCTTCCGGCCCTCGGCCGCGATGTTCATGGCTTCAGTGTTGCCCTTGGCCTTCCAGAAGGCCTCGGTCTCGGCGAACGCGGTCTTGATGATGGTGGCTTGTTCCTTGACGGGCTCGAGGTCCTTGCCGTCGAGCAGCTTGCGCAGCGCCGCCTGGGCGGGCGGCAGCTTGGTCATGATTTTCTGCAGCGCCAGGTCGTCGGCGGTCATCGGCGGAATGGGCTTCTTGGCAATGTCGATGCCGGCGGTGTTGATCACGGCGGTGGCCAGCACCACCGGCTTGCCCTTGAATTTCGCCTGGTCCTCGGGTGACAGGTCGATCTTGTATTCCTTCAGCTTGGTCGCGACCGTGGCCGGGTCGAACTTGATCAGCTCGCCGATCACCGTGACATAGCCGTTGGCGTCGGCCGGCTTCTGCAGTGTCGGCGCCAGCACCAGCACGTCCTTGCCGGTGGCCTTGGTCTTGTCCTGGTCCACCGAGAACGAGGTCGCGGTGAGGTTGGCTTCGACGGCGCCGGTCATCGTCACAAACTCGCCGACGTACTGATCCGGATTGGCTGCGATCGAACTGGCTGCCACCGGCACCAGCGGCTTGGGTGGCGTGTTGGCGGGCGGCGGCGCCTGACCGCCCTGTGCCGTGAGTGAGCTGTAGGAAAAGAAAAAAGCGGCCAGCGCGAGGCTGCCGAAAGTGACGGTAGAAATCGTCGATCGCTTCATGTGTCTGAACTCCTGGCGCGACGCCCGGGTCGGCACGATCTGACGCGGGCTCCGAACGGCCATATTGTAGCGTCATCCACGCCATCAGTGGCGTGGTGTTGTATCGTTCAATGCGTCACTCGTCTCCATTTGTAACGTAACCATATTCATGACCAAGCCACACGCGCGCCTTATTCTTTTCCTGCTTTTCACGTCGCACTTCTCACTTGTGACTTCGGTAGGCGCCGTGAGCGCCCAGGCCCTGCCCAGGCCGGACGGCTACGTCAACGACTTCGCGGGAATTCTTGACGAGGCGACGCGCGCCAGGCTGGAGCAGCGCCTGAAGGAGGTCGAGGCCGCATCCTCGTCCGAGATCGCCGTGGCGACGGTGAAATCGCTCGAGGGCATGTCGGTCGAGGAGTACGCCACCCGCTTGTTCAAGGAATGGGGCGTCGGGCAGGAGAAGACCGACAACGGCGTGCTGGTCCTGGTCGCGCCCAACGAGCGCGAAATGCGCATCGAGGTGGGCTACGGGCTCGAAGGCGTGCTGCCCGACGGCCTGGCCGGCCAGATTCGTGACGAGCAGTTCCTGCCGCGCTTCCGGGACGACGACTACGCCGGCGGCATCAGCGCCGGCGTCGGCCGCATCGCCGACATCGTCGAGAAGAACCAGGTGTTGTCGCCGGACGAACTGGCCCGGTTCAACGACTCATCGAACGACCCGCCGGTGTGGATACTGGTGCCCTTCCTGGGGATGTTCGTCGCGATCGGCTCGTTCATGTTGGGGCTCGGCCTGCGCACCAAGACCGTCTTCCCGATTCTGTTCGGCGGCCTGTTCTCCGGCATACCCATGCTGATGGCCTTGCTCGTGATGTTCACGGTCACGCTCTACACGCTTGCGCCGCTGTGGTTGGCGATGGCCGCGACGGGCTACCGGCTCGGCGGCCGAGAGAAGTGGAAAGACAGCTTCCGGCCGGGCAAGGGCGGTGGCAAGGGCGGCAGCGGCAGCGGATGGGTGATGGGATCGGGCGGGTCAGGCGGGTCAGGCGGGTCAGGCGGGTCGAGTTCGAGCTTTGGCGGCGGGTCATCAGGCGGCGGGGGCGCCAGCGGACGATGGTAGCCGGCGCGCGCCGGGGTTGGCTGGTGCTGATGGCCCTTTCCGTTGGCGTCGCATCGGCCTGTGCGCGCGCGGGCCCGCGGGAAGAAACGTTCGTGCGCGAGCGCCTGGCCGGGGTTGAAGGAGTCGCGTCGGTCGAGGTGTCTTGCGGATCGGGGTGGCTGACCCCGAAAGGGGATATCTGCGTGACGGTCGTCACCGAGGCCGGCAAGTCATTGCAGTTTCAGGACGTCGGCTACGACTCGTTCGGGACGGCGCCGTCGCGCGTCCGCCTGTCGGCCGCGGGCGGCCGGTCCCCGCTGCTCGTGTCATGCGAAGGGCAGTGGGGCTTCGCCGCGATCGATCGGTCGGGGCTGTTCGGCCACCACTTCTCGCCGGTCATCGAGGCCGTGCCCGAAGCGGTGCGCCGCGCCGCTGACGTCGTGGAGGAGTTGGAGTACTGGCCGCAGTGCCCGCAGTTCTGGGAGCTGGGCGGGCCGCAGGGGACGATCTTCCGCTATTGTGCGCACGCGTCTGGCGCGCCCGGCGAGGCGCCGCCGCGGCCGTGCGGTCAATCGTTGGACAGGACGAAGTAGAGCAGCACCGGCGCCCATCCGTGGCGATTCCGACTCCTGCGCGGTTTGATACGCTGGGGCCATGACGGTCCGGCGACGGCACATGTCCATGCTGCGGTCTTACACCTGGGCCGACCTGCTGACCATCCTCAACGCCTCGTGCGGCACCATCGCGGTCTTCCTGTGCCTCGACTACATCGCCACTGACAACCGCCGGTTTCTGTGGGCGGCGTTCTTCCTGCTGCCGGCCGCGTTGCTGTTCGATGTGCTCGATGGCTACGTCGCCCGGCTCGATAGCCGGCGCCAGTCGGTGCTTGGCGCCGACCTCGACTCGCTGGCCGACGTCATCTCGTTCGGCGTCGCGCCCGCCGTCCTCGGCTTCACCCTTGGCCTGCGCGGCGGGTGGGACATGGTGATCCTGACCTACTTCGTCGTGTGCGGCGTCAGCCGCCTGGCGCGATTCAACGCCACGACGGAGGCGTTGACCGACGCGGCGACCGGCAAGGTCAAGTACTTCGAGGGCACGCCAATTCCCACCAGCGTGGTGCTGGTGCTGGTGCTCGGACTGGCGCAGTATCTCGGCCGCGTCGACGATCGGTTGTGGCTGGGCGTCTACCAGGCGGGCCCGGCCCTGTTGCACCCGTTGGTCCTGATGTTCGCGGCCAGCGGCAGTGCGATGATCAGCGCGACCTGGCGCATTCCGAAACCCTGATCCCGGGTCCCTGATCCCCGATCCCGGATCCCCCGAGTTATAGTCCGCGTCATGCGGACAGCGATCCTCGGTGCGTGCGCGTTGGCGGCGCTCAGTTCACTGGCACCTGCGGCCCAGGCCCCCCAGCCAGGCGCCCCGGTCCTCTATGAAAACTTCCGCCTGATCCCTGGCGATGGCAACGCCGCGATCGAACGGGCCGCGATGCTCGTGGAGAACGGCACGATCGCCCGGGTCGGCCCCGCCGGCGCCGCAACCGTTCCAGGATCGGTGCGGCGCGTCGACCTGGCGGGGAAGACCGTCATGCCCGCGCTGATCGGTACTCACGGCCATCCCGGCTTCCAGCAGGGGCTGAGCTACTCGGCCGCCAACTACACCCGTGAAACCGTCATCAGCGACCTGGCGCGCGCGTTGTACTTCGGCGTGAGCGTGGTGCAGTCGCAAGGCATCGAAACCGGCGACTTGTTGTATCAACTGCGATCCGAGCAGGCCGCCGCCAGCCCGGCGGTCGCGCGGCTGCAGGTAACCGGCCGCGGCATTGGCTCGCCGAATGCCGGCCCCGGCGGCGCCGCCTACGCCGGCTTCGCCTATGAAGTGACGACCGAGGCCGCGGGCCGCCAGGCCGTGGCGGAGCTGGCCGCCCGCCGCGTCGACATGGTCAAGATCTGGGTGGACGATCGCAACGGCCGCGCGCCGAAGCTCAGTGCGCCGGTCTACCGCGCGATCATCGACGAGGCGCACCAGCGCCGGCTGCGGGTGATTGCCCACGTCTTCTATCATGCCGATGCGGTCGATCTCGTCGAGGCCGGCATCGACGCCTTCGCGCACATGGTGCGCGACACCGTGATGAGCGATGCGCTGGTGGCGGCGATCGTCAAGAAGAACGTGGTGGTGATGGGCAATCTCACGACGCCGCTCAAGCCGACGCTCGCGGCGACGCCGCCGTGGCTGACTGCGGGTGACCCCATGATGGCCCTGCTCGCCCCGACCGTTGGCGTGCCTGTCATCGAGCGGATGCGGGCCTACTACGCAAAGCGCGAACCCAAGGCAGTGGACGCCGCGCGTCAGCGCTACGGCATCCTGCGGCAGAGTCTCGCCAGGCTGGCTGCGGCCGGGGCGCAGGTCGTCCTCGGCGCCGACACGGGTCTCGAAGATCACCACTTCGGCTTCGCCGAGCAGCTGGAACTGCAAGCCATGGTCGAGGCCGGCATGTCGCCGTCGCAGGCGATTGTCGCCGCGACCAGCCGCGCCGCCGCGTTCGTGAACCGCTACGACACCGGCGCCTTGGCTGCGGGCAAGCGCGCTGACTTCCTGGTGCTCGACGCCAACCCGCTTGACGACATCACCAACACCCGTCGCATCTCCGGCATCGTCATCGGCAATGTGGACGTCGATCGGCAGGCCCTGGTCGCCCTCATGCGGTGATCGTGGCCACCGAGGCCACAGAGGACGCAGAGGATTCATTTCTAGATGCGATCAAGCTTCGAAGTGGCCTGTTCGCATTGTGAGAGTTTGACTCTGTGTTCTCTGTGCCCTCTGTGGCCAATGTTCCGTCCGGCGTTAAGATGGCTGCATGCCCTTGCCGGCCGACGCGCACATCGGCTCCGTCAGCCTGACCGTCTCCGACCTCGATCGCTCGGTATCCTTCTACCGCGACACCCTCGGCTTTCTGGAGTCCTCGCGCGACGGCCGCACGGCCGGCCTGTCGGCCGGCGGACCGGTCCTGATCGAATTGCACGAGCGCCGGGATTCGGTGCCCAGGCCGCGTCGCAGCACCGGCCTGTTCCACTTTGCCATCCTCGTGCCTTCGCGCGCGGCGCTCGGCCGCTCGCTGCGGCGCCTGGCCGACCGGCAGTGGCCCCTGTCCGGGGTGGCCGATCACCTGGTCAGCGAAGCGTTGTACTTGAGTGACCCTGACGGCCTGGGCATCGAGGTCTATCGGGACCGCCCGCGCGAGACCTGGCGCACCGCCAACGGCGAGTTGGCGATGACCACCGATCCGCTCGACGTGCAAGGCGTGGCGGACGAGGCGGGCGCTGACGCGCCGTGGCAAGGGCTCGAGGCCGCAACCGTGATCGGTCACGTGCACCTCCACGTGTCGCATCTCGAAGACGGCGAGGCGGTGTTCTGCGGCGACGTGGGGTTCGAGCCGAGCGTGCGCGGTTACCCTGGGGCGTTGTTCGCCGCGGCCGGCGGCTATCATCATCACCTGGGCATGAACACGTGGATGGGCGCGGGCGCGCCGCCACCGCCCGAGAACGCGGTCGGGATGCGGTCGTTCACGATCGCGGCCGCGCAACTCGAGCCCCGCACCGTGGCCGATCCGGGCACTGGTGTCGTGGTGCAGTTGATCGGGGGCTGACGCGATGCGCCTCATGCTGATTGCGGCGGTGATGGCCACGCTTGGGCAGAGTGTGGACCGCGAGGTGCAACGCCTGGCCATGGAAGGGTGGGTCGCCGCGCGCGAGCTGGCGCCCAGGGGCGGCGCGCTCGAGCTGCTCGGGCCCGTCAACCTGCGCCTGCGCGCCCTGGATGGCTTGCCGGGGGTCGCGGCGCGGTATGCCGACGTCGCCATTCGCGCCGCCGTCAGCGCCGCCCAGGACGAGCGCGACGAGATGGAGGTGTTCCTGGCCCACGCCCGCGACCTGTCCGACACCATGGCCCTGGCCGGCGCGCCGGCACAGTGGCCGCTGCCCATCGATGAACTGGCCGGGGAGCTGTGGCTCGAGGTGGACCGGTACACGGAGGCGCGCGAGGCCTATTTGCGCGCAACCAGGGTGAAGCCGACCGCCAACGCCTGGGTCGGCCTGGCCCGCGCCAGCGACCGGCTCGGCGACGTCGTCGCCGCTTGCGCCGCCTACACCCAGGCCGGGGCCACGGCCGGCCTGCCACCGGCGGTGGAAATCGAGATCTCGTTGTACGCCTTGAAATGCCGCCGGTGATCTATCGACCCGAAGTCGCCGAAGAACTGGCGCGGCATGGCCTGGCGCCAGGGCCCGGCACCTCGCCCGAACGCCTGCGGGAACAGATCAACGACCTCTACCGGATTGAGATCCGCCGCCTGCGCGACCGCTGCCGGGCCGGGGAGTTCAGCACCAGGGAACTGCCGGGCCACGTGATCGCGTTGCGGCGGCGTTATCTGCTCCTGTCGATCCCCATCGCTCAGTGGACCGTGCTACCTTAAAACCACGATGAGCAGGATGACACGCATTGTCCATCCGCTCGTTCGTGACGCCCGCGGCGGCCCGCTTCGGCAGGCCTCGTGGGACGAAGCTCTGGAGCGCGCCGCGACCGGGTTCGACACCGTGCGTCAGACCCATGGTGGCCAGGCCTTCGGCCTCTTCAGTTGCTCGAAAAGCACGAACGAGATGAACTACGCGGCGCAGAAGTTCGGGCGCGTGGTGATGGGCTCGAACAACCTGGACAGCTGCAACCGCACTTGACATGCCCCGAGCGTCGCCGGTCTGGCGGCGGTATTCGGCATGGGTGGCGGCACCAGCTCGTATCAGGAGATTGAAGAGACGGACTGTATTCTGTTGTGGGGATCGAACGCCCGCGAGACGCACCCGATCTTCTTTCACCACCTGCTCGCGGGGCTGAAGCGAGGGGCGAAGCTCTATGCGATCGACCCCCGGCGCACCACCTCCGCGCAGTGGGCCGAGGTGTGGGCGGGCCTCGATATCGGCACCGACATCGCGCTGTCGAACACGATGGCCCGCGAGATCATCACCAGCGGCCTGGCCAACCAGGAGTTCATCGAGCACGCCACCACCGGCTTCGATGCCTACCGGACCCTCGTCGAGCCGTGGACGCTCGCCGCGGGCGAGGCCGAAACCGGCGTCCCGGCGGCCGTGATCCGCGAGATGGCGCACACCTACGCCACGGCGAAGCGCGCCATGATCTGCTGGACGCTGGGCATCACGGAGCATCACACCGCGGTCCACAACGTGATGTCGCTCATCAATCTCGCCCTGCTGACCGGGCACGTCGGCCGCTGGGGTTCAGGCCTGAACCCTCTGCGCGGCCAGAACAACGTGCAGGGCGGCGGCGACATGGGCGCGCTGCCCGATCGGCTCCCCGGTTTTCAGCATGTCGAAAACGACGAGGCACGCCGGAAATTCGATCGCTGTTACGGCGTGACCCTGCCGGCGAAGCGCGGCTGGCACCTCTCGGACATGTTCAATGCGATGGGCCGTGGCGACTTGCGCGCCCTCTACGTCATTGGCGAGAATCCCGTGCAGTCTGAGGCCGACCAACACCGCGCCACGCAGTTGCTCGAGGGCCTCGACCTGCTGGTCGTGCAGGATATCTTCCTGACCGAGACCGCCCAACGCGCCGACGTCGTGTTTCCCGCCGCGGCCGGCGCCTTTGAATCGGAAGGCACGTTTACCAACAGCGAGCGCCGCGTGCAGCGCGTGCGCAAGACGCTGAACCCGCCCGGCGAGGCGCGCGAAGACCTGGCGATCATCTGCGACCTGGCCCGCCGGCTTGGTCACGACTGGGTCCCCGACCCCGAGGCCATGTGGAACGAAGTCCGGCGCCTGTCGCCGATGCACGCCGGCATGAGCTACGCGCGGCTCGAGCAGCACTCGGGGCTGCAGTGGCCCTGTTACGACGAGCAGCATCCCGGCGAGTTGTTCCTGCACGGCCGGTTGTGGGAACGGCCGGTCCGCGGCCCGCGGGCACCGTTCTCGATGGTGATCCACGAGCTGCCCCTCGATGAACTCACCGTCGACTATCCCTACCGCCTGACGACCGGCCGCCGGCTGGCGGAGTACAACACCGGCGTCCAGACCGGCGCGTACCACTCGCCGACGCGCCGCGGTGAGACGATTGACGTCTCGCCCGAAGACGCCCGCCGCCTTGGCCTCGAGGAGGGGCAGCGTGTCCGCGTCACCTCCCGCCGGGGGGCGGTCGTCGCTCCCGTTCACATCGACCAGGCGCTGCGGCCGGGGCTGACGTTCATGACGTTTCACTTCCCCGATTCGGTGGCGACCAACATGTTGACGAGTGATGCCACCGATCCCCGCGTGGGCACGGCGGAGTTCAAGGCGACGGCCATTCGGATCGAGCACGCCTGATGGACCTGCATATCGTCGGCGCCGAAGCCACCGCAGCCGAGCGCGCGGCGGTCGATCGCCTGCTGGGGCCCCCGCCGACCGGATGGCAAGGCGCGGCGCGTGACATCGCCCGCGACGGGCGCACGGCCATTGGCGGTCGGCAGGTGACGGGCGATCGCGATCTGCTGCTGCCGGCCTTTCACGCGGTGCAGGACGCCATCGGCTGGATCAGCCACGGTGCCCTCAACTACGTCTGCACGCGGCTGTCGGTCCCGCCCGCCGAGGCGTGGGGCGTCGTCACCTTCTATCACCTGCTGGCCACCGAGTCTCGCCCCACTGCGGTCGCGCATGTCTGCGACGACATCGCCTGCCGCCTGCACGGCGCGGAACGGGTGTGCCGCGAGCTGGAGGCGCGTCTCGGTCACGCGGTGCATCGCTCGCCCTGCCTGGGGCAATGCGACCGCGGTTCGGCGGCGCTCGTCACCAGGGCAGGCGCGAATCCGGAGCGATTCGTGATCAGCCCGCTTACGAGTGCCGAAGCGGTCGTCGACGCGCTGAAGGGAATCGACACACCTAAAGATTGGTCGCCACTCCCGGCCGCTGACGAGATGAAGCGTGGCGACGAGACGAAGCGTGGCGACCAACCTTCAGGTTGGTCGGCTTCGACGGTCAGTGGCGCCACGTTGCTCAGGCGAATGGGCCGCAGCAATCCATCCAGCCTGGCGAGTTATCGCGAGCACGGCGGCTATGTGGCGCTGGCCAGGGCGATTGAGATCGGGCCGGCCGCGGTCATCGCCGAGGTCTCGGCGGC
Organism: Acidobacteriota bacterium; assembly: GCA_041178345.1. GTDB lineage: Bacteria > Acidobacteriota > Vicinamibacteria > Vicinamibacterales > UBA2999 > 12-FULL-67-14b. The sequence goes on along the minus strand of JBEGVQ010000106.1, from coordinate 1,329 downwards.
GAAGTTGCTGGGGCGCGGCGGCGCGGCGTTTCCGACCGGCCGCAAGTGGGAGGCGGTGGCTCGTGAGCCGGCGACGCCGCACTACGTGGTCTGCAACGCGGACGAGTCCGAACCCGGCACGTTCAAGGATCGCGTGTTGATGGAGCAGGACCCGTTTGCGGTGATCGAGGCCATGGCCATCTGTGGCCTGGCGACGGGCGCCGGGCGCGGGTTCATCTACATTCGCGGCGAGTACCCGGAGTCGGAGAGGGCGATCGGCGCGGCAATCGCACAGGCACGCGCGGCCGGATTGCTGGGGTCGAGCGTCGCAGGCTCAGGTTACGCTTTCGAGATCGAGATTCGCCGTGGCGGCGGCGCGTACATCTGCGGGGAAGAGACGGCGCTCTTCAACTCGATCGAGGGCAAGCGGGGGGAGCCGCGGTCGAAGCCGCCGTTCCCCGCCCAGACCGGGGTGTTTGGGAAGCCCACGGTGGTGAACAACGTCGAAACGCTCGTGAACGTCCTCGACATCCTCATCGACGGCGGCGCGGAGTGGGCCAAGATCGGCACGGCCGGGTCTGCCGGCACCCGCCTGTTCTGCCTGTCGGGTCACGTGGCCAGACCCGGCCTGTATGAGATCGAGTGTGGCCAGACCCTGGGTCATGCGATCGACCTGGCCGGTGGTGTTCCCGGCGGCCGTGGGCTGCAAGCCGTGCTGCTGGGCGGCGCCGCGGGAACGTTCGTCGGCCCCGACGCCCTCGACATGCCGCTGTCCTTCGAAGGCGCGCGCGCCGCCAACGCCACCCTGGGATCGGGCGTGATCATGGTGTTCGACGAGACCGCCGACCTGCCGGACACGCTGGCCCGCATCGCGCAGTTCTTCCGCGATGAATCCTGCGGCCAATGCGTCCCGTGTCGCGTCGGCACGGTCAGGCAGGAAGAGCTTCTGCGTGGCCGGGACCGGGGATCAGGGATCGGGGATCAGGGCCGGGTGCTCCTGAGTGAGCTGGGTCAGGCGATGCGAGACGCGTCGATCTGCGGCCTGGGGCAGACGGCGGCATCGGCCATCGAGTCAGCCTACGCGATCCTCCCGTCACTCAAGGGAACTGGCTCATGACCAACGACGAGATTTCCTTCCGCCTGCCGCCGCCGGCGGCGGTCATTCCCGCACCGCCGTCCGAACCGGCGCCGGTGATGGTGCCGTTGACCATCGACGGGCGAGCGGTCGAGGCGCCGGCCGGCGCGACGTTGCTCGACGCCTGCACGACGCTCGACATCACTATTCCGACGCTGTGCTACCTCGAGACCCTCACCCCGGTAAATGCCTGCCGCGTCTGCGTCGTCGAGGTC
>JBEGVQ010000105.1:0-18119 GCA_041178345.1 Acidobacteriota bacterium | reverse complement strand
GCACGTAGGGGTCTGCGACGACGTGTTCTCGGACGCGGGTTCAACTCCCGCCGCCTCCACCACTTTCAATTCCAATCGCGGGCAGCAGGGTGCCACCGTTGGCGGCGTCGAGCAGGCCGCCGCGTCATGGAAGACCTCGATGCGATAGCCCGTCCTTGGACAGGATCCGCTGTGCCAGGGCGGTGAACTGGGGGTCGTCTTCCAGGAGTACTACTGTTGGATAAACATTACCAACACTGTTCCATATTGAGACGATATGAGCTGATTACAAACACAAATAGCAGCCTTACGCTACTGGGGCGTGTGCACTCGACGATTGGCCAGATCAGTCTGGGCGGAGTTCCAGCGACGGGCGGCGACTCAAGCGGTGTAGTTAGCCCGTCCACGGAATCGCGTCAATTCCAATCATCCCAAATGCCGTGCCTTCGATCCGCCCCCTCCTTACCCCCGGTGCCTACCTGTCTCGAGTGAAGTCCGGCGTGCGCGCCCGTTCCTTCGGTGTGGCTCGAGTGTTCGTGCTGGGGCTGATTCTCGTGTGGAGCCCTTCGGGGGACGCGATCGCCCAACCCGTGAGTTCGGCGCCGCCCCTCATCTCCGGAACCACCCGTGTCGGCGAACTGCTGGGTTCCACAACCGGCAGCTGGAGCCTGGGCGGCGGCGGCACCACCACCTATGCGTACCAGTGGAAACGGTGCGACTTTCTCGGGACGACGTGCATCAATGTCGGTACTAACTCCAGTAACTACAGCTTGGTTGCCGCGGACTCAGGCTTCCACATGCTGGTGACGGTCACGGCGACCAAGACCGGTGGCGCCAGCCAGGGATCATCGTCGGCGAACTCGGCGTTGACGCTCCAGGTGTTGGAGGCGCCGGTGAACGAGGTGCCGCCAGCGATTGTGGGTACGGCCCGGGTGGGACAGACATTGACGGCGTCGGCCGGGACCTGGCGGGGCAATCCCGCGCCCACCTACAGATTTCAGTGGCAACGGTGCGACCGGAGCGGCGGCTCCTGCGCGAACATCGTCGGTGCGGTGAGCAGCACCTATACAGCTGTGACGGCGGACGTGGCGCGGTCGCTGAAAGTGAGTGTGACGGCCGCCAACAGCGAGGGTTCCGCGGCGGTGCTATCGGCAGGGTCGAGTGTCGTGCGGGGCGCGCCGGTCAACCAGAGTGTGCCGACGGTTACCGGGACGATGGCCATCGGGCAGACGCTGACGGGGAGCACTGGCACCTGGGCGGCGGAACCCGCCCCCGCGTACACCTACGTGTGGCAGCGGTGTGACGGGGCAGGCAGCAACTGCAGCGCTGTCGCTGGCGCGACCGGATCCACCTATGTCCTGCAGCCAGCCGATGAGGGCAGCAGGATGGTGTTTACTGTGACGGCGACCAACACCGAGGGCAGCGCCATGGCCGACGCTTTACCAAGCACGCCGATTATCGGCGCGCTGACCGCGCCCGAAGGCAGGACACCGCCGGTCATTACCGGTCCGGCCGCCGTTGGCCAGACGCTGACGGCGTCGACTGGTACGTGGGCAGGCAATCCGGCCCCAACCTTCGCGTATCAGTGGGAGCGGTGCAACCGCACCGGTGGCAGCTGCGGGGACATCGCGGGCGTGAGCAGCACCTACATGCCCGTGACGGCGGACACGTCTGGCACGCTGAGGGTGCGCGTCACTGCCTCCAACAGCCAGGGGTCCGCCAGTGCGACCTCCGCAGCGACGAGCGTGGTGACGGGCCCGCCTGTCAACCAGGTGGTACCCTCGATTGCGGGAACAGCCGCCGTTGGGCAGACCCAGACAGGGAGCTCCGGGACGTGGGCCGCAGAACCCGCTCCTGTCTACACGTATTTATGGCAGCGGTGCGACGCGGTCGGCGCCGCCTGCAGCGCCATCGTCGGTGCGACCGCCTCGGTGTATGTGCCGCAGGCAGGGGACCAGGGCCAGACGCTCCGGTTCGTCGTGACAGGGACGAATGCCTCCGGGAGCGCGTCCGCGACCTCAGCGCCCACGGCGGCGCTCGCCGCGGCGGTGTCGGGGCCGGTGAACACCGCGCCCCCGGTCGTCTCGGGAACGGTGCAGGTGGGACAGCCGTTGAGTGCCACGACGGGCACATGGACGATTGGCAGCGGTGGAACCACGACTTACGCGTATCGATGGCAACGGTGCGACGGCAGCGCCGGCAACTGCCTCGACGTGGCCGGTGCGACGAGTACTACCTACGTTCCAACGCAGACTGACACGGGAAGCTTTTTGCGGGTCCGGGTCACCGCGACGAAGTCCGGCGGCAGCAACCCAGGCACCGCCTCGGCAGACTCGGCCATTACAACGCAGGTCCCGGCGCCGCCCCAGGACGCGCCCATCAATCTGTCTCCTCCGACGGTTAGCGGGACGCCGGTGGTAGGGCAGACACTGACTGGCAGCAACGGCACGTGGGCGGCGGATCCCACGCCCAGCTATACGCACGCGTGGCAGCAGTGTGACGGGGGGGGCAGCAACTGCAGCGCTATCACGGGCGCGACCGCATCGGTGTATGTGCCGCAGACGACCGACGAGGGCCGGACGCTGAAGTTGGTCGTGACGGCGAGGAATCTCTCAGGGACCGCGACCGCGACGTCTCCGTCGACGGCGGTGGTCACCGCGGGGGCGGCCGGGCCCGTCAACACCGCGCCCCCTGCCATCTTCGGAACGATGCTCGTCGGGCAGCAATTGAGCGCCACGACTGGAACATGGACGCTGGGCGGCGGGGGGAGTACGAGTTATGCCTATCAGTGGAAGCGTTGCGACAGCAGCGCCGCGACTTGCGCTGCCGTGGCCGGCGCGACCGCCAGTAGCTACAGCCTGACCGCGGATGATGCGCGCACTTACCTGCGGGTCACGGTCACCGTCACCAAGTCCGGCGGCAGCAATCCAGGCACCGCCTCCGCGGATTCGGCCCTGACGCCCGAGGTACTGACGCCCCCCGAGAGCGCGCCAGTCAATCTGGCGGCGCCGACGATCACGGGGACCCCCGTCGTTGGCCGAACGCTGACGGGCGGCAGCGGCACCTGGACGGCGGACCCCGCCCCGGTTTACACGTACGAATGGCAGCGGTGCGACGCGGGAGGCGGCGCCTGCAGCGCCATCACGGGCGCGACCGCATCGGTGTATGTGCCGCAGACGACCGACGAGGGCCGGACGCTGAAGCTGGTCGTGACGGCGAGGAATCCCTCAGGGACCGCGACCGCGACGTCTCCGTCGACGGCGGTGGTCACCGCGGGGGCGGCCGGGCCCGTCAACACCGCGCCCCCAGTCATCTCTGGAACGGCGCAGGCGGGACAAGTATTGAGTGCCACGACCGGCACATGGACCCTGAGCGGCGGCGGCACCACGACCTACACCTATCAATGGCTGCGATGCGACAGCAGCGCCGCGAACTGCATTGGGGTGAGCGGCGCTACCGCCAGTGCCTACACCCTGACTCACGCGGATGCGGGCTTCTACATGCGGGTCACGGTCACCGTCACCAAGTCCGGCGGTTCCGATGCGGGCTCCGCTTCGGCTGATTCGGCCCTGACGTCCGAGGTACTGGCGGCGCCGGTGAACACGGCGGTGCCGACGATTTCAGGCACGCCCAACGTCGGGCGAACGCTGACGGCGACGAGCGGGACGTGGACGGGCAACCCGACGCCGACCTACGCGTATGCGTGGCAGCGGTGCGACGGCGCGGGTGCCAACTGCAGTGCGATTGGCGGGGCGATCAGCAGCACCTACACGCTGGTCTCGGCCGACGCGACCAACACGCTGAAGGTGGCGGTGACGGGCAGCAACACCCAGGGGGACGCCACGGCGACCTCCGCGGCGACGGCGGTGATCGGGGCGGGGGCGGTGCCCGCCGTTCTCCAGATCAACCTGCAGACGCGGGGTACGCTCGTGCGGAGCGGCTCGGACTTCCGCCTCGTGCTGGGCGTCACCAACCTCGGACCTGGCGCGACGAACGGCAACGTAACGGTCACGGCCACCGTCCAGGCCCCGGCGATCACCGTCTCAGCGGCCGGTGACGGGTGGTCGTGCTCCATTACCGGAACGCTGGTGACTTGCACGCGTGCCGATGTCCTGCCGGCCGGGCAGCGGTATTCCGACGTGTCGATTGCGGTCACGCTGCCCGCGGACGTGCCGCCCTCCGTGCGGCGGATTGACATGACGGGCAGCGCCTCGGGCGGCGACTCACCGGCCTCCTCGAGCGTGACGGTGGAGGTCGTGGACTTCAACCCACAGGGACTCGGCATCCAGAAGACCGCTTCCCAGCCCGTGGTTCGGCCGGGTGACAACGTCGCCTTCCAGATCGACCTCCAGAACGACACCAACAGCGAGCTGTCCAACCTGCAGTTGCGTGACGAACTGGCACAGGGATTCAACTACATTGTCGGGTCGGCCCAGCTCGTCAACACAGGCGTGGCCGGCGTGCGGGTGCTCCCGGCGGGCCTCGCCTCGACGATGGCGCAAGCCAGCGGCGCCGGGGTGGGAGCCGTGGCCGGCGTGGTCACCACCCTGGGGATTACCGAAGCCGCGCCCTTGTCGACCGATCTGCCTTTCCGAGCGACACAGCTCGGCCGCGTGCTGGTCTTCGAGTTGGGCACGACTCCACGGGGCGCACGCTACCAGATCCGCTACCGCACGCTCGCCGGTCCAGAGGTGCGGCCGGGGCCGATTTCGACCACGGTAGTGGCTTCGTTCGACTCACCGATCGGCGCGGTGGAAGACGTCTCCGAGACGGAATCCGTGATGACCGTCTCGCCAACCTCCTTCGCGTCGTCGCAGGTGCTCGTGGGTCGCGTGTTCCACGATGCCAACGGGAACGGCCGGTTTGATGGTGGCGACTCCGGTCTGGCGGGCGCGCGCCTCTTCCTTCCGACCGGGCAGTCGGTGTCGACCGACGCCTTCGGGATGTACAACGTGCCCGCGCTGATGTCGGGCAGCACGACGGTCACGCTCGACCCGTTGACCGTGCCGGGCTACGCGCCCACGGGCGGAGTACTCGCCGAGCGGGGCTGGTCGCGGCTGCTACGGTCGCCGCTTGGGAGCGGGGCGCTGCTGCGGCAGAACTTCGCGCTGGTCCCGGTCCACGGCGTGACGCCTTCGGCCCCGCCTAATCTTAGGACGCCGGCCCGCAGCGGCGGAGCAGTGAGCCAGACGGTGCCGGCGGCGACGGTGGAGCGGCCCGGCACTTGGCGGGAAGGAGTCCTCGCGCACCGTCTCGAGATCGAGGCGGAGCAGCCGGAGCTTCGGGCAGGCGGCCGCGAGCGGACGCTGGTGCGCGTTCGTGCGTTCTCGTCGGATGGCGCACGCATCGCGTCCGGGTCCGTGCAGCTGCAGACCACAGCGGGCGCCCTCCTGCTTCCCGATGCGCCACGCGCCGGGGAGTCGGCCCGATTGGTGGCGTCCGTGGACCCGGCGGCCCGCCCGGGGCCGGCGGACCTGTCCTATTGCGTGGATGGGTCGGAGAGCGTCTACACGCCCATGGGTGCGCCGTTGGGGTCTGCGCCCGTGGTCGATGGCGAGGCCCTCTTCTGTCTGCAGTCCGGGGAGCATGCCGGCGCGGCGTATCTGACTGCTGTCGCGCGGGATGGGTCGGGTACGCAGGCGGCGGCGCGGGTCGTGTTCCTGCCAGAACGGCTCGCGCCGTTCGTCGCCGCGGTCGGTGAACTTGCGATTGGGCCCAGAGAGGCCGAGGGGACGGCAGGCGCAATCGACGATCGGCTGGTGTCCACCGGCGCGGTCTTCCTCCAGACGCCGGTGGCGTCCCGGGGCGTCCTGACCGTTGCAGTCACGTCGGCGCCGTCCATCAACGCTGCCATGGGCGTTGACCGGCTCGGGGGCCTCGACCCGGCCGAACGGGTCTACACCGTCTTCGGTGACAGCTCCACCCGGCAGGAGTTCGCGACCTCGAGTGAAAAGGTGTTCGCGCGCCTCGACATGGGCGCCTCGTCAGTCACGTTCGGCGACCTCCGGGGTGATGTTCCGCAAGCAGGTCACAGCGGCCTGCTTGACATAGTCCGCCCGATGACGGGTGTGCAAGTGGACCTCAGCCTGTCGGAGAACGCGTGGCTGCGGCTACAGGCGGCGCGCCCGTACACCTCGTTCGCGCGTGAGGTCTATCCAGGGTCAGTAGGGGGCAGCCTCCGCCTGTCTAATCTGCCGGTCGTCATCGGCAGCGAGGTGATCACGCTGGAGGTGCGGGACCGCCGCCGGCCGGAAATCGTGGTGCGGCGCGAGTTGCTCGCCCGGTCGATTGACTACACGCTGAACCCGTTTACGGGCGCCGTGATCTTCCTGCGGCCGATGCTGCACTTCGCGGACGGCCTTCACGTGGTGAACATCGTGGCCAGCTACGATTACCTTGGCGGCGGCCTGCGTCAGGCGCTGCTGGTGGGCCGAGGGGCCACCGTCCTCGGCGCGACGGGTGTCCGGGTGCGGGGCATGGCCGCCCGGCAATCGCTCGGCGGCGGTTCCTCGATTGTGATCGGCGGCATCGGCGCCGATGCACGGTTGCCGCGCGGAGGGAACCTGCACCTCGAGGTGCCGTTCGTGCAGCGTGCGTTCGAAGGTGCCGGGGACTCCCCTGACGGCGCACTCCGCCTGGACCTCACCCAGCCGCTGCCTTTCAAAGACGGTGTGGCCTCGCTCGTCGTGTCGCGCACCGGGGTCGCCTACGCCAACCCCTACAGCACCCTCGTGATGCCGGGCCGCATGTTCGTTGACGCCACCGTCCAGGTCCGCCCCACCACGCGCGGCCTGTTCGCGGTCGAGGCCATCGAGGAGCGTGTGGAATCGTCCGGCAGTTCACGGCGCTCGTTCGGCGCCGAATGGGCCCAGGCGTTTGGTGACCGGCTGCGGGGCGCCCTGCGGCTGGATGCCCGCCGCCTCCAGGCGAACAGTGAGCGGTCGTCCGCCACCACCACGACGCAGATGGTCACGGCCTCGGCCGAATGGCAGGCGACCTCTCGCCTGCACGCGTCAGTCAGGCGTGAGCACAACCTGCAGGAGGAGGCCGATCCCACGTTCCCGGATCAGACGCTGCTGTCGGGACGCTTTGCCCTGACGCCGTCGACCCAGGTCGTGGCCATGCAGCGCTGGTCGGCGGCCCCGATCGAGCCGCTTGGCGGTGCGCTGCCAGGTGAACTTGGTGTGGCGATGTCCACCCGGGAAACCGCGGTGGGGATCGAGTCGCGCGTCACACAGTACACGAGCGTGACGTCGCGCTATCAGGTCGAGGGCGGGATCAACGGCACGGATGGGTACGCGGTGCTCGGCGGCCTGACCCGGCTTCCGGTCACCGGCCTGTGGTCCGTTGACGGCGGGCTCGAGCGCGCGATCCACATCGCCGGCAATGGCCAGGGCTACACGAACGTCACCGGCGGCGTGGCGTTTACCCCCGAGAACTGGATCGTGACCACGCACTACCAGCACCGCACCGGCGGCATTTCCCGTCGTGTGGCGACGGCGGGCCTGGCCGGGCAGGTGAGGCCGGGGCTGACCGCGCTGTTTAGCTACCGGCTGGCCGATGCGTTCGGGCCGGAGCAGCGCGCGCTCGTGGAGGCCAATGCCGCCGTGGCCCTCCGGCCGCTTGGTTCCGACCGCGCCGGACTCCTGTTCAGCTACACCTACGGCAACCGGCTGAGCCAGACGCAGGTCCAGGGGGGCGACCCGCTCGACCGGCGCACGCGGGTCTCGGCGGACGCCTACTTCCAGCCGATGGCCCGGGTTGAACTCTACGCCAGGGCTTCGCTGGTGCGCGCGCCGTCCAGCGGCGGAGAGACCGACACCCGCCTGCTGCAGTCGCGCGCCCAACTGCGCCTGACGAGGCGAGTGGATGTCGCGGGTGAGTTCCGCCTTGTCGACCAGGGCGACACCACCCGGCTGGGGGCCGGCGAAGTGGGCTTCTGGGTGTCCTCCGACCTTCGCCTGGGCGTGGGGCACACGCGTGCGCCTTGGCACGACACGAATGCGTTGGGCCTGGCCACCGCTCCCGGTCGCGGGGGCGTCTACATCTCGTTGAGCTCGAAGCTCAGCTCCCTCTTCGATCTCTTCCAGCCAACGAGGATGCGGCACGAAGGGGTCCGGACTCATGCAGATGCCCTGGGACGGTAGGGAGGCTGAACCACGGGTGGGAGCTAGGTCTCGTCACGTATTTCTGGCGCTGGTACACCGAGGCCGAAGGCCCGGATCGCGGTCCCACCGTGTTTACGTCCACCTCATCGGCGTCTTACCCCGCGCTTGCCGCGTCTTACGAGGAAGAGGCCGCACGGTGGTTGACGCGCGATCGCGAGGATCGTGGGGGCGACGATGTCTGAGACGCCCACGCATTCGTCCGTTCGCGTGCACGGGGAGGATTGGGGAGACTGGACTGGCCCGGCGCACCCGAGCTGGACGTGTCGCATCACGTGTCATCACGTTACGCATGAGTCCTCCTCGTTGCCGATCACGCACCTGGCGCCGCGGCCGTCGGCCGACGCAGCACCCATCGGTACGCTTGAATCATGTCACGCGAGAAACCGTCGACGCATCCCCACAGGTACAGCCGGAAGGTCCGGTAGACCTCGGCGCCGTAGCGCTCGCAAATGAAGTCACGCTGCGCGTCGAGATTCCGCGCCCAGTGCAGCGTGGTCCGCTGGTAGTTCTCCCGGTCGTTATGCACCTGCAACAGTTCGAAAGGCGAGGCCGCCACCGCTTCCAGATAGCGGTGCAGGCAGAGCGTCGTGCCGTTGCCGGGAAATAGGTGGCGCAATAGAAACGCGGAATAGTCATGACTCACCCGCGCTGCGCTTGCGTCCAGATAAATGATCCCGCCCGGCTTCAACAGCCGCTGGTACTTCGACAGCGTCGCCGGGTAGTCAGGCAGGTGTTCGGTCACGCCCAGATTGACGATGCCGTCGTAGGGCTCAGCGGCATCGTGTTCCATCAGGTGCTCGCGCAGCACCCGGCAAGGCACCTTCTGTGCGTCGATGACGCCCTGGATGAACTCCTGCGAGGCGCGCGAGATGGTCAGCGACGTCACGTGGAGGCCATGACGGCCGCCGTGCTCGGTAAACGCCCCCCACCCTCCGCCGACGTCCAGCACACGGGCGCCGGGCCGCAGGCCGAGGGCACGCACCGCCGCATCCAGCTTGCGCGTCTGCGCGTCCTCCAGCGTGCCCTCGTCGCCCTCGAACAACGCCTGCGAATAGCAGCGATGGCGCGTGTCGAGAAACGCGCAGTAGAAGGCCGCATCACGCTCGTAATGATCGGCAATCCACTTCTTGTCGCTGTTGATCTGCCCGAAGAGCAGCGGGCGTACGAACCGCCACGCATTCGTCAGCGGGTGTCGATCCGACAAGGCGTCGCGCAACGCGAGGATGCGATGCAACGGCCCTTCCAGATCGAGTGCGCCGTCGCGGTAGGCCTCGGCAATGCGCGTTGCATCCATGCTCGCCAGAGCGGTCAGCCCACGTCGCGACTGCACGACGATGACGGCCTGCGGATCGCCGGTGCCGATCGCGTACATCTCACCGCCGGCGAGGCGCAACCCCAGCGCTGGCAATTCATCCGGCAACCGTGCTTCGAGCGCCGAGACGATCCGGGCCGCAAGCCACTGACTGAAACGATCGTTCACCGTGCGTGCTCCTTCGCCAGGCCGTCCAGCTTGCCGCAGCGCTCCCACTCGGCGTATTGCCGGCTGGCATGGTCGTAGCCCGCACTGACGAGGGCTGGCAGCGACGGGAAGTCCATCAGGCCAAATTGCTCGAGTGGCGGCGCGAACAACCAGTCCGCACTGAGCGACTCGCGCGTTTCGCGCTCGACGGCGGCCAGCATCGAGCTGCGCAGCAGCACGCTCATGATGCTCGGGTAGCGGACGGCGCGCCGCGTGAGCTTCGAGCGCAGCACTTCCCCGAGCGAGGGCACCCGGTCGTAGAGAAAATCCTGGTCTTGCGGGACGGACACGCGGGAGGCCATCACCGTGCCCGCGCCGTGCGCCCTCGCCACGTCGACCGGCAGCGTGTTGAATAACGATCCATCACACAGCAGGTGATTACCCGCCTGGGTCGGCACCACCACGGCCGGGAGCGAAGAACTGGCGGTCACCGCCTGCAGCAACGAGCCGGCGCGATGCACGCGCATCGAGGCGTCGGTGAGGTCGGCCGACACGGCGAAATACGGCAGCCAGAGATCTTCGATGCGCGTCTCAGCGCCGTACATCATTTCGCCGCACCGCTGCGCGCTCCGGCCGCGAACGAGCGATAGCAGCGGCAGCGTGTACTCGGCATGCGGCCGGATGCGATTCCAGACCTCGTCGGCCGTGCGCAGGATGCGATCGGCAGACCAGCCCATGGCATGTTGCGCGGCGATGGCCGCGCCCATGCTGGTCCCGCCGACCAGGTCGACGGCCACACCCACCTCGTGCAGCAAGCGCAGCACGCCGATGTGCGCGAAGCCGCGCGCGCCGCCGGCGCCAAGCACGAGCGCCACGGCACGGCCCGCAAGAAAGCGCGCGACGCGCTCGGCATCGCCGAGGCGAGCGGTGCGAACGTGATGATGGCCGGTCACGGACCGCGGTTGCAGCCAGCGCGCCGTCTCCGACGGCAGCGCGTCATCGTCATGCAGCAGCACCAGCAGCCGCTGCGCGGCGCTGTGGGAGCCTTCTTCGCGGGCCACCGTGCGCTCGATGGCCGTCAGCCGCGGATCCGAAGCTGCGCGGGCGACGAACACGATGCAGTCGGCCCGACTGACGCTGCGAGCGAGCCAGCCGGCGTGGTGCGCAGCGGTCTCGTAGACCACAAAGCTCGCGCTGCGTTCGAGTTCGTCGAGCCACGCACCCAGCCGGACCGACTCGGGCGTGGCTTCAGGCGAGTCGGCGAGGCCGGGCTGATGCAGGCGTGCGTCAAGCGAGGCCGCATCGAGGCACACGACGTTGCCGAACGTGCCCAACGCGGACACGAGCTTCCGGCAGAAGTCCTGCGTGTGCGGATGGGCCTCGAGCGGCACCACCGCAATGTTCCTGGCCGGCAGCCGGACGGGTCCGCTGTTCGCGCGGCGCAAGCGATCGATCTGCAGGCGGATCACGTGACGCGCCACGCCGGGCCGGCGCGCCAGCAAGTCATCGACGGTCGCGCGCGACAGCCCGATCAGGACGCAGTCGCGTACGGCGGTCACCGTGGCGCTGCGCGGTGCGCCGGTAAAGAACGACATCTCGCCGACCGTTTCGCCGGCGCCAATGTCACCAACCATCTGCGTCACGCCATCGTCGCGACGATGGGTGGCCTGGAGGCGGCCGACCAGCAGCACGTAGAGCTGCTCACCGGCATCGCCCTGGCGGACGAGGACGTCGCCCCGCTGCAAGTCGAGCCACTGCGCTGTCTCCTCAATGCGCGCCAGCGCCTCGTCGTCGAGATCCCCGAAAATTGCGGAGGTGCAGCCGACCAGTTCGCGCCGCTGCAACCGGCGTACGAGCTGATCGACGAGGGCGCGCCGCTGCTGCGGCTCTTGCGGCAGCGTGTCGGATGGCACCCGCGCAAAAGAGACATCGGTGCGCGCCCGCCAGGTGTCGGTAAACGTGCCGGACAGCACATTCACTGCGATCAACTGCCGCGTGCAGACGGCACCTGTCGCTGGCGATTCAAGCATGCCGCTGATCAGCAGCACGGCCTCAGCCGACGCCGCGCCGCTCTCGCACACGACGGAACCCATCGGCGCCTTCGCAATCGCGAGATGGCGCGCCAGCTCTCTGGCGCGCGCCTCCGCGGTGGCGGCCCCCCTGTCGTCACTCATGGTGCTTGCACGGTTGTCAGCATCGAGGTTCATGGCCCGTGCGGTGGACAACACGGTGGGCAACCGGCCGTGGGGGATCGGCCGCCGTCTCGTCAAAAAGTCCGAACTAGGTTCGACACGAAACGCCCCTGAAGTGTATCGCGAATATCACCACTCGGGAGCGGCAATCGCAAGAGGTGCGCATGCTACAATCCCGGGTCTCGGAGGCGAGACATGCGAGTGCTCGTGATCGATGTGCTGGGCAAGTCGCCGGCCCGCGACCCGTATGCCCGGATGATGCGGGCGAACAACACCAGCCTGATGGCGCAGAGCATTGCGGTCTGGTGCGAAGCGCTCGGGCACGAGACGCACATCGCGTATTACTCGGGCGACGAACTGATGGCGGGCCACGCGCCGGACCGTCCGGCGGTCGTCTTCATCTCCGCGTTCTCGCAGTGCGCCTATCTTGCCTACGCGCTGAGCGCCCGCTATCGCGCCGCCGGCGCCATCACGGTGCTCGGTGGTCCGCACGCCCGCTCGTATCCGCTGGATGCGCTTAAGTATTTCGACTACGTGATTGGCCAGTGCGACCATCGGCTGATCGAAGCCCTGCTCTCCGGGTGCTGCTCACACCCGGAGGGCGGGCAGTGGCTTGCGTCGGCCACGCAACCGGTGACCCTGCCGGGACTGCGCGCACGATGGAAGTTCCTGGCGCCGGCGATGGCGCGATCGCCACTGCTGAAGATCGTGCCAATCATCGGCAGCCTGGGTTGCCCGTACACCTGCAGCTTCTGCATCGATGCGGCCGTCCCCTACCAGCCGCTCGATTTTGATTCACTCCGTGACGACCTGCGCTTTTTTCAGTCGCTTCGCCTGCGCGGCGCCGTAGTCGTGTGGCACGATCCGAATTTCGGCATCCGCTTCGACGATTACATGCGTGTGATCGAGGATACCGTGCCGCCCGGCACGGTCACGTTCCTCATCGAAACGTCGCTGTCGATCCTGAACACGGAGCGGCTGGAGCGCCTGCGCCGCAACGGCTGCCGCTTCGTCGCGCCCGGCATTGAGTCCTGGACCGAAATGGGCAACAAGGCCAAGACCGCGCGCGTTACTGGGCTCGACAAAGTGCGCATGGTCGCGGAGCAATGTCGCGAGGTGAATGCGTACATCCCCTACATGCAGGCCAACCTCGTCTTCGGCTTCGACAGCGACGAGGGGGATGCACCCTTCGAGCTGACGCGGCGCTTCGTCGATCTCGCGCCTGGCGTGTACCCGCACTTCGCCGTCCTGACGGCTTTCGGCCGCAACGCCCCCGGCAATGCCGGCTACCTGCGTGATGGCCGGCTGCTGCCCGTGCCGTTCGAGTTCCTCGACCTCATCGAGGCGATGAACGTCCGGCCGAAGCATTACGCGTGGGATGACTTCTACACGCACCTGTGCCGGGTGTATGAGCATGCGTTTGCGCCGTCGGCAATCGCCCGGCGAGCGTGGCACAACCGCCGCTCGCCGATCGCGCTCGAACAGGTGTTCCGCGCCGTCGCTTCGGACCATTGGAACCGCCTGCGCTATCACCGGCGCATGCAGCGCTGGCTGCGCACCGACCGGCAAGTCCGGGCGTTCTTCGAAGGCGAGACCACACGCATCCCCGACGTCATGGCCGCGCAGGTCACGCGCCATCTGGGCAGCCTGGTGTCGTGGTTACCCGACGGCGCGCTGATCCACGACCCCGACCAGTTCGGCGCCTCCGTGGCGGAGCGTGGCACCGCGTGACTGACGTGACCAGCGGACGGAAGCAGCACGAACTGCTGGCGGACTGCTATCGCGAGTTTGCCGCGCTGGGGTTCACGCGCAAGCCGGTCGGGCGGCATGCGGTGGAATTGGCGATTCTGCTCACGCTCGGACTCGGCGGCGCGGTGGCGTTTCTCACCGCGGCAGGAATCACCGGCCAAGCGGTGGCACTGGTGGTGATGACGCTCGGCAACCTGGGCCTGACGACCTATGGTCACTCCGCCTCGCATAACGGGATCGCCGAGCGGACCTGGGTGAATCGCGCGCTGATGTATCTCGTCTACGGCGTGATCTTCGGCACCTCGTCGAGCTGGTGGTGGAACAAGCACATTGCCGTGCATCACGCCACGCCCAACGTCCTTGGCCTGGATGATGACGTGCATCTGCTGCCGTGGTTTGCGCTCACCGACGAGCAGGCGCGGACCGGCAGCCCGCTCCAGCAGTGGTATTACCGGCGTCAATGGCTGGTGCTACCGCTCGCGTTGGCGCTCACCGCCATCAGCATGATGGTGTCGTCGTGGCTGTTCTTGGCGCGCGCGCTCTCGTCCTCGCGGCGTACGTCGCGCCATGTGGCCGATGTGATCGCGCTGCTGCTGCACCCGCTGGCGTGGATCGCCCTGCCGCTCATCTGGTGGCCCGCCGGCGACGTGGCCGCGTTCTACATGGTGCGCGCGGCGCTGCTCGGTGGCGCCGTCTTTCTGACGGCGGCGCCTGCCCACTTTCCCGCAGAGGCCAGGTTCTTCTCATCAGAGGGGCACGAGGATCGCGCCAGCTATCGGCGTCACTCGGACTACATCCTGCTGCAGACCAGCACGACGGTGAACTTCCGGACCAACTGGGTGGGAGACCTGCTCTGCTGTGGCTCACAGTACCAGATCGAGCACCATCTCTTCCCGACGATCAGCCACGCGTATTACCCGCAGATGAGCCCGCTCGTGCGCCGATTCTGCGACACCCACGGCTACCCGTACCAATCGATCGGATGGGGCGAAGGCATCTGGAAAAGCCTCCGTGTGTTCTGGCGGCCCAAGCGCGTCGAGCCGCGCCTGGCCGCTGATCAGTCAACCTGGTGACGTCGTCAACGCGTGTGTCACCAAAGGCTGCGAAGACACCAGACTCGTTCTCAGACCCGGATCTCGGTCGGGTTCGCGTCCAGGGGTGAAGGCCAGCCGGAGGCCGTGAACGCCAACGGCAGCAAGCCCGTGCCCCTTAGCGGATCGGCCAAGGCTGCCATGGTGTCGCTGAAGCGGATCAACGCGACGACCGTCGCTACTGACGGCCGGCGTCAGCTTAGCCACGGCGTCGAGCACCACGCTCAGCCGAATGTGGAAGACGTGGCGGGAGGCCGAAGCCTCCCGTTCGATGGGATGGGGTGGATGTCGCGGCCCAGAGCGGGCCTCGAGCGTTGCTGCTCTCTGCTATAGCAAGCGTGCTGCCAACTTCTTGAAGGGGTTTGAAGCATGCCCCTGCAGAACTTGACGCCTCCAGTGGCCAATGTGAGGCGTGGCGCTGCCAGGTCCGGCCGGCATAGCTGGCGTGCATCCTGCAACGGTCATGCGCAGGAGCGTTACACATGACCTGGAAAGACAAACTCGAGATCGGGCTCAAGAAGGACGCACCCTTCCGCAAGGACAACCTCCCTGAGGCGCAGGTACGCGGCCCCGAGGTCCCAGCCGGCCCCGGCCGTTCGCCCATCATCCCGGCCGCCATCGAAGACGCGAAGAACCCGGACGAGCCCACGGTTGACGAGACCGGCAGCGAAAAAAATGTTCCGCCGAAGGACGAGGCGCCCTGACCTGACGCCCCGCCGGCATTGCCGCCCTTGGCGCCATTCGGTATGCTGAGTGTGCTTTTGTCACACTCAGACGCTCCCCAAAGGATTGAATCGAATGCCATACCGAAGCCTGCTCGTTTGCACTGCCCTCGTTACCGTCGCGCTCGCCTCCGCCAGCCCGGCTTCCGCCCAGACGCCAGAGCCGGCGCGCGGGGCTGCGGCCCAGGCCGACAACACCAATCCGCGAACGGCCCGTTTCGGCGTTTGGGATAACACCACCAATCCCAACAACGTCATGACCTACGAGACCTTCGAAACGAATGGCAGCAAGCTCACGGTGAGCAATCCCAGCAACCCCGCGTCTGACTGGAGCTACGTGACCTTGTTCGACGGCGTGTTCCGACCGGTGACCGGCCAGAAGGGCGCCGAGACCGCGGTGGAGATCGTCAGCCCGAAGGCCATCCGTATTTACAACAAGCGGGATGGCGTCGTGAACCAGGTGGTCATCAACACGTTGTCCGACGACAACAACACCATCTACAACGAGTACATCCGCATGGACAAGGACGGCAAGCCCACCGGCGTCACGCACGTCACCTACGTCCGCCGCAAGAAATAAACCCCGCACAACGCCTCTGCCACGCCATCTGTCCCAGGGATGGCGTGGACACCCTTCTCCGCGACCTCGCCTGACCGGCGCGGCTGGCCGCGAGGAACAAGTTCAACCACCGCGCCGGGGCTCAGCGCGATTGGCGGCTCATGGCGCCACCATGCCGAGGAAGATCGTATGGCGCGGTCCGCCCCTCTTGAGTCTCGCCCGCACGCGCTGGACCCCCACCGTGAAACCGGCGTACTTCAGCCGCTGCTCAAAGCGGCGATCCTCCCACGCCGACCACACGGCCAGCACGCCGCCAGGCTTCAGCGCCGCACGAATCGTGGCGATGCCGCGATCGTTGTAAAGCCCCGCGTTACTTGACTCGGTGAAGGCCTCGGGACCATTGTCGATGTCGAGCAGGATCGCATCGAACCGGCCCGGGCTCGATCGCAGCGTGACAACGACGTCCTTGATTTCGATCTGCACGCGCGGGTCGGCGATGGGCTTGCCGGCCAGTGCCGCCAGGGGACCGCGATGCCAGTCGACGATGGCGGGAATCAACTCGGCGACGACCACCGTGGCATCGGCGGGGAGGAGGTCGAGGGTGGCGCGCAAGGTGTAACCGAGGCCGAGGCCGCCGACCAGCACACCGGCGCCCGAGAGCGACGGCCCTCCTTCGCCAGGGCTACGGAGGGCTAGCCGCTTGACGGCCATCTCGGCCATGGCCTCCTCCGAGCCGTGCATGCGGCTCGACATCAGGATCTTGCCGCCCGCCATGATCACCAGTTCGGTATCGCGGCGCGTCAGCGCGAGCAGCGTCCCGTCTGGCGTGCGGGCTTCGGCGAGGAGTTCCCAGGGCTTCACGTGACCATGATCTCCGGTTTCTTCAGGTGGCTCAACGGTTTCCGGCAATCGCTCACCTTGACTTCGCCCCGGCCGCGTCCGCATAATGCCCACACACGGACGTTTCGAGCGAATCCCAGCCGCTGCCTGCGTCCCCAAGAAGACCCACCCCGGGTCGGGAAACAAAATGTCGTTCGAAGAACGTGTCCGGTCGTCCGTGGACCAGGCCATCGATTCGCTCGTCAAAGAGGTCGTCGACGCAGCCGCCCAGGAGCGCGATGCCGCCGCTCTTGCCGCGCGTGAGTCGGCGTTCGCCGAAGCGGAGCAGGCCGCGCAAGCCCGCGTCGCCGAGGCAGAAGCGCGCGTGCGCGCCACCATGGATGAGGCGATTGCCACCGCCCGTGCCGAAGACCGCGAGGTCGCGGCTCTCGAGATTCGCCGGCAAGTGGAAGCCGAAGTCGGGCAGCGGCTGGCCGACGGCCTGAGCGAGGCTGAGACCCGCATGAAGGTGGCCCTGGCCGACAGCGAGGCACGCGCAGCCGAGGCCCTGAAAGAGGCGGTCGCTGGCGCGCGGGCCCGCGAACGCGAAAGCGAAATGGCCGGCGTCACGCGCCTGCTCGAAAGCATTCGCGGTCTCGATGGCGCTGCTTCGCTGAGCGAAGTGCTCGACGCGCTGGCGCTGGCCTCGGCCCGAGAGGCTGCCCGCGCCGCCGTCGTGGTGTTGCGCGGCGAGCGGATTCACGGCTGGAAGATGTCGGGCTTTGGGTCGCGCGACAGGCAACCAAAGTCGATCGACCTGGCGCTGGCGGACTCCGGCGTCATCGGCATGGCCATCGGCGCCGCCCGCGCCGTAACCACTCGCGACAGCCAGAGTGCCTCGGGCGGCCCGGGTTTCGAGGTCCTGCCGGCCGATCGCATGGGGCTGGCGGTGCCGGTCATCGTCGGTGGCCGGGTGGTCGCCGTGATCTACGCCGACGGCGTGACGCTCGACGGCCACGAACGCGCCGTGCCGAGCGGTTGGCCTGAAGTGATCGAAGTGCTGGCCCGCCACGCCGGGCGCTGCCTCGAAGCGCTGACCCAGCGCGCGGCCGCCGCGCCGCCTCGCGTGCAGACTCCGGCCAGCGCATCCGGGACCTCGGCAGACGGCGCTGGCCCGGCCACCGCCGCGAATCCTCCGGGCGCGATGAGCCAGATTACAGAGGGGGTCGTCGAGGCCGCCAGGCGCACGGCCCGGCTACTGGTGTCCGAGATTCGTCTGTTTCATGAGCCGGCAGTACATGAAGGCCGTCGCCAGGGCAACCTGATGACGCACCTGGCGCCGCAGATTGAGATGGCCCGGACCGTCTACAACCAACGGGTG
>JBEGVQ010000104.1:0-59872 GCA_041178345.1 Acidobacteriota bacterium | reverse complement strand
CGGTGCTGAAGGAAAACTTGTTCCGCATGAACGACGCCATCGATCAGTACTACGCCGACAAGAACAAGTGGCCGTCGGACCTGTCTGAATTGGCGTCTGAGGGCTACTTGCGCGAGATCCCAACTGACCCCTTTACCAAGTCGAAAGACACCTGGGTGACAACGCAGGCGGAGCCGGATCCGAACAATCCGGCCTCGCAGGTGGGCATCTTCGCGGTGAAGAGCGGCTCGGACCGCATCGCCCTCGACGGCACGCGCTACGCCGATTGGAATTGATGGTTGGACGTTAGACGTTAGATGAACTGAACCGGGCCAGGGTGCGTTCGCACTCTGGCCCGGT
The DNA here is from genome assembly GCA_041178345.1 of Acidobacteriota bacterium. GTDB lineage: Bacteria > Acidobacteriota > Vicinamibacteria > Vicinamibacterales > UBA2999 > 12-FULL-67-14b. The sequence continues at coordinate 59,533 of JBEGVQ010000104.1, read as the reverse complement.
TCAGTTCATCCCGTTCGGCCGGAGGGCTACTGGACGATCAGGTCGAACGTTGAGGCGGTTCCAGCCGAGTCGGTGACGGTCGCGCGCAGCACATCGCCGGCCTGGACGTTGTTGGTCGCGAAGGTCCCACCGCCCGTCTGGTTGTAGAGCGTGTCGCCGGTTCTGACGAGTACCACGCTAACCGAACGAACGGTCAAGCCCGTTGCGGCGGTGGCCGAGATGCTGAAGCTCTCGTTCGTGCCGATCACGGCGGCCGGCGTCGTGCTGCTGGTTTGCGAGAAGGTGATGGTTGGTGCCGAGCCGCTACCGACCACCACGATGGCCGAAGTGGTCGCCTGCGTGCCCGCCACGTCGGTGGCGGTCGCCTGGAAGGTATAGGTGCCCGGCGAGCTGAGCTGGCGCGAGAACCCGCCGCCGCCGGTGCCGCTGTAGATCACGGTTCCGCCCTGCAACACTTGAACATTCTGGAGCGCAGGTCCTCCGGTCGCCGCGGTTGCCGTGACGGTGCCCGACACCGTGGTGCCCGCAGTGGCCGTCGATGGCAGGCCGGCAATGCTCACCGTTGGCATCAGCCGCTGAACGTTGATGGCAATGGCGCCGGTGCCGGTCTGTCCGGTAGCGTCGCTAGCGGTGGCGACTACCGTGTAGACACCAGGGGAAGTGAAGGTGTTGACCACGGCCGTCTGGCCAGTGACGTTGCCGAGGTTTCTGGTATTTCCATCGCCGAAGTTGACGGAAACGTTCTGGAGGGGACCGCCACCGGTCGGAACTGTCGGAGTTACGGAGAAGGTGACGGCCACGCCGACGGCCGGTGTCGTCGTCGACGACGTGATCGCGACGGTGGGCGCCGCCACGACCGCGACCGTGAAGTCACTGGTCTTGGCGCCGACGTTCGCCGTGACTTTCGACGCCCGCGTGGTGTTGAGCCGGATTCGCGCCTCGCCGTTGGCGTCGGTGATGCCGGTGTTCGAACTGAGCGTGCCGTGATCGACCGAGAAGTTGACGGGCGTGTTGGGCAGGGCCGCGCCGCCAACGTCCTGCACGTTCGCGATCACGGTGACGGTGCCGCCGGTTTGCGGAATGGTGGCGGGCTCGGTGCGCACCGTGATGCGCTCGGCCGCTGCGCCGCCGACCTTCAGTTCAACCTCAGTCGCCTTGGCGGCCCCCGAGAAGGCGCTCACCTTCGCCGTGCCCGACGTGGTGCCCGTGTACGTGGCGCGCGCGATACCGCCGACGGTAGCGGCCTCTTGGGGTGAGATCGTGCCGAACGGGGCCGAAAACGTCACCATTGTCCCGTTCTGTGGCGCCGTGCCCGATGACTCCGTTACGACGGCGGTCAACGTAGCCGTGCCGCCAATCGGTACAGAGGTCTTGTCGACTGACAACGTGATCGTTGAGCCCGTGGGAGAAGTCAATGGAACCTTCTCGCACGCCCACGACGAGCACGCAATCAGCAAGACCAGCAGATAGCAGAAACGTGACACAGGAAGGCCTGATAAGGATAATAGACGCATGAGGTTAGCGGGTCAAGGACTGCCCGCCTGGCGGAGCGGGCAGCTCATGACGTCGCGCGGTTACGCGATGGCGGCTCTGCTCGTGGCCATGAGCGTGATGGCGGTGCTGATGGGCGCCCTGTTGCCGCACTGGACGACGCTCGCCACGCGCGAAAAGGAGCAGGAGCTGGTGTTCCGGGGCAACCAGTACGCCCGGGCCATTGGCCTGTTCCAGCGCAAGTTTGCCAACACGGCACCACCGAGCATCGATGTCCTGGTTGAGCAACGTTTCCTCCGCAAGAAATACAAAGACCCGATCACCAACGACGACTTCCAGCCGATCTACGCCAACCAGGCCGCCCAGGGGATTGGCTCGCCGACCGGATCGGCCAATCCCGGCCAGCAGGGGAGTGCCAACCTGAGCACTCCTGCCCGCCAGACCCTGCAGATGGGGTTTGGCAACCCCGGGGCAACCGGGGCCGGCGGCATTATCGGCGTCACGTCCAAGAGCACCGAAACGTCGCTCAGGCTCTACAACGGCCGCAACAAATACAACGAATGGGCGTTCGTCTACGTTCAGACGGCGCAGCGGCCCGGAGGGCCGGGTCAGCAACAGCCGGGCGCCACCGGCGGCCCACCGCAGCGCCCCGGCGCGTTCGGCATGCCGCCCGGGTCGTTCCCCGGGCAGGGGCAGCCGCCGGGCGGCGGACAGCAGCAGAGTCCTTTTGGGAATAGTCCGTTCGGGCCGGGCAGTTCGCAACCGAACCGCCCCCCGCCGCCGCCACCCGGCGGGTTCAATAGTGGCGGCTCGACCTTCACGCCACTGGTGCCGGGTCAGCGCCCGCCGGGAATCTAGAGCGTCGTCGCCAGGTCCGCGACCACCGCGTCGTGCAGTGCGCGACGCGTCTCCTGGATGCCGTCGCCCATTCGGGTCGGATGCACGCGGTTCGAGAGCAACACCACATACAGATCCTGATCGGGGTCCATCCACAACGACGTGCCGGTGAAGCCGGTGTGACCGATGGCGCGTGGCGACAAGCGCGTGCCGCACGAGGAGGTCGGAAGCATGGTGTCCCAGCCGAGCGCGCGAGAACTGCCGGGGGTCTTGCTCTGCCGGGCGAACGTCGCGAAGGCCGGCGAGGCCAGCCACCAGCGCGCGCACGCGCCGACGGCCGCGGCGGTGCCGAATAACCCGGCGTGTCCCGCGACCCCGTCGAGCGCCGCGCAGTTGTCGTCGTGCACCTCACCGCGCCGTTCCTCACCTTCGGCCGTGTCCTCAGTGGGCGCCGTGCGTTCGTGCCACTCAACCGGCGGCCGGAACCTGATCTCGACCCCTCGGCCCACTTCGCGCTCGCGCCAGCCATCGAACAGCTGATCGAGTGGCGCCGCGGCCGCGTGTTCGATCGCGAGGCCGAGCAGGATGAACCCGGGGTCGCTGTAGAGCGATCGCGTGCGGGGCAGGTAGGCGAGCGGCTCTTCGCAAATCGCCAGTTCGAACGAGGCGCGGCCGCGACGGCGTTCCCAGTACGGCCGGTGCGCCGGCAGCCCCGAGCAATGTTCGAGCAAGTCCTGGATCGTCACCGACTGGCGATCCTCTCCGGTCCACGAAGGGATCCAGTGCCGCACGCGGTCGTTCGGCCGCATGCGGTCGCCGGCGAACTCGCCGGACGCGAGCGCCGCGGTCGCCAGCACCTTGGTCAGCGACGCGAGATCGTAAACGGTGCCGGCGGCGACGGCCGCCGCGCTGCCGGCGTAGCTCTGCGACCCGCGGGCGAGCGTCGTCACCACGCCGCCGCGCCGGCCGATTTCGACCACCGCGCCGGGGAACACCCGGTTGGCGATGGCGCGCTCGAGCACGCCGTCGACGGTGGGGAAGCGGCCAGTCATCAAGGCGCCGGCGCGGCCTGGCGCGGCAGCACGGTCGCCAGGAGCCACGCGCCCCCCCAGGTCGTGGTGGCGCCGATCAGGACATACCATGTGAAGGCGATCGGCGTGGACCACCACACGGCAGTCATCACGACCAGGCCGGCCACCATGCCGAGCAACGTGTCGCGTTCGCCCACCCGTGGCGCCAGGGTGCCCAGCAGGAAAGCGCCGAGCACCGGCCCCGACGCGAACCCCAACACCGCCAGGCCGGCATCGAGCACCGATCGCTCCATCCATTGCGCGCCGATTGCCACCGCCAGCTGCACGATGCCCCAGCCCACGGTCGCGAGCTTCGCGATCCGCATCTGCGTCGCCTGGTCTGCCGACGGGTTGATGTACGGCAAGTAGAAGTCGCTGATGGTTGTCGCCGCCATCGCGTTCAGCGAGGGCGACAGCGCCGCCGCGACAATCGCCGCGACAATGAAGCCGGCGAGTCCGTTCGACAGTTCGCTGACGACGAATACCGGCAGAATCTGGTCGGCGCGCGTCAAGGTGTGGGGGATCGGCACGTGCTGGTAGTACGCAAACAGCATGACGCCAATCAGCAGGAACAGCACGAACTGTGCGAACACGATGAAGCCGCTCAGGATCAGTCCGCGCGACGCCTCCTTCGCACTCCGCGCCGAGAGCAGCCGCTGCACCAGGAACTGATCGGTGCCGTGGGTGGACAGTGTCAGGGCCACGCCGCCCAGCAGGCCGGCCCAGATCGTGTACGGCCGGGTCAGGTCGAACGCCGGGTCGAAGAAGACGAACCGCCCGGTCTCTTGCCCGGCGCGCACGACTTCCGGCCAGCCGCCAGGAATGCGGCCGAGCAGGGCCCACGCCACCGCCGCGGCGCCGGCGATGTAGACGAACATCTGCACCACGTCGGTCCAGATCACCGCCGACACGCCGCCGCGCATGGTGTAGAGGATCATCGCCGCGCCCAGCACCACGACCACAGCGGTCACCGGCACGCCGGTCACGACCGCGATCACCAGGGCGGTCGTGAACAGGCGAATGCCGTCAGCCAGCGATCGGGTGATCAGGAAGATCACGGCGGCAAGTGTCTTGACCCGCGTCCCGAACCGGCGCTGCAGCAGCTCGTACGAGGTGAACAGCTCGCCGCGGAAATAGGCGGGGATGAAAAGAAGGCTGACCAGCACGCGGCCGATGATGTAGCCGGCGGCCAATTGCAGGAACGTCATGTTGCCGCCGTAAGCGGCGGCTGGAATGCCGATGAAGGTCAGCGTGCTGGTTTCGGTGGCGACGATCGTAAAGCAGATCGCCCACCAGGGCACGCTGCGGTCGGTCAGGAAGTAGTCGCGCGTCGTCTTCTGGTATCGCGCGAACCACGATCCAAAGGCGGTGATCGCGAGCAGGTAAACGCCGATGACGGCGTAGTCGACCGCGGACAGCGACATGAGTCAGTCGCAGTGTAGTGCGAACCGCGGTCTCAGGGCGATCCAGACCGGAAGGCCGCCCGGCCCAGTTCGCTGAGGGTGCCGGCGCTGTTCGGGGGCGCGGTCAGGGCGTCGTAGGAAAACAGGATCGTGCCGGCCGCGCCCAGCCGGCGAGCCGTGGCAATGTGCTGCAGTGTTTGCGCCTGGGGCAGTTGATAGGCGCCAATGCCCGCCCAGACCGGCCGGTCGCCGGCGTAGTCGCGTGCCGCCTTGACCTGCTCCGCGAACACTCCGGTGTCGGTGGTGTAGGTCATGGGGCACAGCACGTCGATCAGGGACTGCTCGAGCCATGCGCGCCAGTCCTGCTGGCGCGACGAGGCCGCCTGCTGCGCGTCAGCAACGACGGCCGCGCTCAGGAGCACGCCCGGCCGGGCCGCCCTGACGGCCGCGCGGACCTGGGTGACGAGCGCGGTCAGGCCGTCGCGGCGGAACTGGTTCCATCGCTGGGGATACAGGTTTGGATAGGCGGCCGGGTCGAGCACTTCGCGGGCCGCGGCCTGGCGCCGTTCCTGCTCGCTCAGGTCGGGACGAATCGCGGCCTTGAACAAGGCGATCGCCGATGGGCTGTAGTCGAAGTCCTCGTTCGGGAAACGGACGTAGTCGAGGTGCACTCCGTCGACCGCGTACTTCTGGACCAGCTCGCTGACCACCGCCGCGGCATGCGCCTGCGCACCGGGATGCACGGGCGAGGTGTACAGCCCTTCGACCTCGGTGGCATGGGCCCGCGTCCATCGCGCCAGGCGGCCAATATAGGCCGGGCTGCGCAGGTCCACCTTTTTCATCTCGGCAGCCAACTCGCGCGGCACCATCAGCCATTCGGGCTCCCGGTAGATCACGTGCTCCCGCGCCGAGGGCAGGGTGACCGAACTCGACACCAGGTTCACCGCCACCCACGCGTGCACCTGCAGGCCGGCCGCCTGCGCGTCGGCGAGGACCGTGGCCAGCGGATCAAACGCCGGTTTCGATGCCAGGTCCGAGGCGCGCGGTTCCAATGTGCTCGCGTAGTACGCGTCGCCGCGTCCACGCACCTGGACGATCAGCGTGTTGAAGCCGCCGGCATCGGCGGCTCTCACCATCTCGCGAATGGCCTCGGGCGACGACAGCGTGGTGCGCGTGACCCACAACGCGCGCGTCTCGGGCGCGACGGCGCCGGCATGAATCACGGCGATGGCGACCAAGCCGGCGAGCGCGAGCCAACAGGCCGAGCCCGCCGCCACGGGGGGAGTGGGGCGAAACATGGACAACACCTCAATCTAGCATGTCTCCCGGCCTGTGGGAGCCCGCGTCCGGGCTGTAAGCTAGGTGGATGCATGTGCTCGGTGTCGACGCCGGCGGCTCCAAGACCGTCGCCCTCCTCGCCGATGCGGCCGGCCGCATCGTCGGCGAAGGCCGCGCCGGCGGCGCGAACCTGCAGGCGCATGGCGAGCTCGAAGTGGAGAAGGTGCTGCATCACGTGATCGACGAGGCGATGGCCGGCGGCGCAGGTGCGCCGGCCGCGGTGTGCCTCGGGCTGGCCGGCGTGGATCGCGAGGGCGACAGCCGGGTGATCGCGGCCGTTATGCGGCGCCTGGGTTTCCGTGAGCGCACCTTGATCGTCAACGATGCATTGATTGCATTGGTCGCGGGAGTGCCGCTGGCCGAGGAGACGGCGGCGATCGGCCCGGCCCTCGTGCTGATTGCCGGCACCGGTTCCATTGCCTACGGCGTCAATCGCCACGGGCTCGCGGCCCGCGCCGGTGGGTGGGGTACCTCGCTCGGCGATGAGGGTTCAGGATACTGGATTGGCCGCCGCGCCCTCGAGGCCGTGACCCGCGCGGCCGATGGCCGCGGTCCGGCGACCGGGCTGACCCGCCTCGTCCTGGCGCATTTCACGTTGTCACGCCCGGAGCAGCTGGTGTCGGAGATCTATGACCACGCCAAGGGCAAGCGCGCGATCGCGTCGCTTGGCCCGCTGGTGGAGCAGGCGCGCGCGGCCGGTGATGCCGTGGCCGGCGAGATCATGCGCCAGGCGGCAGAGGAGCTGACGTTGGCCGCAGCTTCGGTGATTGCCAGCCTCGACATGCGCGGCGAACAGTTTCCCGTCCTGATCTCGGGTGGGACGCTGCGCGGCGCCCCGTGGCTGGCCGCCGAGGTCAGGCGGCGGCTGGCCGAGGTCGCGCCCCGCAGCACCGTGACCGCCCTTGATGTTGAACCCGCGCTCGGCGCCGTGCGCCTGGCTCTCGCGGAAGCCCATGGCGGCGTCCGTATTCCCCCGTACCGTGATGCCTTTCGTGCGACCCCGCAGTGAACATTGAACGATTCGACCAAGAAGATGTCCTGGCCTCGACCCTCGCGACTCGCCTGATCGAAGCCCTGTCCCTCAAGCCGCGCCTCGTGCTCGGCCTGCCGACCGGCCGGACGCCGGTGGCGCTCTATCGCGAGCTCCGATCGCGCAGCCAGCGCGGCCATGTCGATTGGTCGCAGGCGCGCACCTTCAACCTCGACGAGTTCGTGGGACTTGGCGCCGGAGACGCAGGCAGCTATTGCTCGTACATGCAGGCCGAGCTGTTTAACCACGTTCGCATCGAGGCGGCGAACATCGGGATGCTCGACGGCCGCGCCGCCAATCTGGCGGCCGAGTGCGCTCGCTACGAACGCGCCATCGACGAGGCGGGGGGCATCGACATCCAGATTCTCGGCATCGGCGCGAACGGGCACATCGGGTTCAATGAGCCGGCGGGCGCGCTCGACGCCGAGACGCACGTGGCGGAACTCTGCCGCGAAACCCGGGAAGCCAACGCCGGCCTGTTCGACGACACCCTCGACCGAGTGCCGACGCACGCCTTGTCGATGGGCATGGCGACGATCCTGCACGCGCGGGAGATCGTGCTGATGGCCAGCGGCGCGGAGAAGGCGGCCGCCATCGCCGGCATGATCGACGGACCGATTACGACGCGGCTGCCGGCATCGTTCCTGCAACTGCATCCGCGGGTCACGGTCATGCTCGACCGTGCCGCGGCCCTTCGGCTCACGTGACCCGCGCTCACGCGCGCCACGCGCGCTTAGGGCGGGAGCGTCTGCCTAGAGCGCCCCCGCGATCAAGGCCTTGAGGCGGGGTTCGATGTCTTCGCCAATCGCGTCGCGGATCAGATCGTCCGACTTGCGCAGCCGCGTGACGGCCTTGGCGTAAGTCAGCCCAGCCTTCTGCATGACGATGGCGACCTTGACGTTCCAGTGCGCCTTCTTCAGCAGCTTTTCGGCCTCGTCGTAGTCGAGGTCGGTGACGATGTGGACAATGCGGCGGGCCCGGTCGCGCAATTTGTCCGAGCCGAGCGCGTTGACGTCAACCATCAGGTTGCCGTAGGTCTTGCCAATCAGGATCATCGCCGACGTGGTCAGCATGTTGAGGACGATCTTGGTGGCCGTGCCGGCCTTGAGCCGCGTCGACCCGGCGATGATCTCGGGGCCGACCGCGGGGGCGATGGTCAAGTCCACGAATGCCTGCAGTTCGTTGCGGGGATCGCAGGTGACAAACACCACGCGCGCGCCGGCCTTGCGGGCGCTCGTCAGCGCGCCGCGGACGAACGGCGTCATGCCGCTGGCTGAGACGCCGATCACGACATCCTTCTTGGTCGGGTCGAGCCGCGTGATGGCGCGCGCGCCTTCCTCGTAGTTGTCCTCGGAGCCTTCCTTGGCGCGGATGATCGCATTCTTGCCCCCCGCCATGATGCCCTGCACCAGCAGCGGGTTGGTGCCGAAGGTCGGCGGCATCTCGGCCGATTCGACCACGCCGAGCCGGCCACTCGTGCCGGCGCCCACGAACACCAGGCGGCCGCCCTTGCGCAGCGCCTTGGCGCACATGTCGGCGCCCAGGGCAATGCGGTCGCGCTCCTTCTGGACCGCCACGAGCATGCGGCGATCTTCGGTGAGCATGAGGTCGACAATGCCGCCCGCGTCCAGCTTGTCGATGTTGAGCGACGAAGGGTTAATGGCTTCGGTCGGGAGCGACTGCCATCGAGAACGGGTGGGCGCCACTAGCTAATCTCTGCTGCGATCAAGGTAACAGCTGATGCTAGTCCCCGGTGTGCGTGCTGTCAATGAGGCTATCCTTGTACAGTGAGTGCGCTGGTCGACGCCTATCTGTCCCACCTGGCGGTGGAGCGCCGGTTGTCGCCCAACACCGTCGAAAGCTACGCCCGCGACCTGGCCCAGCTGCAGCAGTTTGCCGCCGGCCTGGGCCGGCCCGTCGAGGACCTCGATCGCCACGGCCTCGAGGCGCTGGTCCGGCAACTCATGGGCGAGGGGCGGGCGCCCGCCTCGGTAGCGCGTGCCGTTGCCTGTTATCGCGGGTACTACCGGTTCCTCGTCGTCTCGGGACATCGCGCCGTGAACCCGGCCGACGACCTGCAGGCCCCGCGGGCCTGGAAGACGCTGCCCAAGTTTCTGCCGGTGGAAGATGTGGACAAGCTGCTGGCGGCGCCCGACACCACCGTGCCGCGCGGCCTGCGCGACCGGGCCCTGGTCGAGGTGCTGTACGCGACCGGCCTGCGCGTGTCGGAGCTCGTCAACCTGAAGCCGCAAGACGTGAACCTCGAGAGCGGCTACCTCACAACCACCGGCAAGGGCCGGAAACAACGGCTGGTGCCGCTCGGCGATGAGGCCGCCAGCTGGGTGGTGCGGTACCTGGCGGAGTCGCGGCCCGTGCTGCTGAAGCAGCGGACCGCAACGCGCCTGTTCGTCAACGCCGGAGGCACCGGGCTGTCGCGCGTGGGCTTCTGGAAGATCCTGAAGGCGTACGGGCGGCAGTGCGGACTGACCGGCGCCCTCAGCCCCCACGTCCTGCGCCACTCGTTTGCGACGCACCTGCTGGAGCGCGGCGCCGACCTCCGGGCGATCCAGATGATGCTCGGGCACAGCGACCTGTCGACGACGCAGATCTATACGCATATTCTGGAGGCGCGACTGCGAGCGGTCTACGACCGCTTTCATCCGCGTTCATGACCCTGACCCGCCGCCGCCGTCTCGCCGCACTCCTCGTTGCGCTCGCCGCCCTCGCATGGCTCGCGTGGCTGCCACCCGCGCCGCTGACCACGGCCGTGCTCGATAATAGCCCCGCCACGGCGCGGGGCGCGTACCACGTTCACTCCGACCGGTCCGATGGCAGCGGGACCCTCGACGAAATCGCGCAGGCCGCCGGAGGCGCCAGCCTGCAGTTTGTCATCGTCACCGATCACGGCGACGGCACGCGGCCACCCGACGCCCCGCAGTACCGCCACGGTGTGCTGGTGATCGATGCGGTTGAACTGAACACGGCCAGCGGCCACCTGGTGGCCCTGGGGCTTACGGCCGCGCCGTATCCGCTCGCGGGCACGGCGGCCGACGTGATGGAAGACGTGCGGCGCCTGGGTGGCTTCGGCATTGCCGCTCATCCAGATTCACCGCGGACCACACTGGGGTGGACCGCCTGGGACGTCGCGGTCGACGGCGTGGAGTGGCTCAACGCCGATAGCAGCTGGCGAGACGAGTCGGCCCCCGCCCTCGTCCGCGCGGTGCTTGGGTACCCGTTCCGGCCGGCCGGCGCCGTGGCCTGGCTGCTCGATCGGCCCGTGGACTTGCTGGCGCGATGGGATGCCATGGGCGCCAGGCGATCCGTGCCGGCGCTGGCCGCCGCCGATGCCCACGCGCGGATCAGCATGCGCGACCCCGGCGCCGACGGCGACACGTCGGCGCTGCAACTGCCGGCGCCCGGCTACGAGGCGGTATTTCGCGCCTTCTCGAATCATGTCGTGCTGGACGAGGCCCTGACCGGCGTCGCCACGCCCGATGCCACGGCCATCGTCCGCGCGATCACCCGCGGGCGGGTCTTCACCGTGATCGATGCCGTGGCATCGCCGGGAAGCCTGGACTTCACCGCGACCGCAGGAGGGAGGGTGGCGCACATGGGTGAAGCAGTGGCCCTCGATGCAGCGGTTCACCTGCGGGCGCGTGTGAGCGGGCCGGCCGGCACCACGCTGCGGCTGATGCGCGACGGTGTCGTCATGCATGACAGTGGCGATGCCGGCGTGTCGTGGAACGCCAGCGAGCCGGGTGTTTACCGCGTTGAAGCCCACGTGCCCGGCGCGCCGGGCGCGCCGCCGGTGCCGTGGGTGCTATCGAATCCCATTTATATTGGCTTGCCGAGGCCGCCGGTCGCGGGTGGCGGTCCGCCCGCCGCGCCGCTATCGCGCATTCCGGCGCGCACGGCCGAGGCCGCCGTCGAGCACGGCCCTGGCGATCGCAGTGAACTGGTGGACGCGCAGCTCGCCGATGCGCGCTCGCGGCAGCTGGCTGGCGAGCAGCCCATTGGGTGGCGCTTTGCCCTGTCACCGGGCGTGCCCGCGGGACAGTTCGCGGCGGTCCAGCTGCCGGTTGCCGGCGGGGTGTCGGCCTTCGAGCGCGTACGGTTTACGGTGCGATCGGCAGCGCCGCTGCGAGCGTGGCTGCAATTGCGGGCAGGGCCGGCGGCCGAGCGGTGGGGCAAGACCTTCTATGCGGATGAAGAGCCGCGAGTCGTGGAACTGTCGCTGCGCGACTTCCTGCCGATTGGCCTCACCTCCACCGCGGCGCCGCCGCTGGCGCGCATCGACTCGCTGCTGTTTGTCGTTGATACGCTCAACAGCCTCCCCGGCGCAACGGGAGCGGCGACGCTATCGGAAATCGCCTTCGTCCGTTAGGTCCGCCTAAAGGCGGACGCCACATCGCAATGCAGCGTCCGGCTTCAGCCGGACCGCAAGCAACATCCGGCTTTAGCCGGGGTGACGTCAATGGCGGACGCCGTGGCGGACGCTGAGCTCCCAGATCATCAACGCGATCCCTAGCCCCAGCAGCCCGCCGCCGAGCGCGAGCCACGCGATCGGGTACGCCATGCTCATGGTGCCGTAGCCGCCGCGCTGCAGCGCGAGGATCATCTGGACGAAGCCGGCCGGCAGGCACACCAGGGCCCCGATCAGGCACACGCCGGCGGTGATGTAGCGGGTGGGTGAGGGGCGTTGAGGAACCTTGGTCATGTGCGGACAGTCAATAGCAGGAAAGCGGCCGCGGCGCCGAAGATCAGGTTGGGCGCCCACGCCGCGAGGATCGGATCAAGCAGGCCGCCGGCGCCGAAGGCGGCAAACACGCTGATCATCACCCAGTACACCAGCGCCAGCACGATGCCGATGCCAATGCCGTACATCGCGCCGCGCTTGCCCGTGGACACCGCGAACGGCACCGCAATCAGCGTCATCACGAGGGTGACGAACGGGAAGGCGGTCTTGCGATACAGGCCGACCTCGTGCTCCAGCACGTTGTAGCCGCTCGCGCGCAGCTCACCGATGTAGATGCGCAGCTGCCCGAAGTTCATCAGGTCGGGCTCGCGCGTCTCGGTCACGAAATAGTCGGCCGGCTCGAGCGGTACCATTCGCTCCGTGAAGTTGGCGAACTCCCTGACCTTGGTCGAGGTCGCGCTGAAGTTGCGCGACCAGCCTTGTTCCAGTCGCCACTGCGGCGCGCCCGCGACGGGGGCGTAAGTGGCGCGGGCCGCGAACGTGCGCGACCGAATCGTGTGGCCGGCTTCGTCGAACTCGAACACTGACAGGCTGTTCAGCTCGCGCTTGCGCGGGTCGTAGAACTGGTAGTGGTAGACCTCGCCGCTCCTGCCGACGATCCACTTGCGGTTCATCACGCCGAAGGTTTGCGGCGAACCCGTGCGGATGATGTGTTTCAGCCGATCGGCGTTGCGATTGGCCGTGGCGAGCAGCCGCTCTTCCATCGCAAACAGGATGGTGCTGGCGGCGACGGCGAACAGGACCAGCGGCAAGGCAGTGCGATACAGGCTGATGCCGCACGCGCGCATGACGATGAGCTCGCTGTTCTTGGTGAGCAGGCCGATGGTGACCAGGGCGGAGAGCAGCACGGCCAGCGCCAGGATGTAGGTGAGCCACTCGGGCGTGGACCAGAACAGGAACTGCGCCAGCATGCCGAACGAGGTCTGGCCCTTGAACCACTTGTCCGACAGGTCGATGAAGGTCGAGATGTAGAACAGGCCGAGCATGCCGACCGTGGTCATGCCGAGAATGCGGACATACTGCTTGGCCAAATAGACGTCGAGCAGCCGCGGGCCAGGCAGCGAGAACTGGGGAACCTTGAACACGACGACCACGCGACCACTGCGGGGGAAGGCAGCGCTCGTGGGGATTGCGGTCGTGTCGGGCGGCTCGGGATGCGTGGCGCGACGCCGGCTCAACCACCCGGGCAGGGAGATGCTGACCGGCGAGCCGCCCGATCGCGAACGTGATGCCAGTAACGCGAGGCCGACGGACCCGAGCAGGAAGTTCGGGAGCCACATCGCCAGCCAGGCAGGCAGCCAGAATCCTTTCGCGAGCGCCTCGCCGCCGTACATCACCACGTAGTAACTGAAGATCACGCCGATGCCGAGCACGAAGGCCGCCAGCTTGCCGTCCTTGCGGCTGGTGGCGCCGAGCGCCAGGCCCAGCAGGCCGAAGACGAAGCAGGCGACCGGAATGGAGAATTTCTTGTGGATCTCCATGATCTGGTTGTGCGGGGACAGTCCCTGCGCGCGGAACTCCTCGGCCTTGGCGTGCAGTTCCTCGATCGACAACTCGCGGTCGCCGCGGGCCGGTCCCTGGCGGGGGAACACGGTCTCGGGGTCGAGCGCCAGGATGGTGCTGTCGAATCGCGACAGTTCATAGGAGCTGGGATCGGCGAGGTCGGTGCGATGGCGCGTCCCTTCTTCGAGCACCATCTGGATGGTGCGGGCCTCGCGGTCGATCACCATGCGGCCGCGCTTGGCGAGGTAGATCACCTGCTGCGCCGGGTCGCGGGTATCGGCGGCGAGCACGTCGCTCCAGCCGGTGCCGCCGATCGGCACCTCGTTGACGTAGAGCACGAGGCCGGGGAAGTCTTCGAAGAACACGCGCGGCCGCACCTCGCCCTCGGCGCGATCCATCACGATCTGGTTGGAGATCTCGCGGAAGGTCTGGTTGGCGTTGGGCATGGACTCGAGCATCACCCACGAGGCCACGCCCCAGCAGACCACGCCGAGGAACAGGATGGGCTGCAGCAGCCGGTAGGGACTGACGCCGCAGGCCATCAGCACCACGACTTCGCGGTCGGCCGACAGCCGCCCGAGGGCGACGAGGATGCCGATCAGCAGCGCCATGGGAATAGTCAGCGCCGCGACCCCTGGCACCAGCGTGGCCATGAGCTGCAGCAGGGTGTCCCACGGCACCCCCTTCGCAATCATCTGTTCGGCCAGGTCGATGATGAAGGGGATAATCAGGATGAACGTGAACACCAACAGGGCAATCAGGAACGGCGGGAGGATCTCCCGAATCACGTACCGGTCGATGATGCGCATTCGCATGGGGTTCAGCGCGCCTTCTGGGCGCGCCCCCCATTATCGCCCATGGTGAACCTCGCCCTGCTGTGGCACATGCATCAGCCCTACTACGAGGACCTCGCCACCGGCGCGCACATCCTCCCGTGGGTGCGGCTGCATGCCATCAAGGACTACTGGGGCATGGTCGCTCTGATGGGCGAGTTCCCGGGTGTGCGCGCGACCTTCAACCTGGTGCCGTCACTGGTCGTGCAGGTCCAGGCGTTTGCGGCCGAGCGGGCCTCGGACCGGCACCTGGCCGCGGGACTCAAGCCGGCGGATGCGTTGACCGGAGACGAGGCCGGCTGGCTGGTCGCCAACGGCTTTCATGCCCCGTACGGCCGCATGATTGCGCCCTATCCGCGTTACGCGGAACTGCACGCCGCGCGCCTCGCCGGGGCCACGTTCACGCCCGCCGACCTGCGCGATCTGCAGGTCTGGCACAAGCTCGCCTGGATCGACCCCGACTGGCTGGCGCGCGACCCGCGGCTGCTGGATCTGATTGCGCGCGACCGCGACTATACCGAGGCCGACAAGCTGGCCCTTCGCCAGGTTGAACTCGAACTGCTGCAACTCGTGGTGCCGGCCTATCGTGAAGCCGGCGAGCGCGGGCAAGTCGAGCTGGCGTGCTCACCGTTCTATCATCCGATTCTGCCGCTGCTGCACGACTCCGATGCCGGGCTCGGCACGTATCCGGGGGCGGGGCGGCCTCGCACGCGGTTTGCCCGTCCCGATGATGCCAGGACGCAGATCGAGCGCGCTCTCGCGTTTCACGCCGACACGTTCGGCCGCCGTCCGGCGGGCATGTGGCCCTCGGAAGGCTCGGTGTCCGACGCGGCCGTGGCGCTCCTGGCCGAGGCCGGCGTGACCTGGATTGCCACCGACGAGGACATCCTGGCGCGCTCGCTTGGCGTGGCCTTGCCGCGCGACGAGTTCGGCCACGCGCTGCGGCCAGAGGTCTTGTACCGGCCGTATCGGCTGGGCGCCGCGGGTCCGGTCGCGCTGTTTCGCGATCACGCGCTGTCGGACCGGATTGGCTTCCACTATCAATCGTGGGACGCGGGGGCGGCGGCCGCGGATTTCGTCGACCGGGTGCGGACAGCCGGCCACCGGTTCGCGGCCGCCACCGGCGGGGAAGCCGGGACGGTCAGCGTGATCCTCGATGGGGAGAACGCGTGGGAGCACTATCCCGGCGGTGGGCGGCCGTTCCTGCGGGCGCTCTATTCGGCGTTGACGGCCGCCGGCGACATCCGGACCGTGACCATGACCGAGGCGGCGTCTGGTCCGGCGGTCCCGTTGGCGTCGGTCCACGCCGGCTCGTGGATCAACGCCGACTTCTACATCTGGATGGGCCATCGCGACGACCACCGGGCCTGGTCGCAACTGGCCGAGGCACGCGACACGTTCGATCGCCATGCGCGAGACGTTGCCGCCGACCGGCGCGATCAGGCCTTCGAGGAATTGCTGATCGCCGAAGGGAGTGATTGGTTCTGGTGGTACGGCGATGATCATTCCTCGGACCACGACCACGAATTCGACGAGCTGTTCCGGCTCCACCTGCGCAATGCCTATGCGGCGCTGGGCGTTCCCGTTCCGGAGGAGCTATACGGGTCGAACATCTCCACCGGCGCGGCCACTGAACTCACGCCGTCGGGCGTGGTCTCGGTCACGCTCGATGGGCGCGCGACGAGCTACCTTGAATGGGCGGGCGCCTCGCGGCCCTCGCTGGTCCGACCGGCCGGCGCCATGCATGAGGTGGCTGCCGCCTCGGCAATTACCGAATTGTTGGTCGGGTTCGATGCGGCAGGCGGGCTGTGTCTTCGCCTCACCGGCCCGGTGGTCGGCTTGTTGGCGTCCCAGTCGGCGACCCTGGTCGTGCTGGTTTCGGCCCCCGACACGCGTCAGGTTCCGGTCGAGCCGGCGTGGCTGTCTGTTGAGGAGCTGGCCGAGGTGGTCATCCCGATCGACGAGCTTGGAGTCATCCGGGGGCAGCGTCTCGAGTTCCGACTCCAGGTTCGGGGGCTGACGAGCGACGTCCTGCAGACCGTTCCAGCAGGCGGTCCATGGACCGCGGTTGTTCCCGAAACGGGCGTAGCGACTGCTGACTGGCATCTCTAGGGCAGTTGCCCGGTAACCCAGCCTGAAACCCGCACAAACCTTCCACAAGCCAGTTGTTCGTTCTAAATTAGTTAAGTCTGATAATACATATTATGTTAACTAAAAGAAGAAAGGGCCGAAAACACCCGCCGTCTACTTCGAGTGCTTGAGTTCCTGGAGGATGTTCTCGAGCGCGGCGATCACTTCGTCCTTGCTGGCGTTCTTCTTGTTGAAGCTGAGACGCATGTTGAAGGCCTTGCTCGGCGGCCTGAACGCAAACACGAAGGCCTTGGGCCGCCCGGGTTTGACTTTCTGGGTATCCCTGCGCAGCTGCTCGCGGGTCGCACCCTGGCTGGCGATCTTCTCGACGAGCGCCAGCATCTTCGGTGCGTCGCCCTGGCGGACCACCTGCAGCAACAGCGACCGGCTGTTGATGCCGGCCAGCCGGCAGACCTTCCGGACCTCTGGCGGGATGCCGTTGATCGACAGCGCCTCGGTGATCGAGGTCCGGGACTTGCCCAGGCGCTTGGCCAGGTCCTCGTGGGTGTAGCCGCAGCGCTGCGCCAGGGCCTGCATGGCTTCCGACTCTTCAAAGGCCGTCAGGTCCTTGCGCTGGATGTTCTCGACCAACGCCAGTTCCAGCATCTCGCGGTCGTCTACGTCGCGGATGACAACCGGTAGCTCGGTAAGCCCTGCCTGGACCGAGGCGTGATAGCGGCGTTCGCCGGCGATGATCTGGTACCGGGGCCCGCGCTGGCGAACCACCAGGGGCTCGATAATCCCCTTCTCGGTGACCGATGCAATCAACTCGGCCAGGTCGCCCATGGCCTGTCGCGGCTGGTCGGGGTTGGGGTCAATCTGGTCGATCGGCACCATGCGGCCAACCGGGGCACCGGCTGAGGCTGCGAGGGTTTCGACGTAATGCGCGTCGTGGCGCATCCGCAGGTTGTCTGGCAATCCGCGAGGTTTAGGCACGGTCGATCACCTCCTCACACAAACTGTAGTACTCGGTGGCGCCAGACGACTCCGGCGCGAAAGTGAAGATGGACTCCCGGTAAGCCGGGCTCTCCTCGAGCCGCACGCTCTTGCTGATGACGGTGCGGAAGACCTTCTCGCCGAAGACCTTTCGAATCTGCTCCTGGATGTCGCGGGCCAGCGCCGTGCGCTTGTCGTGCATGGTGATCACGACGCCCAGGATCTGCAGTTCGGGGTTCGGCCGCTGCCGGACCTTTTCAATGGTCTCGAGCAGGTCGTCGGTTCCCTCGAGGGCGAAGTACGACGACTGGATCGGGATCAGCAAATGGGTCGATGCCACCAGCGCGTTGATGGTCAGCAGGCCGAGGGCCGGCGGACAGTCGATTACGATGTTGGCGAACTGCCCCTGCAGCGCGGCCAGTTCGTCCTTCAGCCGGAACGGCGCGTCGAGCTCGCCGACCAGCCGCGACTCGAGCTTGGCCAGCGCGATGCGCGCCGGGGCGATCGACAGGTTCGGCAGCGTGGCCGGCACGATGACGTCGGCCAGGCGCACGGTGTTGTCGACGAACACGTCGTACATGCTTCGCGTGGCGGTGCGGATGTCGATGAACGACATGCTGCTGTTGCCCTGCGGGTCTAGGTCGATGAGCAGAGTTGGCTTGCCTCGCATCGCAAGAGCTGCGGCAAGGTTGATGGCGGTGGTGGTCTTCCCCACGCCGCCTTTCTGGTTGGCAATACTGAGAATCATTGGGCAGTTATGCGAGGACTCGCCCGCATTCTAGCAGCAAGATCATGAATCACATGATCTCGTGTGCTGACAAGGTGGGACTGTGAGTGGAAATACCAGGAGGTAAAGCCAGGCGGATGTGTGGTTTAGCGGAATTGTCGGCGTGCCGACATTGATAGTTGGAAGTTGAAGAGTTGGTCGTTGGTAGTCTCGACCTTTGAACTGCCCACTTCAACTGCCAACTTTCAACTTCTCAACTTACATCTTGTACTTGCCCATGTCGTCCGGATCAAGCTGTTCGAGCCACTGCTGCAGGCGGTCACTGTCCTGCTTCTCGTTCGACAGGTCCACGGTCTTCGCGTGGTCGATCACTTTCTCGTCCACCAGGATCGGCGCGCGCGTGCGTAGCGCGAGGGCGATGGCGTCACTGGGCCGGGCGTCGATGGCCACCGCGCCGAGCGGGGTCTTCAGATGGATCATCGCGTAGAAGGTGTTCTCCTTCAGGTCGCACACCACGATCTTGTCCACCGTCGCCTGCAGGTCCTCGATGATGTTGCGCAGCAGGTCGTGCGTCATCGGCCGCGGCGTCTGGATGTTCTCGATCTGCAACGCGATAGCGTTGGCCTCGAAGACGCCCACCCAGATCGGCAGCACCTTCTGCCCCTCCGAATCGCGCAGGATGATGATGGGCATGTTGGTAATCGGATCCACCATCAGCCCCTTGATGTTCATTTCGATCATTTACATACGCCCCGCTGCAACTTCCAACTCTGCCACTTTCAACTGTCAACCGCCGCAGGCTCGCCCCACACGCTGTTGGGACCGGCGCGCCGAATCGTCACGTCCATCAACCGCCCCAGCCACTCCGGCGGTCCTGGGAAGTTGACCACCGTGTTGCCGCTGGTTCGGCCCGTCAGTTCCCACCCACTCCGCCGGCTGGTGGCTTCCACCAGCACTTCATGTGTCGTGCCAATCGACCGCTGGAAGAGGTTCGACTGGATCGACCGCTGGAGCGACTGCAGCGCCACGATGCGCCGCTTCTTCTCTTCGTCCGTCACCTCGTCCGGCATCCGCTTCGAAGCCAGCGTGTTCGGACGCTCCGAATACTTGAACGAGAAGATGCTGTGGTAGCCGACCATTTCGGTCAGGCTCATTGTCTCGTCGAAGTCGGCTGCCGTCTCTCCCGGGAAGCCAACGATCATATCGGTCGATAGCTGCACGTTCGGGATAGCCGCGCGAATGCGTGCAACCAGGTCGAGGTATTCGTCGCGCGTGTGACGCCGCCGCATCAAGGTCAGCACCCGCGACGACCCCGACTGCACGGGAAGGTGCAGGTGCTTGCAAACCTTCGGCAGGTCGCGGACCGTGCCGATGAGGCGGTCGCTCGTGTGCCGCGGATGCGGGCTGGCAAAGCGGATGCGATCAATGCCCGGCACCTCGTGCACGGCCTCGAGCAGGGCCGGGAAGTCGCACGCCGGATCGTCCGGAGCCTGGTAGTGGTTCACGATTTGTCCGAGGAGTTGCACCTCGCGCCGCCCGCTGTCAGCCGCTTCTCGCACGTCAGCCAATATCTCGGCTTTAGACCGCATGCGCTCGTGCCCACGGGTATACGGCACGACACAGAAAGCGCAGAAATCGTTGCAGCCCTCGATAATGGTCACGTAGGCGCGGACCGGATCGCCCCGCCGAACCACGCCGAGTGGGAACGAAGGTTCCTCGTACGGGTTCTCGATGGCGATGAGCCCATCGACTCTCGACCGGCCGTAAAAGACGGCCGGTCGCTCGCTCAGGGCTTGCTTCGCCAGCATCGGCAGCATCTTCACCTGCTGGGTGCCGACCACCAGGTTGACGACGCCCTTGGAGCGCTTGATGAGCTTGTTGCCTTCCTGTTGCGCGACGCAGCCGGCCACCACGACCAGCGGGTCGCGGCCAAGGTCGCGGCTCATCTCCTTGATCTCACCCAGGCGGGTGTAGAGCTTTTCTTCCGCGCGTTCGCGGACACTGCAGGTGTTGACGACCACGATGTCGGCATCGCGCTCGGACTCGGCCGCGTCGTAGCCCGACTGCTCGAGCAGCCCGGCCATGCGCTCGGAGTCGTGCACGTTCATCTGGCAGCCGTAGGTCTCGATGAAATACTTCATTTCAGTTTCGCTTTCGCCCGGCGCGGAGTTTCGCCTTTCGCTTTCGCCGCCGTTTCACCTTTCGCCTGGGCCGTTTCGAGCAGCTCGCGGGCGCTGTCGAGCGCCTTCACCCCGGCCGCCGATCCGCCCATCATGCGGGCAATCTCCGGTACGCGATCCTCACCGGTCAGGCGGGTGACGCTCGTCACCGTCCGGCTGCCCTGCACCCGTTTCTCGATCAGGAACTGGGTGCGGCCGCTCGCGGCGATCTGCGGCAGGTGCGTGATGCAGAGGACCTGGAACCGCTGGCCCAGGGCGGCCAGCTTGTCGCCCACCACGCTGGCCACTCGCCCGCCGATGCCGGCATCCACCTCGTCAAAAATCAAGGTCTTGCCGGCCATGCCGTCCCTGGCGCCCAGCGTCTTCAGCGCCAGCATGACCCGCGACAGTTCGCCGCCCGAGACAATGCGCGCCAACGGCCGGAGCTCTTCGCCGACGTTTGGGGACAGGAAGAACTCACCCGCGTCGATGCCGGCCCCGGTCCACTCCGATTCCGACTCGCTGCTCGACAGCCGTACTTCGAACTTCGTCCGGGCCATCGCCAGGTCAGCCAGCTCGGCTTCAAGGCTCTTGGCGAACCGTGCGGCGGCGGACCGGCGGGCCGACGACAACCCCCGGGCCTCGTGGAGGAACACCTTGCCCGCCTCCGCCAGCCTCTGCTCGATCTCGGCCAGGGTCGATTGGCCGCCGGTCAGGGCCTCGAGCTCGGCGGCGAGCCGGTCGCGAACGGCGATCGCCTCTTCGAGCGTCCCGCCATGCTTCCGCTTGAGGCGCTCGAGCAGCGCCAGCCGATCCTCCACCTGCTGGAGCCGGGCCGGCGAGGCGTCGATGCCGTCGGCAAAGTCGCGGAGGGTGAACGCCAGGTCCTCGAGCTGCGCCTTGATCCCGTCGCGGGAATCCAGGTACGGCGCGAAGCGAGGGTCGATAGCGGCTAACTCCCCGACCCGTTTCCATACCCGGCCGAGTGTGCCGAGCGCCGCCGTCTCGGTGTCGTAGAGCTCGGCGTAGCCTTCGTTGCACAGCCGGTGAATCGTGTCGGCGCTGCGCAGCAACTGCCGGTCGGCCGTCAGCGTCTCGTCTTCACCGCCCTGGAGGTTGGCCTTCTGGAGTTCGCCAAGCTGGAACTCCACCAGGTCGAGCCGTGCGGCGCGCTCGCGGTCGTCCATGCGCATGCGGTCGAGCGCATCGCGCCAGCCGCGGACGGCATCGAACGCGGCCGCGACCCGGCCACGTTCAGCGTCGAGACCGGCCCACGTATCGAGCAACGCCAGGTGCTGGGACGGGTCGAGCAGCTGTTGATGCTCGTGCTGGCCGTGCAGTTCAACCAGCCGGTTTGCCAGGTCCTTCAGGGCCGCGGCGGTGGCGAGCGCGCCGTTGATGAACGCGCGGCTCCGTCCCTGCGAGGTGATTTCGCGCCGGACGATCAGCTCTTCCCCGTCGGCGGTCTCGAAGACGGCTTCGACGCTGGCGATGTCCTCGCCGGTGCGGATCAGGTCCTGGGTGGCGCGGCCACCGAGCAGCAGGCCGACAGCTTCGACGAGGATAGACTTGCCGGCACCGGTTTCGCCGGTCAGGACATTGAACGAGTGTTCAAAATCGACCGCCACCGACTCGATGACCGCGAGGTTGCGGATGGCGAGATAGCGGATCATGCGGGTTGGCGCCTCGTGTTGCGGGAATTCGGTGGCGAGCGGAACTGCCATCGTATCATGGGTTTGACAGAATTTCACAGAGCGTGTTACGGTTGCACAGTACGGCGCTTCCCAGCGCGCATTTTCCCAATGGACCTGATTCGGAGGCTTTGTTGCCGACGCCTGGATCGTTTGTCCTGGCATTGCAACTCGAGGGCGAACTTCCGCCCACTCGAGCGGCTGCCGGGGAGTTCGCCGACCTAATCTTCGCCGCCAGCCCGGTCGTGATGGCGGTGATGGCCATCCTGCTCATCTTCTCGATCATTTCCCTGGGCATCGTCCTCCACAAGTTCTGGGCGTTCCGCGGCATCGAGAAGCAATCCGCCACGTTCCTCGAGGTCTTCCGCAAGTCGGCCAAGTTCTCCGAAGTGCAGGCGGTCTGCCCCTCCCTGGCGCTCAGCCCGCTGGTCGGGATGTTCCAGGCCGGCTATGCCGAGTTGACGGCCCAGCTGCGGCAATCGCAAGGGGCGGCCAGTCCCGGAACGCCTGCGACACGTCCTACCTTGAAGAGCATTACGGCGGTCGACCGCGCGCTGCTGCGCGCCTCGTCCATTGAAGTGGCCAAGCTCGAGAAGCGGATGACGTTTCTCGCGACCACTGCGAGCATCACGCCCTTCATCGGGCTCTTCGGAACGGTGTGGGGGATCATGACGGCGTTCATGAACATCGGCACGCAAGGCTCGACCGACCTGGCCGTGGTCAGCGGTCCGATCGCCGAGGCGCTGATTGCCACCGCGCTCGGCCTGTTCGCCGCGATTCCCGCCGTCTACTTCTACAACCACTTCACCTCGAAGGTGAAGAACTACGCGTCGGAGATGGACGACTTCGCGCTGGAGTTCCTGAACATCTCGGAAAGGAACTTCACCTAGTGCCGAAGATTTCGGCCCCGCCCGATGCCAACACCGGCCGCCGCCGCGGCCGGCGCGTGACGACGTCGCTGTCGGAGATCAACGTCGTGCCGCTGGTGGACGTGATGCTGGTGCTGCTCATCATCTTCATGGTGGCGGCGCCGATGATGCAGAAGGGGATCGAGGTCCGGCTGCCGGTCTCGCGCCGCGCCGACAAGCTGACGTCGGTGCGCCCGTACATCAGCGTGCCGCTCTCCTATCGCACCGATCAGCGGGTCTGGATCGATGAGGAGCCGGTCATCGCCGACGTGCTGGCCGAACGGATGCGGCAAATGATGGAAACCCGGACGGATAAGGACGTCTTCCTCCGCGGCGACGCCGGCGTCACCTTGCAGGAACTCTACGACGTGATCGATCGGCTCAAGGCCGGGGGCGTGCAGAATGTCGGCATCACCGCCCAGCCGAGGGCGGCGCGATAGGCCATGGACACGGTCTCGGAGGTCCTGCTCGCGCGCTCGGCCAAGTCCGACGGCCTGACCTCGATGGTGGGATGGTCGGCGATGGCGCACATTGCGCTGGTCGTGGCGGTGGCCTTCGTGCCGGGCGCCTGGTTCGGCGCGGTCGAGCGCGAGCCCGAAGTGATCATGCAGGTCAGCCTCGGCGGTCCGATCGGCCCGGCCGACGGCGGGCTCGCCACCCTCGGCGGCCGAACGATCCAGCAAGTGGTGGAAACCAGGAACGCCGTCGAACCAGTGCGACCGCCCGCGGCGCAGACGCCGGCGATGATCGAACCGACGAAGGCGCCTCCCCGCAAGACGACGCCCGCCAAGTCGAACGTGAAAGATCCCCGCGGGGCGACGCCGACCAAGGGCGCCGAGCTCCAGAAAGGCACCGCCATCGCCGAGACCGGCGCCAAGGGCCAGGGCTTCGGCCTGTCGTCGGGCGCCGGCGGCAAGGGCGGGTACGTCGACGTGGTCAACTTCTGCTGCCCCGGCTACCTGGCGACGATGAAAGACCAGATCACGAGGAACTGGAGTTCGAAGCAGGGCACGGTCGCCGAGACGCAAATGCGTTTCGTGGTGCAGCGCGACGGGCGCATCGTGGAGGTGACGGTGGAAAAGTCGAGCGGCCGGCCCGACCTGGATTACCTGGCGTCGCGGGCCCTGCAACTGGCCAAGCTTCCCCCGCTGCCAGCCGAATTTGCAGGAGCGGCGCTGCCGGTCTACTTGTGGTTTGAGTACGTGCGGTAAACAGGGAACGTGAGCATGACGAACCGATCGTTGGCGACGAAACTTTCCGGCGCGATGGTGTTGGCGGCCTCGGCGGTCCTCACCGCCCAGCAACCGGCCATGCCTGCGCCGCCTCAGCAACCCACCAGTGTCGAGCTGCGGCTGACCGGCGAATCGGGCACGCCGCCGCGCCTGGCGGTGCCAGACTTGCTGGCGCTGTCGCCCGATCGCGAGACCCAGGACGCGGCCCGCACGATCAGCGAGGTCCTGTTCGCCGACCTCGACTTCGAGCGCGAGTTCTCGCTGATTCCGCGCGACACCTACAAGTCGATCCCGGTCGCCGGCTCGATCGATGCCGTGCCGTTCGATCGCTGGCGCGAGCTCGGCGCCGACGGCGTGATCATCGGCACCGTGCAGAAGACGCCGGCCGGCATTCGCGTCGAGATGCGCCTGTACAACGTGCGCGCGCGGCAGTCGGCCTATGGCCGCGAGTACACCGGTGCCGCCGCCAACCCTCGCATCTACGCGCACACCATGGCGGACGAGTTGCACGACGCGCAGCGCCAGCTCCGCGGCGTCGCGCGGACCAAGTTGACCTTCGCCTCCGATCGCAATCGCGAACCGGTGATGAACACGGTTGAGAAGCGCGACGTGAAGGAGATCTACATTGCCGACTACGACGGCGCGAACGCCCGGCGCATCACCATCAATCGCAACCTCAACGTCACGCCCAACTGGTCACCCGATGGCCGCTCGATCGCCTATACCTCGTATCGCAGCGGCCGGCCGGACGTCCTGATCTCCAATATCTACGCCGGGACGATGGAGTCGCCCACGAAAGGCGTCGGTCAGAATTTCCTGCCGGTGTTCTCCCCCGACGGCACCCGCATCGCCTTCATGTCCACCCGTGACGGCAACAGCGAGATCTACGTGATGAACCGTGACGGCTCCAACGTCATGCGGCTCACCAACAATCCGGCGATTGACGTGACGCCGACGTGGTCGCCCACCGGCGCGCAGATCGCGTTCACCTCTGAGCGGCGCGGTCAGCCGCAGATTTTTGTCGTCAATGTCGATGGCACCGGGCTGCGGCAGGTGTCGTTCGAATCGTATGCCGACCGCCCCACCTGGTCGCCCCCGCCGTACAACGAGATTGCGTTTGCCGCGCGAACCGGGCCCGGGTTCGACATCAAGATTCTCAACATCGGCAGCAGCGAGACGCGCCAGATCACGTTTGGCGAGGGCAGCAACGAGAGCCCGGCATGGGCGCCCAACGGCCGCCACCTGGCATTCATGTCGACGCGCGCGGGCCGCAGCCAGATCTTCACGGTCGACCGGGATGGCCGCAACCTCCGGCAGATCACCAGGGAAGGCAACAACCAGATGCCACATTGGTCGCAGTAGCACGGTGGTTCGAGCACGAGGGTTCAATCACAACGGGTTCAACCACATAGGTTCGATCACGAGGGTTCGGTACGAGGGTTCTTATGACACGCAAAGTGAATGGCTTGTTGGTTTTCGCGGTCCTGCTGACGGTGCTCGTTGGCGCGTGTTCGAAGAAGACGCCGCCGGTGGCGCGGCCCATGCCGCCTCCCGCAACGGCTAATACGGCCCCCCCGCCGCCGCCGCCGCCGCCGAGCCCGGTCGCCGAGCCGGTGCCGGTGCCGCCCATGCCGATGGAAGACACC
Source organism: Acidobacteriota bacterium (assembly GCA_041178345.1). GTDB lineage: Bacteria > Acidobacteriota > Vicinamibacteria > Vicinamibacterales > UBA2999 > 12-FULL-67-14b. The sequence goes on along the minus strand of JBEGVQ010000104.1, from coordinate 33,843 downwards.
ATTGGTTCGAAGTCGCTCGACGACCTGAACCGCGAATCGCCGCTCCAGCCGCTGTTCTTCGAGCTCGACAGTTCCGAGGTCAGCATGTCGGGCCAGGCGGTGATGCAGGCCAACGCCGAGATCCTGAAGAAGTACCCGACCTGGCAGATCACCATCGAGGGGCACTGCGACGAGCGCGGCACCGCCGAGTACAACCTCGCCCTTGGCGAGCGCCGGGCACTGGCGGCGCGCACCTACCTGGTCTCGCTCGGCATCCCGGCCGACAAGGTCAAGACCGTGAGCTACGGCAAGGAATTCCCCTTCGACGCCGGCCACGACGATGCGGCGTGGTCGAAGAATCGCCGGGCGCATTTCGTGATTACGGCAAAGTAAGATAGCTCGTATGACTCGACGACTGCAGGCTGGTACCCTGGCCCTCCTCGCCGTCCTCGCCTGTGCCGACCCGGCCGCGGCCCAGTCGCGCCGCGAAATGCAGATGATGGCCGACATCCGCATGTTGCAGGAACAGACGCAGCAGCTGCAGCAGCAACTGCAGGCGACGCTCGACGCGATCGGCGCGCAGCTGAAGGCCATTGCGTCGCGCGTCGACGAACAGGCCGGGGCGACCCGCAAGTCGTTCGCCGATCAGAAGCTGGCGGTCGACCAGTTCGGCACCGACCTGCGGATCGTCCGCGAGCGCATCGACGAAAGCAACGTGCGCATCACCAGCCTGTCGCAGGAAGTGGAAGCGCTGCGCCTGGCCATTCCCGACATGAGCATGGCCGCGCCGGCCGCGCCGGTGGGTCCCAATGCCCCGCCGGGCGACGTGCAGGCACCGCTGACGCCGGCACCGCCAATCACGATGGCGCCCGGGATGTCGCCGCAGCGGTTGTTCAGCACCGCCCTGGCCGACTTCACCGCTGGCCAGTGGGCGCTCTGCGTGGCCGGGTTCAAGACCTATCTCCAGAGCTTTAGCCGCACCGACAATGCCGACGATGCGCAGTGGTATATCGGCGATTGCTACTACTCGGATGGCAAGTTCGAAGAGGCGATCGACGCATATAATCGCGTGATCACCGGCTACCCGAAAGGCGACCGCGTGCCGGACGCCTATTACAAGATGGGTCTGGCGCTCGCCGCCACCAAGCAGCCGGACCGCGCGCGCGAGGCGTACGAGAACCTGCTCAAGCTGTACCCCGACTCGGAACTGGCGGGGCTGGCCAAGCAGCGGCTCGCGGCGATGGCCCGGGCCAAGCCACCCGGCGATTGGTAAGTGACGTGACCGCGACGACAGCGATCGAAGCGCGATTGTGAGTGAGAAAGGCGACGAGATATGGGCAGCGTGAACAAGGTGATCCTGGTGGGCAATCTCGGCAAGGATGCCGAAGTGCGCGTCACACCGGGCGGACAGTCGGTGGCCAGCTTCAGCATTGCCACCACCGAGAACTGGACGTCGAAGGAAGGCGAGAAGAAGGAACAGACCGAGTGGCACCGCATCGTGCTCTGGGGTAAGACGGCTGATTCGCTGCAGCCGTACCTGGTCAAGGGCAAGCAGATCTATCTCGAAGGCCGCTTGCAGACGCGCCAGTGGGAGAAGGAAGGCCAGAAGCACTACACCACCGAGGTCAAGGCCGACAAGATCGTGCTGCTTGGCGGCGGCGGTGGCGGCGGCAGCCGCGGCGGCGATCGCCAGGTGGAGCGCGGCGGTGACAGCGGCTACCAGGATCCGATGCGCGATCCCGCCCCCGTCACCGACGACGACATCCCGTTCTAGTCGGGAGCCGGGAGTCGGGAACCGGAAGTCGATCGACTCCCGACTCCCGACTCCCGGCAAGCATCAGCTAAGTTCCTTTCCTCCCGTACCGATCCTCCAGCCTGACGACATCGTCCGTCTCGGGGGTCGAGACTTCCAGCACATCCGAGTCTTCGATCGCCGTCATGCGATGCACGGTGGGCGGGGTCACGTGCACGGCCTCGCCCGGGCCCATCTCGGTGGCGACCAGCTTCCCGTCCACTTCCCGCTCGAACAGGATCCGGCCCGACCACACGAAGATCGTCTCGTCCTTTTTGTTGTGGTACTGCAGGCTGAGGGCGTGGCCCTTGTTGATGTGGATCTGCTTGCCGACGTAGCGGTCGGTGCGCGCCCACCACAACTCGTATCCCCACGGTTTCTCGACGCGATGCAACGGTTCACTCACGATAACGGACTCCTTTGAATGGCCGACGCGGCCAGGGCGTCGAATAGGTACTGCTCAATCTCGGCCGCGGTCGCCAACCGCAGCGCGTGGCCGGCCAGCCGGCGCGCCTCGGCGGCACTCATCTCGGCAATGACCTGGCGAACAATCGGGATGGCGCCTGGCGTCATGCTGAACTCGGTCAGGCCGAGGCCCACCAGCAACCCGACCAGTGCCGGGTCCGAGGCCATCTCGCCACAGAGCGACACCGGGATCCGGTGGCGCGTGGCGGCCCGCCGGACGGTGCGGATCAGCCGCAGCACGGCTGGGTGCAGCGGCTCGTAGAGGTCCGATACCCGATCGTCGGTGCGGTCCACCGCGAGGCAGAACTGGATCAGGTCGTTGGTGCCGATCGTGAAGAAGTCAACCTCCGGCGCCAGCAAGTCGGCGGCGAGCGCCGCCGACGGCACTTCGATCATCGCGCCGACCTTGATCTGCCCCGGGTCGAACTGACCGGGATGGGTCCGGCTAAAGCCGGACACTACCTCCGCGAGGATCTTGCGGGCGTCGCGCACCTCTTCGACCGCGGTTACGAACGGGAACATGATCCGCAACGGCCCGTGCGCCGCGGCGCGGACCAGCGCGCGCAGCTGCGTCCGCAGCACCTCGGGATGCGCCAGGCCCAGGCGCAGGCCGCGCAGGCCGGGACGGGTACGGCGGCGTTCCGGTCCGCGGCCAGGCCCGGCAAACTGGCGCTCGTCGAGATCGAACGTGCGAATGGTGACCGGGCGCGGCGCGACCTGCTCGATCAGGCTGCGATAGAGCACGTACTGATCTTCCTCGGTCACGCTGGCAATCGGGCGGCCCGACAACATGAACTCCGACCGGTACAGGCCGACGCCTTCGGCGCCGTGCTCGTTCAGGAACGGCAGGTCCTCGAGCAGCTCGATGTTGGCCTCGAGCCGGATGCGCACGCCGTCGGTGGTCGAGACCGGCCCGGTATCGCCTGGGGCCGGGCCGCGGCGGCGCGGCCGGGTGGCCCGCCGATGCGCGTCGTCGATCTGATCGGGCGTCGGGGCGACGATCAGCTCGCCGGTCGTGCCGTCCAGCACCACCGGCGTGCCGGCCGGGATGCGCAGCGATGCGTCGTGCAGGCCGACAATGGCCGGCACCTTCAGCGAGCGCGCCAGAATGGCGGTGTGGTACGTGCGGCTGCCCGCGTCGGTGGCGAATGCCTGCACGCGCGACCAGTCGAGCTGCGCGGCGACCGACGCGGTCAGCTCGTCGGCGATCAGCACGGACGGCCCGTCCACCTGGCTCAGCAACTCCTTCGGTCCCTTCGCGCCATGGCGCAAGTTGAGCCGCAACCGGCCGGCGACATCGGCGACGTCGGTCTCGCGCTCGCGGAGGTACGGGTCCTCCATCGACATGAAGACGTGGTTCAGCTCTTCGTAGGCGCGATGCACCGCCCACGCGGCGTTGACCCGCTCGGTGCGGATGATCGTCTCGGCCCGTCCCACCAGCATGGGGTCGTCGAGCATCAGCAACTGGGCGTCGAACAGCGCCGCCAGTTCGCTGCCCGGGCCGTGCTCGACCCGCGCCTTGATGTCCTGGAGTTGCTGCTTCGAGGCCGCTTGCGCGCGCCCCAAGGCCGCGACCTCTTGGTCGACCCGCTCCGGCGGAATCGGGAACCGCATGACCTCGGTGCGCTGGGTCAGGACCACCGCGCGGCCGAGCACCACGCCGGATGACACCCCAATTCCGGTCAGGCGTTCCACAGCTCTTCTCCAAATCCGCCCTCGACCAGGCGGCACAATGCGTCTGCCGCCTCGGCCTCGTCGGTGCCGTCAGCGGTAATGACGATGCTCGCACCGGGCGCAGCGGCGAGCAACAGGATCCCCATGATGCTCTTGCCGTCCATCGACCGGCCCTCGCGCGAGACACGGACTTGCGACGCAAAGCGGGTCGCCAGGTGCACGAACTTCGCCGCGGCCCGGGCGTGCAGCCCCAGGCGGTTGCGAATCACGCACTCGCGCGTGGTCATTCGGTCGGACCGCCGCCACTGGCGCCAGGCGCGCCCGCCCCCGTCAGCAGGTCTGACGCCACCCAGATCGCGTTGCGGCCGTGCTCGCGCAGCATCCGGGCCACGTCGGTCAGGCGCGGGCCGTCAGGCAGGTTCGCGGCCTTGATCAGCATCGGCAGGTTGACGCCGGTGACAATCTCAACGGCGTCCTCCTTCAGGAACGTGATCCCGAGATTCGAGGGCGTGCCGCCGAACATGTCGGTGGCCAGCAGCACGCCGCCCGGCTGCTGCACGCGCGCGATGGCGGCCGCGATGGCGTCGCGGGCGTCCTGCACGTCCTCGTGCCAGCCGATCGACACCGCCGCGAAGTGCGGCAGGTCGCCGACGATGGTTTCAGCGGCGTTGACCAGTTCGGTGGCCAGCTGCCCGTGCGTGACGACGACAACTCCAATCATCGCGGGCCTTTCGCCAGGTCGCGGTGCGCCACGCGTGCCGCGACACCCTTCACATCCGACAGTTCACGTTTCAACGCCTCGGCGATGTAGACCGACCGGTGCCGGCCGCCGGTGCAGCCAACCGCGACGGTGAGGTACGACTTCCCTTCCTGCACGTACAGCGGGACCATCCAGCGCAGCAGCGCCGACAGCCGCTTGACGGTGGCGCGCGCGACCGGCTGCCGGCGGATGTAGGCGGCGACCGCCGGGTCGCGGCCGGTCTGCGGCCTGAGCGCCGGCACCCAATACGGGTTCTTCAGGAAGCGGACGTCGAATACCAGGTCGGCTTCGGCCGGCGGACCGTTCTGGAAGCCGAAGCTGAGGAAGGTCAGCACCAGCTTCGACGCCTGCTTCTGCCCCGACACCAGCTCGCGCAGCTGCTGCCGCAGCTCGTGCACGTTCAGCTTGGAGGTATCGACGACCTTGTCGGCCATGGCGCGGATGGCGCGCAGCGAGGCGCGCTCCTCCCTCAGGCCTTCGGTGATGGGACGATCGGGCGCCAGCGGGTGTGGCCGCCGGGTTTCGCTGAAGCGCCGCACCAGCTCGGCGTGGCCCGCCTCCAGGAAGATCAGCTTGGTGCGCAGGAGCTGGTTGGTCTTCAGCCGGCGGTAGACGCGGGGAAAGTCGCTGACGAACCGCGGTTCGCGCACGTCCATCACGACCGCGACCCGGTGGTGCTCGCTCTGCCGTTCGCTGAGCTCGGCCAACACCGGCAGCAGCGACACCGGCAGGTTGTCGACGCAGTAGTAACCGAGGTCCTCGAGGGCGCGAATCGCCTGTGACTTACCCGAGCCGGACAAACCGGTCAACACGATGAATCGCGCCCAACTCAAGGGCAAGCGCGCTTTGCTCACAGCTCTTCGTCCTCTTCCAGGTGCTTGGGTGCTGACGTGCCCAGGTGCTGGGGCGCTGAAGCGCCCGCACTCAGCAAGCCGGCATCGAGGCGCTCCACCAGCTGGCGGGCGGCGTTGATGCCGCGCATGCGCAGCAACTGGTTGCGAGCCGCGACCTCCACCAGGATGGCCAGGTTACGTCCGGGCGCCACCGGCATGCGAATCAACGGTACCTTGAGGCCGATCAGCTCGTACCACGCCTCGTCCAGGCCCAGGCGATCGTACTCGCGGTCGGGGCTCCACCGGTCGAGCTGCACGACGAGCTCGACTCGCTTCGAGGTGCGCGTTGACGCCACGCCGAACAGGTCGCGAATGTTGATCAGGCCAAGACCGCGCACTTCCATGTGGTGGCGGGTCAGTTCAGGACAGGCGCCGATCACGATGGACTCGGCCCGGCGGCGCACCTCGACGGTGTCGTCGGCGACCAGCCGATGGCCGCGCACCACCAGGTCGAGCGCGCACTCGCTCTTGCCGATGCCGCTGTCGCCCACGATCAAGACCCCCAGGCCGAGGATGTCGAGCAGCACACCATGGATGACCTCGCGCGCCGCCAGCCGATCCTCGAGAATGCCGGTCAGCTTGCCGATCGCGGTCGCCGTCGGCACCGGCGTGCGCAGCACCGGCACGCCGGCCCGGTCGCCGGCCCGCACCACCTCGGGCGGTAACTCGGCGCCGCCCGTGATCAGCAGGCACGGCAGCGACTCGTTGAAGCACTTCGCCAGCGACTGCTGCCGGGCGGCCGGGGTCATGCTTTCCAGGAAGCGCACTTCGCTGTCGCCGAACAGCAGGATGCGGCCAGGTTGCAGGTACTCGTGGAAGCCGGCGAGCGCGAGGCCGGTCTTCTGGATGTAAGGGCTGGTGATGTGCCGCTCGAGCCCGTCGGCGCCGGCCAGCAGGTCGAGGGTCAAGCCGACCGATTCGGGCCGCGCGTCGAGCAGGCCGCGGACGGTGATGGCCGGGGTGATCGACATCGTCTTGCGGTTAGAACATTACCTTCCGCTGATTGGAGGTGGGAATCTTCAGTTCTTCCCGGTACTTCGCGATCGTCCGCCGCGCCAGCATGAGCCCCTCGCGCTGCAGGATGTTCACGATCTTCGAGTCACTGAGCGGCTTCTTCGGATCTTCGCTCTCGATGATCTTCTTGATCCGGTTCTTGATTGTCACCGAGGACACGGCATCGCCGTACGAACTGCTGATGCCACTGTGGAAGAAGTACTTCATCTCGAACACGCCCTGTGGCGTGTGCATGTACTTGTTCGTGACGACGCGGCTGACCGTCGATTCGTGCATGCCGATGTCGTTGGCGACGTCGCGCAGCACCAGCGGGCGCAGGTGCTCGATGCCGTGATCGAGGAAGTCGCGCTGGAAGGTGCAGATGCTCGTCGCCACCTTGTGGATGGTCTTCTGACGCTGCTCCACCGACTTGATCAGCCACAGCGCCGAGCGGAACTTGTCCTTCACGTAGGCGCGGGTCTCGTCGCTGTTCTCGGTGGCGCCCTTATCGAGCAGCCGGCGGTAGGTCGGGCTGATCCGCAGCTGCGGCAGGCCGTCCTCGTTCAGCACCGCGACGTACTGATCCTCGACCTTGACGATGTAAACGTCGGGAATCACGTACTGCGACGGCTGCGGGTTGAAGCGGCTGCCCGGCTTCGGATCGAGGTGCTGAATGATCTCGACGTGGCCCTTGAGCTCCTCGATGGTCAACCCCAGCTTGCGCGCCAGGTCCGGCATCTGGTGGTTGTGCAGCAGGCGCAGGTGTTCCGAGACAATCGTCTCGGTGGGGGTGCCCTCGAGGTGCAGGTGCTGGATCTGCAGCGTGAGGCATTCCTGCAGGTCGCGCGCGGCGACGCCGATTGGGTCGAAGCTCTGGATCAGGCGAAGCGCCCGCTCGACCTCGTCGATCGGCCAGGGCCCCATCGACGCAATCTCATCCACCGACGCCACCAGGTAGCCGTCATCATCCAAGTTGCCGATGATGGCTTCGCCGATCTCGCGAATCGCTTCGGCTTCGGTCTGCAGCGACAGTTGCCATTCGAGGTGGTCGGTCAACGATGAGCTGGTCGAGAGCGTGTTCTCGATCGGCGGCAGTTCCTTGACCTCCTGCGGCGCGCGCGGGCGGTAGCCATCGTCGAGGTAGTCGCCGAAGAAGTACTCGTAGTCGGCGTCGTCCCAGGAATCGGTTTTGTCGGCCTGAGCCTTGGCCTCGGCGTCCTTCTCGACGGCCGGTGCGGCGTCCGCCGCCTGCAGGTCTTCGGTCGGGATCTCCTCAAGCAGGGGGTTTTCCACGACTTCCTGGTTCAGGAGGTCGGCAAGTTCCAAGGTCGACATTGGCAGAAGCTTGATCGCCTGTTGCAACGATGGCGTCAGGATCAGCTTCTGTGCGAGCTTGGTTTGGAGCTTCTGCTGAATGCCCATATCCGGCTCTTACAATCTTAGTCCAGCCGGAAATCGGCCCCGAGGTAAATCCGACGGACTTCCTCGTCGGCGGCCAGCGCCGCCGGCGTCCCACTCCGGAAAATCGCGCCGTCCGTGACGATGTAGGCACGGTCGGTGATCTTGAGGGTCTGCAGCACGTTGTGGTCGGTGATCAGGATGCCGATGCCGCGGTCACGGAGGTGGAAGATGATCTTCTGGATCTCGGTGACCGCAATGGGGTCGATGCCGGCGAACGGCTCGTCCAGCAGGATGAACCGCGGGTTCATGACGAGCGCCCGCGTGATCTCCGCTCGGCGCCGCTCGCCGCCGGAGAGAGTGTAGGCGGGCGAATTGGCCAGCGGCGTCAGGCCCAGCTCGGCCAGCAGCTCGCGCAGCCGCGTCCGGCGCTCCGACGCATCGAGGTCGAGCGTCTCCAGGATCGCCAGGATGTTCTGCTCGACCGTGAGGCCCCGGAAGATCGACGCCTCCTGCGGCAGGTAGCCGATGCCCTTGCGCGCCCGCACGTACATCGCATCGCCGGTGACGTCCTTGCCGTCGAGTGTCACGCGGCCGGAGTCGGGCGAGGTCAGGCCGACCGTCATGTAAAAGGTGGTCGTCTTGCCGGCGCCGTTGGGCCCCAGCAGGCCGACCACCTCGCCGGAATTTACCTCGAGGCTCACGCCGCGCACGACCGTGCGGCCGCCGTAGGTCTTGGTGAGTTCGTGGGTGCTGAGGGTCGAGGCCATTAATGGGGGGCGCTACTGGGGGGGGGGCGGGACGCACTTGCCGCCGCCCTTGGTTTGCGAGCGGACTTCGTCGTTGCCGTCGAGTTGGACTTTATCGGACGCCCTGAAGAAGGTCAACGTCTTGCCGCTCATCTCCTGGCATTCCGCGTCGATCATCGTGACCGGCGCGCCGGTGACCACGTACTTCTCGTCAGCCGGCACGTACGACAGCCGCGCGCCGGTGACCGTGCGCTGGTCGACTATCGCCGTCACCTTCTCGCTGGCATCGAGCCGTTCGAGGCTGTTCTCGCCGGCGGCGAGCACGATCTCGATCTTCTCGGCGCGCAGGTTCCCGCTTTCGCCGTCGAGGGCCGCCGCGGTCTGGTAGGCCGCGCGCCTCGCCTGGTCGCTATAGGTGAACGACCCGCCGCGGCCAACGGTCGCCAGCGACGCGGCGCCCGCCTCGGCATCCTTGCGGACCAGGGCCAGGGTGGTGAGGACCTTGCCCACCGCGGTCAGGTCGCCCTTGGTTTCGTCGATCGTCAGCGTGTCGGCCTTGATCTGGGTCTGGCCCTGAAGCAGCACGGCCTGCCCCTTGTACTCGCCGCGGCGCAGCGCCTCGTCGTAGGTCAGCGACTCGGCGATGATCTGCACCGGCTCCTGGTCGCCGAGCAGTCCAGGCCGCCTCCCCGCCGTCGCGCCACCGGTTGACTTGCCGGGCGCGAGCAGGGCGCTTCTCACCTTGCCGGCCGCCACCATCTTGCGTGGATTGAGCGTGACGTCGATGGTTTCCGCGTCGATGGTCAGGGCCTCGGTCTTGATCTGCGGGTCGGCGTTGCCCTGCTTGCCACTGAGCCCCAGGGTCCCCGCCTCGATCCGATAGCGGGCCTGGTTGCTGGTGGCGGTCAGCGGGCCGTCGGTGAAATGGAAGGCGCCGGTGAAGGTGGCTTCCTGCAACACGCCGGCGGCCGGGTCCAGTTGCGCCTCCAGGTTCTGCGCCCGCGCGATGCGTGCGCCCTGCGTCTTCGAGGCGGTCTCGGCGTAGTTCACGCCCTCCCCGAACCTCATCAGCGACAGACCCAGCGCACCGCCGCTGGCGCTCAGTGCGTTGGCGCGAATGGTGCGGGCCGACGTGCCCCCCGTGGCGGGCAGGATGACGCTCACGTTCTGTCGCGATGACAGTTGCTTGACGCTGCCATCCGGCGCGAGCGCGATGTCGACGAACTCGCCACTCAGCCGCTGCCCAGCGGCGCCACCGGTGCCGGCCAGTTGGATCTGGCCCTGCCCCGTCAGCGTTGCCTGCTGCAGCGCTCGCCCGTCGTCGCCGTAGTCCAGGTTCATGTCGCGCGACGCCATCGATTGCAGCGCACCCATCCCCGTGCCGCCACTAACGCGCGCATTGCCGCGCAGCTCAATCAGGTCCGGCTCGTCGCGGTCGGCAAACAGATGCACCATGGCCTCGGTGGCGTCGATGATCTGGCCGCCGCGATCCATGCGCATGGTCCGCTCGAAGCGCATGTAGCGATCGGCGCGGGCAAAGCCGAAGGCGCCGGCGGTGACGTCCATCGCTCCGCTGTCGCCGTTGGGCTCGACATGAATGACCGCCTGGTCGAGCAGCCACAGCGTGTTGCGCTGTTCGTCGAACGTGAAGCCGATGCCGGTGCCGGACATGCGGCCGCGGGTGAAGCGCACCGGCCCGGGCGCCTTCACGATCTTCTCGGTGTCGGTGTAGGTGGCGGTTTCGGCGAACGCGGTAAGGCCGTCGGTGGTCTCGAGCGTGACGTCGCCCTTCAGGTCGTAGCTGGCCTGGTCCTTGCCGACGCGTGCTTCCTGGCCGGTGATGGTGTAGCTGCGGCCCTCGCGGTTATCGACTGTCACCTTCACGCCCACCAGCTTGGTTTCGCCCGTGTCGTAGGTGACCTGGCTGTGAAACTCGATGCGGGCATCCTGGCGCGAGCCCTTGAGCTGGATCACATCCCCGCCGCGCGTCTCGATTGTCGCCCTGGGGTCGAGCCGATCGATCGGGGGCGGCGCAACCCGGGGCTCGCGCGGCCGCAGGGTGTAACCGACGGCGCCGATCACGCCGATGGCGACCACCGCCAGGACCAGCTGCGCGCGTTGTTGCCAGGAACTCACGCCCTCGATTGTACCAGCCGCAGATTCAATAAGCACAGGCCGCAGATTGGAACCCCGGGGCTGAGAAATCGGCGCCTAATCGGCGGCTGTTGATGGCACCGGCGTGCGGAAGTCGTCCAGCCTCAGCTCGACATACTTCTCTCCGCGAAACTCGTTCTCTTCCACGGTGTAGGCAATCTCAACGCCGGCCTTCTGCGCGATCAAGTGGGGCTCTCGTTCGGCGGCGTTCCACTGGATGGCGCGCAGCACGCGGCCCTCCTGCTTCACGCTCATCTTGAGGTGGCGCTCCTTGAGGATTCGCGGGCCGTCGACCACGGCGACGGGTCCGGTGTGGAAGCGGGGCTTGGGATTGCTGGGGCCAAATGGCGCGAGGGCTGCGAACTCGCTCATCACGCGGTCGTTCAGCTCGTTCAGCTTGAGCGGGCCGTCGAGCCACAGGCGCGGCCGCAGGTCGTCCGGGCCGAGGCAGTGGCTGGCGAAGGCGTTGACCGCCTGGCGGAACTCCTTGAGGCGCGCGGCCTCGAACTGCAACCCGGCGGCCTGCTTGTGACCGCCGAAGCGAGTCAGCAGTCCGGCGCACGATTCAAGGGCGCCGAGCATGTCGAAGCCCGGAATGCTACGGCAGGATCCATGGGCGATGCCGTCTTCAATCGACAGCACGATTGCCGGCCGATAGAACGCGTCCACCAGCTTCGACGCGACAATGCCGATCACGCCCCGGTGCCAGCCCTCCCCCGCCACCACCAGCACGCTTTGCGCGCCGACATCGGGATCCGACGCGACAATCTTCTTGGCCTTGGCCAGGACGTCCTGGTCCTCGGTGCGGCGGCGCGTGTTCTCGGCCTCGAGCTGGGCCGCCAGCGCCTTGGCCTCGTCCCCCATCGCCTCGTCCGAGGCCAGCAGCAGCCGTGTGGCGATGTCGGGGGTGCTCATGCGACCGGCGGCGTTGATGCGCGGCGCCACCATGAAGCCAATGTGGTACGCGTCGATGGTCTTGCCCGTGAGGCCCGCGGCTTCGAGCAGTGCGCGCAGGCCCACCTTGTGCGGGCCCGTCGTCAACATCTGCAGCCCCAGCTTGGCGATGATCCGGTTCTCGCCGACCAGCGGGACCACGTCGGCGAGCGTGCCGATGGCGGCAATCTTCACGAACGCCGGCAGCCAGGACGACTTGCCGGTGCGGTGGCAGAGCGCCTGCACCAGCTTGAGGGCGACGCCGACGCCGGCCAGGTTCTTGTCCGGGTAGGTGCAATCGTGGCGCTTCGGGTTGACGACCGCGAAGCAGTCCGGCAGATCCGTGTCCGGCTCGTGGTGGTCGGTGATGATCAGGTCCACGCCCAGGTCGCGGGCGCGCCGGGCGGCCTCGGCGCCGCGGATGCCGCAGTCCACCGACACGATCAGCTTCACGCCCTCGGCGTGCAGGCGATCGATCGTGGTGGGCTGCAGGCCGTAGCCGTCGGTCAGCCGCTCGGGAATGAAGTGGCCCACGTCGGCGCCGAGCGACTCGAGCGCGCGGCGCAGGATGACGGTGGAGGTGATGCCATCGACGTCGTAGTCGCCGTGGACGGCGATCCGTTCCTGTGCGGCAATGGCGGCCAGCAGCCGATCGGCCGCCTTGCCGACATCTGTCAGCCGGAACGGATCCAGCAGTTGATCGAGCGACGGCTTGAGAAAGCGCGAGGCCTCATCGGGATCGGTCAGGCCGCGGATGGCCAGCAGCCGCGACGTGACCGGCGACAGCCCGAGCGTGCGCGCCAGTTCGGCGGCCTGCGCCTCGTCATGAGGACGCGTGTTCCAGATTGGGGGGACCGCCACGTTACGCGTCGATGATCCCGACGGAGCCCATCTTTCGGAACTTCGCGTAGCGCTGGTCGAGCCGTTCCTGGACGCCAAGCGCCGAGACCTCGGCCAGCGCCCGCTGCAAGGCCACGTCGAGCAGCGCCGCCGCTTGTTGTGGGTCGGTGTGCGCGCCGCCGACGGGTTCGATCACGATCTCGTCGATAATCTCCAGCTGCAACAGGTCCGGCGCGGTGATCTTGAGCGCCTCGGCCGCTTCGACCTTCTTGGCCGCATCGCGCCACAAGATGGCGGCGCAGCCTTCGGGCGGGATCACGCTGTAGATCGCGAACTCGTGCATCAGGATGCGATCGCCGACCGCGATGCCGAGCGCGCCGCCGCTGCCGCCCTCGCCGTGCACGATCACGATCACCGGGACCTCGAGCATCGCCATCTCGCGCAGGTTGAGGGCAATGGCTTCGGCCACGCCGCGTTCCTCGGACTCGATGCCGGGATAGGCGGCCGGAGTGTCGACGAAGCAGACGATCGGCCGCCCGAACTTCTGCGCCAGTTCCATGGTGCGCAGCGCCTTGCGGTAGCCGTCGGGGCGCGCGTAGCCGAAGTTGCGGTAAATCTTCTGCTTGGTGTCGCTGCCCTTCTGGTGGCCGACCACCAGCACCGGGGCGCCCTTGTAGAACGCCGTTCCGGTGACAATGGCATGGTCGTCGGCGAACCGGCGATCGCCGTGCAGCTCGACGAAGTCGGTAAACAGGCGCTCGACGTAGTCGAGCGTGGTCGGCCGGCCCGGGTGCCGCGCGACCTGGACCCGCTGCCACGGCGTCAGGTTCTGGTAGAGCTCCCCGCGGATGGCGCTGACGCGCGCCTCGAGCCGCGCGATCTCGCGGTCGCGGTCCTCACTGATCGCCAGCGTCGATAACGCCTCGATCTCCTTCAGCAGGACGGCAATCGGTTCTTCGAATTCGAGTAGATCAGGCATGGTGTCAGGAATGCACGGTCACTGAGCCGGGACCGCAGATGCGTTCCACGTCGGCGACAAATTGTTCCGAGGTTCGGACGCGAATCGACGCAGTGACCTCGGCGCGGACAATGACGTGGCGCGAGCCGCCGTTCATCTCCACCTCGAGGGTCACCGGCCGGTCGCCGCGGTGCTTCGGCAGCAGTTCCCACAGCGCCTCAATCGTCTCACGCGGACAGGTGGCCTTCAACCGGATCCTGACCCCCCGCGACAGCCGCTCCTTGAGCAGCGCCAGGGGCATGATGTCGGTGCACTGAAAACGCGAATTCTCTTCGTCGCGCTCGAACTTGCCGCGCACCAGCAGCAGCGCCCCGTTCTCGATCACCATCCGGTGCTTGCCGTACATCTCGGGGAACACCACCACCTCGACCGAACCCTGGTGATCCTCGAGCGTGAACACGCACATCGGATCGCCCTTCTTGGTCTTCAGGCCGCGGAAGCCGCCGACGATGCCGCCGACATACACGTCCTCAATCGCCAGGCGGCCGGGGACGCCGTCCACCCCCTCGGGGATGTCGCTGAGCATCAGGTCGCCGACGGTCTTGGCGCCGAACGCGCGCAGGCTGTCGGCGTGGCGATCGATCGGGTGGCCGCTCAGGTACAGCCCGAGTGCCTCCTTCTCGTTCGACAGCAGTTCCATCTCGGTCCACGGTGGCGAATCCGGCAGCCGGACGATCGACAGGCCGCCCTCGTCGCCGCCGCCGAACAGGTCGGCCTGGCCCTGGTCGCGGTCGCGCTGGGTGCGGTTGCCGTGCTCGATGGCGCTGTCCACGGCGCCGAACAGCTTGGCGCGCCCGGCAATCAGCGGCACGCCGGCCGGCACGAGACTGTCGCAGGCGCCCGACTTCACGAGCGCCTCGAGCACCTTCTTGTTCACCAGCCGCAGGTCCAGTTCCTCGCACAGCTGGTGGATCGAGGTGATGCGCCCGGTGCGTTCGCGCACCTCGATCAGGCTGCGAATGGCGCCCTCACCCAGGCCCTTGATGGCGGTCAGGCCGAAGCGGACGCCTTCGGGCACAACCGTGAAGTGCAGCTGGCTTTCGTTGATGTCGGGCGGCAGCACCGCGATGCCGCGCTCGCGCGACTCGCTGATGTAGACGGCGAGCTTCTCGGTATTGGCCGCCTCGATGGTCAGCAGCGCCGCGGCAAAGTGGCGCGGGTAGTTCGCCTTGAGGTACGCGGTCTGGTAGGCCAGGAACGCGTACGCCGTCGAGTGCGACTTGTTGAAACCGTACCCGGCGAAGAACTCCATCAACTCGAAGATCTTGCTGGCCTTCTTCTCGTTGACGTTCTTTTCGAGCGCGCCCTTCATGAAGGCTTCGCGCTGCTTGGCCATGACCTTGGGGTCTTTCTTGCCCATGGCCTTGCGGAGCACGTCGGACTGGCCCATGGTGAACCCGGCCACCACCGAGGCCATGCGCATGACCTGTTCCTGGTAGGCGATGACGCCGTAGGTGTCGGCCAGCACCGGCTCCAGGACCGGCAGGTCGTACTTCACCACGCTGCGCCCGGCCTTGCGGTTGATGTAGTCGTCCACCATCCCGCCCTTGAGGGGGCCGGGCCGATAGAGCGCGTTCATCGCAATCAGGTCTTCAAGCCGCTGCGGCTTGGCCCGCCGCAGGATCTCGCGCATGCCCGAGCTTTCGAACTGGAAGATGCCGTAGGTCTGGCCATCCACGAACAGCTGATACGTCTTCGCGTCGTCCAGCGGCACGTTGTCGATGTCGAGCACGATGTTCTCGGTGCGCTTCAGTTCGGCCAGCGCGTCCTGGATCAGCGTGAGGGTGCTGAGGCCCAGGAAGTCCATCTTGAGCAGGCCGACGCGTTCGACCTCCTTCATGGCCCACTGGGTCGTGATTTCGTCGCGGTTGCTCTTGAACAGCGGCGCGTAGTCGGTGATCGGGCCTGGGGCGATGACGACGCCGGCCGCGTGGACGCCGGCGTTGCGCGATACGCCCTCGAGACGCTTGCCCATCTCCAGCACATCGTTGACGCGCGCGTCGGCACGCGCCATGTCGCGCAGCACCGGGTTTTCGGCCAGCGCCTTCTCAAGCGTCATGTCGAGCGCCGGTGGGATCTGCTTGGCGATCTTGTCGACATCCGCGTACGGCATGTCCATCACGCGGCCGACGTCGCGAATGACCGCCTTGGCCTTCATGGTGCCGAAGGTGATGATCTGCGAGACGTTCTCGCGGCCGTACTTCTCGGTCACGTAGTTGATCACTTCCCCGCGCCGCCGCTCGCAGAAGTCGACGTCGATATCGGGCAGCGACACGCGTTCCGGGTTCAGGAAGCGCTCGAAAATCAGGTCGTAGTGCAGCGGGTCGACATCGGTAATCCGCAGCGCCCAGGCCACGAGGCTGCCGGCCGCCGAACCGCGGCCCGGGCCGACGGGAATGCCGTGCTCGCGCGCGTAGCGAATGAAATCCCACACGATCATGAAGTACCCGGGGTACTCCATCTTCTTGATCATGGCGATCTCGTAGGCCAGGCGCTCCTCGTACTCCGCCAGGGTGTGGCGCAGCTCGCCTTTCTCGTCGGTCTGGCGCAGGCGCTCGAGCCGCCGCTTGAAACCCTCGCGCGTCACGTGCTCGAAGTACTCGTCCAGCGTGAAGCCCTCGGGCACGGCGAACTTCGGCAGGTGGTTCTGGCCCGACGGAATGGTGACGTGGCAGCGCTCGGCGATGAGCAGCGTGTTCTGCATCGCCTCGGGATAGTCGCCGAACACCTCGGCCATCTGCGCGTAGGTCTTCAGGAAGAACTGGTCGCCGTGGTACTTGAGGCGGTTCTCGTCGTTCACCGACTTGCCGGTGCCGATGCACAGCAGGATGTCGTGCGGCTTGTGGTCGCCGTGCCGCAGGTAGTGCACGTCGTTGGTCACCACCAGCGGCATCTCGAGATCGCGCGCGATCGGCAGCAGGCCGTTGTTGACGATGCGCTGTTCCTCGATGCCCTGGAACTGCATTTCGAGGAAGAAGTTGCCCTTGCCGAGAATGTCGCGGTACTGTGCCGCGGCGGCCAGCGCCCGGGGCATCTGCTCGGTGCGGATGCCGGTCGCAACCTCGCCCTTGAGGCAGCTGCTCAGGCCAATCAGGCCTTCGGCATGTTGCGCGAGGATCTCCTTGTCGATGCGCGGCTTGTAGTAAAAGCCCTCGGTGTACCCGGACGACACCAGCTTGATGAGGTTCTTGAACCCCGTCTCATTCTCGGCCAGCAGCACCAGGTGGTTCGCGGTTTCGCCGGGGGTGCCGCTCTTGTCGCGGCGGTCGCCCGGCGCGACGTAGACCTCGCACCCCAGAATCGGGTTGATGCCGCGCTTGCGGGCCGCGTCGTGGAACACCACCGACGAGAACATGTTGCCGTGCTCGGTGACGGCCAGCGCCGGCATCTTCAGCCGGGCCGCCTCGTCCAGCAGTTCGTCGATGCGGCAGGCGCCGTCGAGCAGTGAAAACTCGGTGTGCAGGTGCAGGTGAACGAAGTCTGTCACCGCGCGATTACTCCCACTCGATGGTCGACGGGGGCTTCGAACTGATGTCGTAGACGACGCGGTTGATGCCGCGCACTTCGTTGACGATCCGCGACGAGATCGAGGCGAGCAGGTCGTGCGGCAGGCGCGCCCAGTCGGCGGTCATGCCGTCGAGACTCTCGACCGCCCGCACGGCCACGGTGAACTCGTAGGTGCGGGCATCGCCCATCACGCCGACGCTCTGCACCGGCAGCAGCACCGCGAAGCTCTGCCAGATGCGCTCGTACCACCCGGCCTTGCGGACTTCATCCGCCACGATCGCGTCGGCCTTCTGCAGCAGTGTGATCTTGTCGCGCGTGATGTCGCCGAGAATGCGGACGGCGAGACCCGGACCCGGGAACGGCTGGCGGACCAGGAACTCCTTCTCGATGCCGAGATCGCGGCCGACGCGACGGACCTCGTCCTTGAACAGCTCGCGCAGCGGCTCCACCAGCTTGAACTTCATGCCGTCCGGCAGGCCGCCCACGTTGTGATGGCTCTTGATGGTCGCCGACGGTCCGCGAACCGAGACCGATTCGATCACATCCGGATAGAGCGTGCCCTGCGCCAGGAAGTCGAAGTCGCCCAGTGCCTGGGCCTGTTCGTTGAACACGTCGATGAACGTGGCGCCGATGATCTTGCGCTTCCTCTCCGGATCAGTCACGCCTGCCAGGCGGCTCAGGAAAATCTCGGTGGCGTCCACGTGATGCACCGGCAGGGCCAGTTTCTTGTAGCGTTCCACCACCTGCTGGGCCTCGTTCAGCCGCAGCAGTCCGTTGTCCACGAAGATGCACTGCAGGTGGTCGCCGATGGCGCGGTGGATGATCGACGCGGCCACGGTGGAATCGACGCCGCCCGACAAGCCGCACACGACGCGCCCGTCGCCGACCTGGAGCTTGATGCGCGCCGTCGCTTCACCAATGAACGAGGCCGTGGTCCAGTCGCCGGTGCAGCCGCAGACGTCGAACGCGAAGTTGCGGAGCAGGTCGGAGCCCCGGTCGGTATGGGCGACCTCGGGATGGAACAGCATGGCGTAGTAGCCACGATCCGCCGCTTCCATGACCGCCACGGGCGCGTTGTCGCTGGTCGCGGCCACGGTAAAGCCCGGCGGTGCGCTGGCCACGAAGTCGCCGTGGCTCGCCCAGACCTTCAGCGGGTCAGGAATGCCCGTGAGCAGGCGCGATGCCGCCGCCGGCTCGCGCCGCACGAGCGCATGGCCGAACTCACGATGCGCGGAGCGGCCCAGCCGGCCGCCGAGCATCTCAGTCATCAGCTGCATCCCGTAGCAGATGCCCAGCGTCGGGACGCCCAGGTCCAGCACCGCGCGATCACAGTGCGGCGCCCCCTCCTCGTCCACGCTGCTGGGGCCGCCAGACAGGATCACCCCCATCGGCGCCTTCGCCTTGATGGCATCCAGCGAGGCGTTGAACGGAAGTATCTCGCAGTAGACCGAGAGCTCGCGCAGACGGCGAGCAATCAGTTGGGTAAACTGCGAGCCGAAATCCAGGACGATGATGGTTTGGTGGGCCACGAAATCTCGAATGAGAGGGTCAGCCGCTATTATAAGGGCTGATGGCTGTTTTGTTGGCGGCGCTGCTCGCGATTCTTCAGGAGCCGGCGATGACCGTCGCGCCGCTCGATCCGCGCTGGTCGATCCCGTTCGATTCTCCCCCGGCCGCGGCCGCCGGTTTCGATGCCTCAACCGCATTCGTGCCGCTCAAGGGCGGACAGCTGGTGGCGGTTGATCTCGACAGCGGCGCCGTCCGCTGGCGTCTGGATGCCGCCACGCCGTTCACCCCGGCCACGGGCGACGGCCTGGTGTTCGCCGTGACCGAGGCCACCATCGAAGCGCGCGATGCGCTGACCGGCGCGACGCGCTGGCGGGCGCCGCTCCCCGGCGGCGCGGCCGTGCCGCTGTACTGGGACACCGGGTGGCTGCTCGCGTCCACGCCCAGCGGTGACCTGGCCGCCTTCAGGGCCGCCGATGGCCAACTGGTGTGGCGGCAGGCGCTCGGTTCGCCCCTGGCGGCGGCGCCGGCGCCCGCGCTCGACCGCCTGTTCCTGCCGCTGGCCGACAACCGGCTGGTTTCGGTGCTGCTCGCGACCGGTGAAACCACCTGGTCTCGCAAACTCGGTGCTCGCATCACCGGCTTGCTGGCCCTGGATGACCAATTGGTGTTCGGCACGACCGAGAAAGATGTCGTCAGCGTGAATCTCACCAGCGGCCGCGAGCGCTGGACGTGGCGCGTCGGCGGCGACGTCTCGGGGCTGCCGGCCGCCGATGAGAAGCGCATCTACTTCGCCGCGCGCGACAACGTGTTGCGCGCCGTTGATCGCAACAGCGGCAACTTGCGGTGGAGCGCGACCCTGCCGTCCCGGCCATCGGGCAGTCCGTTGCCGCTGCCCAACCAGGTGCTGATGCCGCTCGTCTCAAAAGCCGTTGCCGGCTTCGACCTGACGACCGGCAAGCCGACGGTCACCGTGGAGGCCGCCGGCGAAATTGGGCTGCAACCTTTCTTCCGCCGCGACGCCAGGGTGACGGCCGTGCGGCTGGTGACCGTCAGCCGAGATGGTCAGCTGCAGGGATTCGCGCAGCGGTTTGAGCCGGTGCCGGGGCCACTGACAGAGCTGCCGGGTGTGCCGGCCGTGCCCTGACAATTATTGGCCACAGAGGACACAGAGGGCGCAGAGCCAATTCTTCAAAATGCGTATCAGGTCGTTCGCAGCCTGATCGCATTTAGAAAGTCTGACTCGGTGTCCTCTGTGTCCTCTGTGGCGTTAAGTTTGTGACAGGGCGCCGGCGAGTCGGTCGATGCCCTCGGTGATCTGTTCGTGACTGATCCCTGAGAATGCCAGCCGCGCAAATCCGTGGCCCTGGCCGTCCACGAAGAACGAGCTGCCGAGCACGAAACTCACCTTGTGCTTCAATGCGCGCTCGAAGAGCTCGCCGTCGTTCACGCCGGCCGGCAGCTCAATCCACAAGAAGAAACCACCGCGGGGCGAGGTCCACTTCACGCGCCCCGCCAGTGACGACTGCAGCGCCTGCTCCATCACGGTGCGCTTGAACTGATAGTGTGCGCGCAGTCCGGGCGCAATGCGATCGACCACGCCGCGCTCCATGGCGCCGTGCACGATGCGCTGGTCGAACACGCTGCTGCAAATATCGGCGGCCTGCTTCGCGAGTTCCACTTTCTCCGCGATCTCGCGCGGCGCCACCAGCCACGCGACGCGCAACCCGGGCACGAGCACCTTCGAGAAGCTTCCCAGGTAGACCACCCGGCCGTCGGTGTCGTCGGCCTTGATCGGCCGGGTATCGGCGGCCGTCGCCACGTCCGCGAAGTAGATCGAGCCGTACGGGTCATCTTCGAGAATCACCAGGTCGTGCCGGCGCGCCGCCTCGAGCAGCGCCAGCCGCCGGGCGCGGCTCATTAACAGGCCGGCCGGGTTCTGGAAGTTCGGCGTGACATAGATGAACTTGACCTGCTGCCCCTTCATCTTGATCGCAGCGATGGCGGCCTCGAGCGCGACCAGGTCGATACCCTCGGCGTCCTGTGGCACTCCGGCGAACTGGCCTTGCAGGTTGTGGAACGCCGCGATTGCGCCGCTGTAGGTCGGCAATTCGACGAGGATTACATCGCCGGGATCGATCAGCACGCGGCCGACCAAATCCAGCCCTTGCTGTGACCCCGTCGTGATCACCACGTCTTCGAACGTGCCGCCGATGCCGCGGTCGTGCAACGTCTTCGCCAGCAGCTGTTCAATCAGCGGCCGGTAGCCGCGGGTGGCCCCGTACTGCAGCGTGTTGCCGTCGCGCTTGGCCAGCAGGTCGGCGGTGATCGACTGCAGCTCGTCCCAGGGAAACACCTCGGGCGCGGGGTACCCCGCCGCCAGCGAGATCAACCCGGGCACGGCGGCGCCGAGAATGCCGGTGCGGCGAATCGCCGATTCCTGGAACTGCTGGGCCGCGTGGGAGAGATGGCTCATGCGCGCGTCACCGGCTGAAGGCCGTCGCACCGGGCCGGCACCCGCGATTCCTGCAGCGTGCGGTGCACGCGCACGTACGTGGCCACGCCGGTCAGGCCCACGAATTGAAAGACCACCCCGCGCACGAGCCATGCGAAGACCTGCAATGGCAGTGCCGCCAGGCCGACGAACGGGACAAAGGCGATCAGGCCGAGCGCCGCGGTGGCCAGAATCGAGACGCCCGTCGCCATCAGCATCAGCGCGAGAATCGCGGCCAGGACCAGCCCCATCATCTTCAGGCGCCGGCGCAGTAACCGCGCCACGTGCGGCACGGCCTCCAGGACGCCGCAATCCTCCGCGGCGATCACGATCTGCAGCAGCAGGTAGACGAAGTTCACCAGCGTGACGGCGAGAATGAGCCCGAGCGAGGCCAGTGTCACGGCCAGCGGACCGGCGAGGGCCGCCGTCGCCGGCGGGCCGAACACCAGCGCAATGTAGCTCCCCGCCAGCAGCGCATAGGCCACCGTCAGCCCGATCCCCAGACGCAGGTAGCGCGCAAACAGCGAGCGGACGCCGGTGGTAAAGCGTTCGACGTTCGATTGATTGGCCTGCTTCAACGACGACAGCCGCAGCGGGGGCTGCTCGATGGGGCCGGCGATGCGATCACCGGCCAACAGCACGGTCAGGCTGCCGGCCTTGACCGCGAACATCAGCACCGAACCGCCGCACAACACCAGGCCGAGCGCCGCCAGGAACGCGGCCAGCGCATACGGCTGTGCCAGCAACACGCCCACCATGGTCGAAATAATCTGGCTCGGTTCGAGCCGCAGCAGCTCGAACGGATTCCCGCCGACGACCAACGCCACCAGGACGAGGCCGCCGACAATGGGCACGGCGAGCAGGGTCTTGAACAACGTGTCGGCCAGGAACTGGACGAGGACGACTTGCCAGTTGGCAGCGGTGACGAGGGCACCGCGCTTCAGGGCGAACTTCAACGAACCGGCTGGACTGGACAGATCCACATTCTACAATGGCCGTGCCGATGGCCTTCCCTTCCGAAATACCCCGGAGCGCCCAAAAGCTGGCCCTGGGCGGGGCCGTGGCGGCTTTGGCGATCTGGGTGGGCGCCGAAGTGGTCGAGCGCACCCAGTTGGGGCCCGACCCGGCCGCCTCGCGGGCGCGCCTGCAGGCCGAGGTATCGGGACAGTTTGCGGCCCTCGCCCGCCGGCTCGACGCCGCGGTGACCGCCGTCTCGCTTGATGCCGAAACGATGGGACTCGCCGAGCAGGGCGATGCCGTCGCGACCCGCCGTCTGTTTGACCAGGCTGCCGCCGGCGTGAAGGCCTCGGGAAACGGGGTCGCCATCACGATCTATGGCGCGCGCAACCAGCCGCTGGGATGGGTCGGCCGCTCTGACGATGTCCCTGACGCCCGCCTCACGGGCTCCGCATCGCAGTTTCTCGCGCAAAGCACGCAAGGGCTGCAGTTGGTCCACGTCCAGCCGGTCGTCGACCCCGCCGACCCGGCGCGCCACCTCGGCGCCATCGTCGCCGGGGCGCCGCTGTCGCCCGATGGCCGGGCACCCATGGCCGGCCAGGACTTCTCGCTCGAGACCAGCATTGTGCCCGTGTCGCTTCGCCTCCAGTTCGAGGGCGCGGCCGATGCCGGACCCGAGGCGTTCATCATCCGCACACCGGCGGGCGAACCACTGGCGGCGGTGCAGCGGTCGGACGCGGACCTGACGGCGTCACGGCAGCGTATTCGAGATCGCCGGACCGCGGCCGAGATCGCGCTCGCGGCCGTGCTGCTGCTGCTATTTGCCGGAGCCCTGCTCGACTGGCGGCGCTCAACGCGCTCGCTGCCTCTCGCGGCCAGTCTGACGCTGGCCATGGCCATGCTAATCCTCGGCGCGCGCGCGCTGCTCTGGATTGCCACGCGGCGCGTTGGGTTGGCCGAGCCGGCGCTGGTGCCGGCCTCGCTGTGGTCGGCGGCCTCGGTGCTGCTGGCGTCGCCGGTGGACTTCCTGCTCACGGGACTGGCGGCGTTGGCAATGATGGCGCTGGCGACGTCGACGTTCACGTTGTGGCGCGTCGCCCATCGACCCGGGCTTGGCGTGGTCGTCGTCGATCGGCCAGCGCTCGCGTGGTTCTTTCTCGCGGTGCAGGTGATGGCCGGCGCCGCGGTGACCGCGCTGGTGGTGTCGTATGTCGCGTTCCTGCGGACGCACGTCTCGCAGGTGACGGTCGATATCCTGCGCTTCGCCATCGAGCCGCGGGACTGGGTCCGGTTGCTGGTGGTCGTCGGACTGCTCGCCTTGAACGCCGCGGTCATTGGGACGGCCGTGCTGAGCTTGCGGGCCGCCTCGTCGCCGTGGGTGTTTGCGGCCTCGCCCCGGGCGTGGCGGTGGCGCGGGGCCGTGGCGTGGCTGGCGCCGGCCGCGATCCTGGCGTGGCCCGAGCTGACCGACAGGTATGCCCCGCTGGCGCCGACGCTGCTGGCGATTCTGTTCACGGCCGCGGCGGCGTTGACCCTCCACCAGTTGGCGCCGGCGCTGCCGCGAGGGTCGCGCGCGCGCCGCCTGTTGGTGGCGCTGCTGGCGCTGGTGCTGCCCTCCGTGGTGCTGTATCCGTCGCTCGTGGACGCCGCCGAGCGCGCGCGCCGTCAACTCGTGGCCGAGCGCTACGCGCCGGAGGTGCTGAACCAGCGCTCGGACCTGCGCCTCAAAGTCTCGCAGGCGCTGGCCGAGATCGATCGCATCGAGGCGCTCGATGGGCTGGTGCAAGGGAGCGACGCGCCCCCCCTGGGACCGCCGCCGACCGATGCGGCGTTCCTGGTGTGGTCGCAAACCAGCCTCGCCAGCCAGCGGCTGACGTCGAGCGTGGAACTGCACAACGCCGCCGGCGCCATGGTCAGCCGGTTCGCGCTGAACCTGCCCGACAACGCGCAGGGCCAGGCCTGGAACGAGACCTCGTGTGAATGGGAGCTGCTCGAGGAGGTTTCGCCGTTCTTCTCAGAAGAGCGCCGGCTGCTGCATGCGGGGCGCGCGATCTGCGCCGCCGACCGCACGGGCCGTCGCGTGGTGGCCGGTTCGGTGGTGGTTCACTCGATGCTGGACTACTCGAACCTGTCGTTCATCACCGCGCAGAACCCCTACGCCGCGCTGATGCGATCGGGCCAGCCGGCCCGGGACCCGCGGCCGCGGGCCGAGGTCGAGTTGTACGTCTATGGCTGGAGCCGGCGGGTGATGTACAGCTCGGTCGAGGCGCCGCCGCCGCTGACCGAGGAGGTGTTTCGCCGCGCCTACGAGTCCAGAGAGCCGTTCTGGACCACCATCACGCGCGGCTCGGCGCCGCTCGCGGTCTACGTGATGAGCGATCGCGCGGCCATCTACGTGCTGGGGACCGCCGACCCCACCGCCTTTGGCCACGTCGTCACCATCGCTGAACTGGTCGCGCTGGCGTTCGCCGTGTTCGTGCTGGTGCGGCTCGGTGCGGCGCTGGCGAACTTCCTGCTGTCGCGGGCGCCGGCGACCGGCCGGGCGCTGCTGGCCGAGGTGCGCGCCAGCTTCTACCAGAAGCTGTTCCTGGCGTTCGTGTTGTCGGCCGTCATTCCGGTGCTGGCCCTGGCAGTGGTGTCGCGCGCCTACATGGCGTCGCGGATGTTCGCCGACATCGAAAGCGAGGCCATCCGGCTCGCCAATGTCGCCAGCCGCGTCGTCGAGGACGTCGGCGTGCAGATCGGGCAGTCGGCCCTCGACGACAACATTGTCGTGTGGCTGAGCCGCGTGATCGCGCAGGACGTCAACATCTTCGAGGGCGCGGAACTGCTGGCGTCGAGCGAGCGCGACCTGTTTGCGTCGGGCCTGCTGCCGACGCGCACGCCGGATGAAGTGTTTCGCGCGATCCTGCTGGATGGGCGGCCGTCCTTCGTCGGCCGCGAGACGGCCGGCGGCCTCGAGTACCTGACCGCCGCCACGCCGGTCCGGATCCCGGGAGGGCGGCAGGCGGTCCTGACGGTGCCGCTCACCTCGCGCCAGCAGGAAACGCAGGCGCAGATCGAGGAGCTCGACCGCCGGGTGTTGCTCGCGGCGGTGTTGTTCATCATGCTGGGCGCCGGCATCGGCTATTACATGGCCGAACGGATTGCCGACCCGGTGAACCGGCTGATGCGCGCGACGCGGCGCATTGCCCGCGGCGATCTCGACGCGCGGGTGCTGGCGACCTCGGCCGACGAACTGCGGCGGCTGGTCGAGGCGTTCAACCAGATGGCCGCCGATCTGCAGCGCCAGCGTCAGGAGCTGGAGCGGACCAACCGGCTGGCGGCGTGGGCCGACATGGCGCGGCAGGTGGCGCACGACATCAAGAATCCACTGACGCCGATCCAGTTGAATGCCGAGCACCTGCGCCGCGTCCACATGGACCAGGGCAAGCCGCTCGGCACGGTGATCGACGACTGCGTCAGTAACATCCTGGGTCAGGTGCGGCTGCTTCGCCAGATCTCGTCCGAGTTCTCGAGCTTTGCGTCGTCACCGGAGCCCAAGCCGGTGGCGAGCAACCTTGCCGAGCTGGTGGCGGAAATTATCGATCCGTACCGGTCGGGCCTCGCCGGTCGCGTGGCGATCGACACCCACGTGCCGGCCGACTTGCCGCTGCTGCTGATCGACCGGATGCTGGTGGGCCGCGCGCTGACCAACGTGATCGAGAATGCGCTGCACGCCATGCCCGGCGGCGGCGCCCTGACCATCGCCGCGGCGCTCGCGCCAGGCCGGATGGCGCAGCTGCGCATCACCGACACCGGCATCGGCATGGACGCCGACGCGCTGGCGCGGATCTTCGAACCGTATTTCTCGACGAAGGCGATCGGGACGGGCCTGGGGCTGACGATTGCCAAGCGCAACACCGAGGCAAACGGCGGGACGATCAGCGTGGACTCAGAACGCGGGCGGGGCACCAGCGTCACGCTGACGCTGCCGCTGGCCTGAGCCGCGTCCTTGCGCGACTAGCTGGCGTCCTTGCGTCCGTGCTTCGGCGAGGCCGCCGGCGGCTCGACAGGTGCCTCGAGCGGCGCCGGCACCGGCTCGCCACGCCGGCCCTTGAGTTTGGTCATCAGCGTCCCGACGAAGCCCGATGCAAAATACGAGTACGCGATGACCATCAGCACTTCGTGCGGATAGGTCACCAGCAGGCCGATCAAGGCCGCAAACACCAGAAGCAGGCGGTAGCCGCCGGGCCTGCCGAGGTCGAAGGTCTTGAAGCTCTGGAACTTGATCGTGCTGATCATCAGCAGCGCCGGCACCGTCAGCATCACCATGCCGAGCCATGCCCACGGCTTGGCGGCCAGGCCCTCGGGGAAATAGTAGATCGTGGCGGCCACCAGGCCGGCCGCGGCCGGGCTCGGTAAGCCGATGAAGTAGCGCTTGTCGGTGTTGGTCTGGATGTTGAACCGCGCGAGGCGCAGCGCGGCTGCGGTCAGGTAGACGAAGCCGACCGCCCAGCCCAGGCGGCCGAGGGGCACGAGGCCCCATTGAAACGCGAGCACGGCGGGCGCCATCCCGAACGAAATCAGATCGGCGAGGGAATCGAGCTGCACGCCGAAGTCACTGGTGGTGCCGGTCATGCGGGCAATGCGGCCGTCGAGCATGTCGAGGACCACGGCCACGCCGATGAACGGCGCGGCGGTCGCAAACTCGCCGCGCATGGCGTGCACGACGCAGGCCCAGCCGCAGAACAGGTTGGCGAGGGTGAACAGGCTGGGCAGCAGCGACACGCCGCGCCGCAGCGCGCGCCGATCGGGGCCGCGATTGAAGGCGTGCAGCCTCAGGGGGGATCCGTGCCGCGATTCCACTTTACGACTCCAGCGTTGCGATCGTTGTCTCACCGGCGACGACCTTCTCGCCCACTTTCACGCGAATCGTCGCCGAAAGCGGCAGAAACAAATCCATGCGCGAACCGAACTTCATGACGCCGTAGCGTTGACCGGCCGCGACGCGGTCGCCCACCTGCAAGCGGCAAACAATGCGCCGCGCGAGCACCCCGACAATTTGCCGGGCGACAATCGGACCGCCCGGGCGATCGAACCAGACCTCGGTCCACTCGTTCAACTGCCCGGCTTCCTTGCGATAGGCCGGCAGGAACTGGCCGGGATGATATTCCACCCGCGTCACCGTCCCGCCTACCGGGGTCCGGTTGACGTGCACGTCGAGCGGCGACAGGAACATGCTGACGACCTGCCACTCGCCCGGCGGCGCCCCGGGCCAGTCGCGCTCGCCTGCGGCCATGATCCGGGCGTCGGCCGGCGAGACCACCAGGTTATCGGCCGCCGGGACGTTGCGGTTGGGGTCGCGGAAGAAAAAGACGAAAAAGGCGGCAAGGATGAGAAAGGGCACCGACCACGAACGCCCGAACCAGAGGCCTGCGAGGACCGCCACCAGCAAGGCCGCGCCAATGAAGGGCAGGCCGGCCCGATCGATAAACATCCTCTTGATAATAAGACGCCGGGCGGGTTTTCCCGAAACTATCGGAACGCCGCCCGGCGTCGCGGGTCTTAGACCGACAGCGGGTGCGCGGTCGTGCCGTGCTGCCGCAGGATGGCTTCCATGCGGTCTTTTAGATGAAGTTTGCGTTTCTTGAGACTGACCTCTTCGACTTGCTCTTCGTCCGACAGGTAAACCTTGGCTTCGAGCTCGTGCAGGCGATCGTCGAGTGTGTGGTGCGTGAAGGCCAACTCGCGATATTCCGGGTTGGTCTCGAGGAGCCGATGTTTCAAGTCCTCAGCCATCTTCTCCGCCTCCCTTCCGGGGTCGGTGCGGGAACGCGACCGCCCCCTATGAACTGGACTCTACCACCACGGATTTGCGATTAAAAGGGCGCCAAGTGTCTTTCTTTATCTCGCGGCGTGCCGGACCAGCACCAGGGCATCTTCCACCGGCTGGGTGTAGTAATTTCGCCGGACGCCCGCCTCGACAAATCCCGCCTTGGCATAGAGCCGCAGCGCCGGCAGGTTCGACCGGCGAACCTCCAGGGTCGCGCTGGCCACCCCCATCCGGGCTGACTCCGCC
Source organism: Acidobacteriota bacterium (assembly GCA_041178345.1). Lineage (GTDB taxonomy): Bacteria > Acidobacteriota > Vicinamibacteria > Vicinamibacterales > UBA2999 > 12-FULL-67-14b. The sequence continues at coordinate 5,670 of JBEGVQ010000104.1, read as the reverse complement.
ATGACCGCCGCCAGCAAGTGCGTCGCCAGACCCTGGCCCCGGCTCTCGGGTCGCACCGCCAGGTTGTTGATGTGGAGTTGGTCGGCCACGCGCCAAAAGGCGCAGAACGCAGCCACCGGGCAGTCCTCGGTCCGCAGCACGTAGATGTAGCAGACCTCGGGACGCTGCAACTCCGCCTCGTACCATTCCCGGGTCGTCGGGTTGTTGAACGACGCGTCCTCGATGGCGACCACGCCGTCCAGGTCGGCGGGGGTCGCCAGTCGCTCGACGATCACGGTTGCTCCCGCCGCTCGCGCTCGATCTCGACATCCGGCCGGCGCACGTAGATGGGCGTGAGCTGGTGTGGCAGTCCCGCTTCGCCGCGCGCGGCACGAACGCCGGCCAGCCGTGCCAGCGCCGGGGCCAGTGGCGGCGGCGTGCGCGTGGTCCACCGCCCCGCCCCGGCCGCGGCAATCAGCGTCGCGTCGCGGATGGTGGCGTCGCCAATGAAGACCGCGGCGCGGCCCTCGAGGTGCGGCCGCCATGCCAGGAGCACGGCTGCGGGATCGCCGGCGAGCGGTGATTCGAGCGTGCGCCCGGCGGCGTCGAGCAGCATGGCGAAGACCTCGCCCCGCTGCGCATCCATCCACGGCGCCACCAGGTCCGCGCCCTCGCCCTCGGCCACCTCCGCGGCCAGTGCGTCCAGCGCGGAAATGCCGATGACGGGCCGGTTGAGCGTCATGGCCAGGCCCTGCATCGCGGCGAGGCCAATGCGCAGGCCGGTAAAGGCGCCGGGGCCGGTCGCCACCGCCAGCAGGTCGATGTCCTCGCGCTGCAGGCCGGCCTCGGCCAACGCGGCCTCGATCTCGCCGGGCAGGCGCTCGCTGTGCGAACGGGCGGCATCGCCGGGCACGAGCGCCAGGAGCTGCGCGTCGCGCGTCACGGCCACGCTGCCGCCGCGCGTGGTGGTATCAAGGGCGAGAATCAACACACTCTAGGGAGTGTAGCTCGATCGCCGGCAAACGCTGGCTGAGCCAAGCTGACCGGCCGATCAGCCCCAGTTGATTCGCTCCATTGAAGCTCAGGTCATCGTATACTCGCCCACACGCCTTTCTTCGAACCGCGACCGTGTCCCAACCACCATCTTCCGTACCCGCGGTGCCGCCGACCGGCGCGCAGCTGACGCCGGCCATGCGGCAGTACTTCGATGCCAAGCGCCAGTACCGGCATGCCCTGGTGTTCTTCCGCATGGGCGATTTCTACGAGATGTTCTACGAGGACGCCCTGGTCGCCTCGCGGGCGCTCGACTTGACCCTGACGTCGCGGTCGAAAGACTCCGCCGGCACGCCCGTGCCCATGTGCGGCCTGCCGTACCATGCCGCCGACGGCTACATCGCGCGGCTGGTGAAGAAGGGGTACAGCGTCGCGATCTGCGAGCAGATCGAGGACCCGAAAAAAGCCAAGGGCGTGGTCAAGCGTGACGTGGTGCGCGTGGTCTCGCCAGGCACGCTCACCGATTCGGCCTACCTCGAAGCGCGCGAGCCGGCCTTCCTGATGTCGATGGTCGCGATCAAGGCTGCTGCCGGGCATCCGACGGCGTACGGCGTGGCCCTCGTGGATCTGTCAACCGGTGAGTTCGACGTCGCCGAGTACTCCGGTCCCGATGGCCTGGCTTCGCTACGCGCCGAGGTCGCGGTGCTGCGGCCTCGCGAAATCGTCGTGGCTTCAGCCGCCGATGCGCGGGCGTTGCTGCCCGAGATCGACCAGCAGGCGGTGCCGGTCACCGAGATCGACGGCTGGCATTTCGAGCTGGACTCGGCCCGGCAGACGCTGATCGATCAATTGCGGGTCGGTGGTCTCGAAGGTTTTGGTCTCGAGCGCCGGCAGGCGGCGGTGTGTGCCGGCGGCGCGCTCGTGCGCTACCTGCGCGACACCCAGAAGGCCGACCTCGCCCACGTCCGCTCCGTGCGCCTGCGCCAGGCGGCCGACGGCCTGCTGATCGATCCGACCACCTTGAAGCACCTGGAGGTCGTCGAATCCATGGAAGGCGGCCGCGCCGGCTCGCTCCTGGACGAGATCGACCGCACCGTGACGCCCATGGGCGGCCGGTTGTTGCGCGGCTGGCTGCTGCGGCCGCTCACGGCGCTCGAGGCGATCCGCGATCGGCTCGACGCGGTCGAGGAGCTGGCCGTCAAGACCACCGAGCGCGGCAAGCTGCGCGAGACCCTGAAATCCATTCTCGACATGGAGCGGCTGATCTCGCGCATCGCGTTATCCACGGCAAGCCCGCGCGACCTGGTCGCCCTGGGCCGTTCACTGGCGGCGGTCCCCCGCCTGGCGTTGATGCTCACTGAATGCCGCGCGCCGCTGGTGCGAAGCCTCGTCGGCGAGCTCGACGACCTGAGCGACGTGCGCCAGTGGGTCGAGGCCGCGATCATGGACGAACCGCCGGCCCTGGCCCGCGAGGGCGGCTTCGTGCGCGACGGGTTCGATCCCGTTGTGGACGAACTGCGCACCATCAGCCGTTCCGGCAAGCAGGTGATCGCCGAAATGGAAGAGGGTGAACGCACCCGCACCGGCATCAGCTCGCTCAAGGTCCGCTTCAACCGCGTGTTCGGGTATTACATCGAGATCACGAAGTCGAACCTGCAGTCGGTGCCGGCCGACTACATCCGCAAGCAGACCATCGCCGGCGGCGAACGCTACATCACGCCGGCCCTGAAGGAGTACGAAGAGAAGGTCCTCGGCGCCGACGAGCGAATCGTGACGCGCGAACTCGAGATCTTCGAGGCGCTGCGGCAGCGCGTCGCCGCCGAGTCGCCGCGCGTGCTCGACACCGCCCGCGCCGTGGCCGGCCTTGACGTGCTGTCGGCGCTGGCGGAAACCGCCACCGCCTGCAACTACACCAAGCCGCACGTCCACGATGGCGACGACATGGTAGCGCTTGACGTTCGGCATCCGGTGGTGGAGCGCCTGGCCGCCGGCGCCTTTGTGCCGAACGACATCACGCTGAACGGCACGACGCACCAGCTCGTGATCCTGACCGGCCCGAACATGGGCGGCAAGTCCACCTACCTGCGCCAGGTCGCCCTGCTCTGCCTGATGGCGCAAACCGGTTCGTTCGTCCCGGCGCGCGAGGCCAAGCTGGCGTTAATCGACCGCCTGTACGCCCGGGTCGGCGCCTCGGACAACATTGCCCGCGGGCAGTCCACGTTCATGGTGGAAATGCAGGAGACGTCGCACATCCTGAGTGGCGCCACGTCGAAGAGCCTCGTGGTGCTCGACGAAATTGGCCGCGGCACGGCGACCTTCGACGGCCTCAGCATCGCGTGGGCGGTGGCCGAGTTCATGGCCACCAACGAGCGCGCGCGGCCCAAGACCCTGTTTGCGACCCACTACCACGAGCTCACTGACCTGGCCGACGCCATTCCCGGGGTCGTCAACGCGCACGTCACGGCGCGCGAGTGGAAAGACGACATCATCTTCCTGCACAAGATCCTGCCAGGACGCTCGGATCGCAGTTACGGCATCCAGGTGGCGCGCCTGGCCGGCCTGCCGGCCACGGTGATCGCCCGCGCCCGCGACATCCTGGCGTCGCTCGAACACGACGAGCTGGCGCGCGGCGGCAAGCCGTCGCTGAGCGGCGTGCCGGTGGTGCCCCAGCAGCAGCTGGGGCTGTTCCAGGCGGCCTCGCCCGCCGACGAGAAGTTGCGCGAACGGCTCCGCGAAGTCGATATCGATCGCACCACGCCCATTGATGCGCTTCAGATACTCCAGGAGCTCAAGCGTTCACTTGATGAATAGATTGCTCGCCGCCGTGGTGGTGCTTCTCGGCCTGGGCGCCTGCAGCGACGCCCCGCCGAAGAACCGCATCATCACGCTCGCCGTGCTCAGCTCGCCGAACAGCCTTGATCCGCGCGTGGGCTCTGACGAGACCTCGCAGCGCGCTCACCAGCTGCTCTATGACAATCTGCTGGCCCTCGATGGGCAGCTCAAGGTCACGGGAGGCCTGGCCTCGAGCTGGCAGCAGGTCGATCCCCTGACCTACGACGTGGTCCTGCGGGAGGGCGTGCTGTTCCACGACGGGCACGAACTGACGGCCGAGGACGTCGTCTACACGTTCAGCTCGTTCATCGATCCCGCGTTCATCTCGCCCCGCAAGGGCGCCTATCGGGTGCTCGACAAGGTGACGGCGCTCGGTCGCTACACGGCCCGCTTCTCGTTGAAGGAGCCGTTTGGGTCGTTTCCCATCCAACTGGTGATGCCGGTGGTGCCGAAGGACGCGGGCCAGGGACTACGGGACCGCCCGGTCGGCACGGGGCCATACAAGTTCGTCAGCTTTGCGGTCGACGACAATCTGCAGCTCGAGGCGTTCCCGCAGTACTTCCGCGGCGCGCCGGCTAACGACGGCGTGGTGCTGAAGGTCGTGCCCGACGAGATCATGCGGGCCCTCGAACTGCGCAAGGGCACGGTGGATCTGGTGGTCAACGACCTGTCGCCGGATGTGGTCCACCAGTTGGCGACCGACCCGGGCATGTCGGTGGCCGAGTCCCCAGGCACCGACTACGCCTACGTCGGCTTCAACATGCGCGATCCGATCCTGAGCGATCGCCGGGTCCGGCACGCCATTGGCCATGCGATCGATCGCCAGGCCATCGTCGATCACTTACGCCGCGGGCTGGCGACCCCGGCCATCGGCATCCTGCCGCCGGCGTCGTGGGCGTTCGAGCCGGACGTGTTCCAGTTCACGCACGAGGTCGCGAAGGCGAAGTCGCTGCTGGACGAGGCCGGCTATCCCGACCCCGATGGCGACGGCCCGGCGCCGCGCCTGCGGTTGACGCTCAAGGTCTCGACCAACGAGTTCATCCGGCTGCAGGCCGCGGTGATCCAGCAGGACCTGAAACAGGCCGGCATCGACCTCGACGTGCGGTCGTACGAGTTCGCGACGCTCTATGCCGACGTGCTCAAGGGCAACTTCCAGTTGTTCACGCTGCAGTGGGTCGGGGTCTCTGATCCCGACATGTTGCGGCGCGTGTTCCACTCGAAGCAGATGCCGCCCTCCGGGTTCAATCGCGGGTACTACGAGAACCCTGAAGTGGATCGCCTGATCGACGAGGCCGCGGCCGCGACGACAGACGATGAGCGGCGGCGGCTGTTTGGGGCGGCGCAGCGCCTCGTGGCACAAGATGCCCCGTACATCAGCCTCTGGAACAAGACCAACGTCGCCGTGTCCCGTACAGGCATCGAGGGCGTCAAGCTGACGCCCTCGGCGGAATTCACGTTCTTGCGGGAAGTCACGAAAAGGCAACCCTAAAGGGTTGCCTCCACTTAGCCCTTCAACTTCTCGAGTTCGGTCTTGGCGTCGGCGGCGAGCGGCGAATCGGCGTGCTTCTCGACCACCTGGGTCAGCGTCTTGCGCGCATCTTCGGTCTTCCCCGCCATCTGGTAGGCGCGAGCCAGTTCCATCAGCACGGCATCGACCGGCAGGTTGGTGTTGGCCTGCTCCGAGGTTTCTTTCAGCGTGGCGATCGCGGGGTCGAACTGCCCGGCGCGAAGCTGGGCTTCGGCCTTGCCAAGGCGCGACATGCGCTGGACGACACCGCTTCCGCTGGCCATCACCCGGTCGTACTGCGTGATGGCTTCGTCAAAGCGGCCGAGCGCCACCAGGTTTGCAGCCGCGTGATACCGCGC
>JBEGVQ010000103.1:0-17730 GCA_041178345.1 Acidobacteriota bacterium | reverse complement strand
CTCCACCAGGGCGCGGCAACGCGCGTGCTCGGGGACACTGCTGTCCGCCGCGTAGACCAGCACATTCGTATCGACTACGAACATCAGCGGCCTTCCATGGCCCGGTAGAGGGCTTCGCGGTCGGCGATGTCGACGAGGGGACCGCCACTGCTGAAAGAGGGCAGCGGCCGAAGTTCCACCGTGGCGGGCTTGGCTTGCAGCAGCCCGCGCAGGGCCGTTTCGACCAGCTCGGACATGGTTCGTCCGGAGCGAGCCGCCTCGCGGCGCAGCCGGATCATGACCCCATCATCGATGTTGAGGGTGGTCTTCATATGGAAAACCATACCAGTGGTATGGGTCGCAGTCAACGTGGAAGTGGACTTCATTGGGTATCTCCAGATGGCGAGGTGGATTCGACGAAGCGGTATTGCAGCGCTTCCATCAGGTGGTCCGTTGCGATGGCGTCGGCGCCGGCCAGGTCGGCAATCGTCCGGGCGACGCGGACAATGCGGTGGAAGCCGCGGGCGGAGAGGTGGAGCTTCTCGGCCGAACGCTCGAGCAGCCGGCGGCCGGCGAGGTTGAGCGGCGCGTGCTTTTTCAACTCCGTTCCCGCGAGCTGCGCGTTGACGCGGGCGCGGGCGCCGCGCGCGAGTTGCCGCGCCCGGGCCGCAAGCACGCGTGCGCGCACCGCCGCGGAGCTCTCGCCGGCCGGTCCCTCGGTCAACGCCGTGATCGGCACGGCTTCGACCTCCACGATCAGATCCAGCCGATCGCGCAGCGGCCCCGACAACCGCCCGCGATAACGAGCGGTTTGTTGCGGCGTGCAGCGGCACTGCCGCTTGGGGTCGCCCTGATACCCGCACGGGCAGGGATTCATGGCCGCGACCAGCACGAAGCGCGCGGGGAACATCACCGACCGCAGGGCGCGTGACACCGTGATGCGGCCTTCTTCGATCGGCTGGCGCAACGCCTCGAGCACGCGGCGGTCGAACTCCGGCATTTCATCCAGGAACAACACGCCGTGATGGGCGAGGCTGACCTCGCCCGGGCGCGGCGTGGCGCCTCCGCCCACGAGGGCCACGTCGGAGATGGTGTGATGCGGCGCGCGAAAGGGCCGCTCGGTCAGCAAGCCGACGCCCGGTCGCAACTGGCCCGCGACCGAGTGAATGGTCGTCGCCTCAATGGCTTCGTCAAACGACAGCGGCGGCAGGATGCCCGGTAGCCGGCGGGCGAGCATGGTCTTGCCGGCGCCGGGCGGGCCGATCATCAGCAGGTTGTGCCCGCCGGCCGCCGCGACCTCCAGCGCGCGGCGCGCGAAGGACTGGCCGTGGAGGTCGCTCAGGTCCAGGTCCAGGGAGCTGGGAGGGCCAGGAGAACTATGGACGCCAGACGTGCTCGGGGGGCTCGGGGGCGCCGGCCAGTGGTCGGGCGGTTGATTCAGGAGCGTGACCGCCTCCACCAGTGTGCGGACGGGCAGCAGCCGCAGGCCGGTGACGACGGCGGCTTCGGCGAGGTTGTCGTGGGGGAGGAGCAGGGCGCGGGCGCCGTGTCGGCGGGCCTCGGCGGCAATGGCCAGCATGCCGCGCGCCGGCTGGATGGCGCCGTCAAGCGACAGTTCGCCCACGTGCACGATGTTCGCCAGGCTGGCCGGCAGGACCGTGCCGGTCGCCGCCAGCATGCCAAGGGCAATAGGCAGGTCGAAGGCGGGTCCCGCTTTGCGCACGTCCCCGGGGGCCAGATTAATGGTGATGCGATGCGCGGGAAACTCGAACCCCGAGTTGCGGATCGCCGCCCGCACCCGGTCGCGGCTCTCACGCACGCTCGCGTCAGGCAGGCCGACCAACTGGAAGTGGGGCAGGCCGAAGCTGACGTCAATCTCGACATGGACGCGACAGGCCTCGATCCCGATGACGGTGGCGCTCTCGACGGTTGCCAGCATGCGAACAGAAGTGCAATCGGAAGGCCGTTCGCCGCGGCGCCGATTTGGGCGCAAATCCGGCGGGCGCCGGGAATGCCGTCGGTGGACGTCGCAATTAACGACCAGCCAGCTCCTCGGGCACGGCGCAAATTCTGCGTGCAAACCGCCGGTTCCTACGGTTGTGGCGGCGAGTTCCACCAGTCCTATGCCGCCGCGTCGGTGCTGCGCGACCAGCTGGCAGCCGATCGCTCGCCACTCGAGGCGTTTGGCGAGCGCGCCTCCACGCTGCTCGGCCGCACCCCGGAACTCGAGTCGAAGATGGACGCGGTGCTGAGCAAGATGGCGACCGTGGACGAAGGGACCAAGTCGGCGACCCGGCTGGGCGAACTGGCCGCGGAACTCGACGCGCAGCTCACGCGCGTCGGCGCGCGGCTGCAGTTCATCGAGAAGCTCGAAGGCCGCATCAACAACCTCCACGTCGTCACCTCCGACGTCGATCGCAAGCTGGCCGACCAGCTGGCCCGGCGCAACGAGGTCGAGAGCCTGAAGAGCCTGTGCGACACGCTGGGCACGCAGGTGGGCGACGCGCAGCAGAAGCTCGACGGCGTGGCGGCCCTGCAGGCGCGGCTGTTGCCGCTGACGGCGCAGGTGACGACGCTTGGCGAATCGATCGCGCGGTCGCAAGCGCTGGTGGCGACCGTCAAGCAGGAAGAGTCGGCGGTCCACGAACAGAAGGCCCGGCTCACGGAATTGGTGGAGCAGAGCAAGGCGCTGGCGGCGGAAACCGCCGACCGGCTCAAGCAGGTGCAGACGGTCGGCGACGAACTGGGACGCGCGGCCGGCATCAAGGAAGAACTCCCGACCGAACTGGCGCTGGTCCAGGCCCGGCAGCGAGATGCTGTGACGCAGACCGAGGCGGCCGAGGACCAGCTGAAACGCGCCGAGACCATGGTGAAGCAACTCGAGCAGCGGCGCACCCAGCGGTCGTTCTCGGAGAAGAAGATCACCACGTTCGAGGCGCGCCTGAACGACCTCACGCGCGCCACCGAAGCGGTCGAGCAGAAGATCAAGCTGATTGCCGAGATCGGGTCGCGCCGCAGATGGTGGAAGAGGTGCAGGCACGCGCCAAAACCATCACCAACCTGCTCGACGACATCAACCTCAGCCTGGAGATGCTGGGCGAGCAGCGGGCCGTGATCGATCACGTCGGCGAGAAGCTGGCCCGGCTCGACTTCATGGTGCAGGAGGCGCAGAACACGCTGCGGGCGCTGCAGCGCGAGCGCGAAGTGGCCGAGCGCATCGAGCAGTGCATCAAGTCGCTGCGCAGGCACAGCGAATCACGACTGGCGTAGAGAGGGGAGTGCCCGGCGGCACCAGGGTACCACCCTGCTCGCACTACTGATTGGCGGTCTTGGAGGCGGGTGACTGGACGATGAGCCGGTCGCCGATGTTGAGCCTGGTGCCGCGCAGGTTGTTCCAGCGCTTCAACTGTGCCACCGAGGCGCCGGTCCTGCGGGAAATGGCCGAGAGGGTGTCACCGGCGCGCACCCGGTAAATCCTGGCAGCGGCCGGTTCCGGTAACGCCGCGGGTTCCTCGAGCATTTCTGCCACGGTGGCAGCGGCCGCTTTCTCGAGATCCGCCGAGGACGCCCGGGCGAGCAGCAGCGAAGACGGCATGCGCGGAATCAGCAGCTTGGCGCCGGTCTTCACCCGCGAATTCACTCTCAGGTAGTTGGCTTCGGCCAAGTCGGTGCGGTTGACGCGCAGCTTCTTGGCAATCGTGGCCAGCGTCTCGCCCTTCTTGACGGTGTGCCACTGCAAGGCGTTCAGCTGGCTGGGCGCCGATGCGGCGATGCCCTCGCGGACGCGATCGCCCGTGCCCTGCGGCACGCGAATCTGGTACTCGCCTGCCTTGACCGGGGTGGTCCAGCGGCGGTACTCGGGGTTGAGCTTTTGGATGTCGTCGACCGGCACGCCGGCCCACTCGGCGACGCGGCGCAAGTCGAGCGCGGCCGGGGCCTGCACTGTCTCGGTCGCCGGCAGCACCATCGGCTCGATATCGAAGCCATACTGGGCCGGGTTCTTGGCGATGATCACCGCGGCGAGGATCATCGGCACGTAATCACGGGTCTCGCGGGGCAGATATTGCTTGGTGGCGGTCAGCTGCCAGAAGTCGTTCTGCTTGCTGCGCGTGAGCGCCCGCTTCACCCGGCCGGGACCGCCGTTATACGAGGCCATGGCCAGGTGCCAGTCCTCGAACATGCGATGCAAGGTCTTGAGGTACTTGGCCGCGGCGACGGTCGCCTTTTCGGCATCGGCGCGCTCGTCGATGTACCAGTCGGCCTTCAGGCCGTTCTCGAGGGCGGTGCCGCGCATGAACTGCCAGACGCCGCGCGCCTTGGCGCGCGACAGCGCCGTGGGCTTGAAGGCGCTTTCGATCAGCGGGATATAGGCGAGATCCAGCGGCAGGCCTTCGGCCCGGAACGTCGCCTGGATCATCGGCAAGTACTGGGCGCCGCGCGACAGGCCCTCGGTGAGGAACTCGCGCAACCGGCCCTGGAAGAGCTCCACGTAGCGCAGCACCCGGTCGTTGGTTGGGATCGGAATGTCGTGGGCCGTGGTTTCGAGGTCTGCCTCCACGGCTTCAGCGGTCGCGAGGGTCGGCTTGGCGGCATCGAAGGTCTCGATGGCGAGCAGAGCGTCAATGGACGCCGGCTCGGTGCGGGTCTCGGTGAAACCGTCGCCCTTAGCGAGCGCGCCTTGCTCGAGCACGCTGATGCGGTCGACCAGCCGGTCGAAGTGCTCGCGCAGCCGGGCATCGGCCCGGGCACCATCGGCCGACTCGAGCAGGATGTCAAGCGACCGATCAAACTCGGCGCGAGCCCGCACGAGGTGACCGAGGGTCAACTCCTGCTGGCCAGCCGCGAAGTGGCGGTCAGATTGGGCAATGAGAAGGTCGACCGGGTCCGGCGTCGGCAGCGCTGCCGGGATTGGCGCCACGGCCGCTGGCGCCTGCGGAATGACCTGGACCGTCTTCGCGCCAGAGCCCGTGATGCAACCGGCGAATACCGATGTGCAACAGAGTAGCGCGATGGGGAGTGTGTACGGGCTCGGCATTCAATTCCTGGCGTTCAGTAGTGAACCCGAGGCAGGGTAGCACGACGATCACTTGGGGTCAACCTGTTACGGCTCAGCTGTTTACGGGAGGCCAGCCGATGTGGACGAAGACCCGCGCGGCCTCGCCGGCATCCCGGGCCGAAGGAGTGACGATGGTTCGCTCACCGACCAGGATCTTGCGGCCCTCCTTGATCGCCAAGCGCACGTCTTCCTCACAGACGCATTTCTCGGGAACCAAGGGTGCCAACGGTGCCTGAGGTGCCTCCGGTGCGCCTGCGGGTGCTAGGCCCCTGGTGGCGAGGAACTTGTCGATTCGGCTTGTAAGAGCGTCAGCCGAGATCGAGTCGGGGTGAGGCTTAGAAGGCGCCTTGGGTAGTGCCGGAGCCGTCGCGCTTGGCACCAACCCCTTTGGCACCTCTGGCTCACTTGGCACCTTTGGCACCAGTGCCTGGGTCGCCGGTCGCAATTCGTAGGCGACCCGCTTGATATTGAGGAGGTGCTTCGGAGAGATGTTGTCCGACGTGATATTGCCGCCGAAGCCGCCGCACCCCAGCGTCATGGCCGGGTCCAGCCCGGTCGTCAGGCCAATTGAACCATGGGTGGTGGGCGTGTTCACGCAAATGCGATACGCCGGCTTGTGCAGCCCGAACTCGAGAATCACCGCGTCGTTCTGGGAGTGAATCGACATGGTGTGCCCCATGCCGCCGTATTTCAGGATCTGCTTGCAGCGCTCGCAGCCCTCGCGCCAGTCCTTGACGACGTAATACGAGAGAACCGGGCAGAGCTTCTCGATCGAGAGAGGGAAGTCGCGGCCGACGCCTTTGAGCTCGGCAATGAGGGCGCGCGTGCCAGCCGGTACCGAGATGCCGCACTTTTCGGCGATGTCGACCGCCGACTTGCCGACAAAAGCCGGGTTGGGCAGCCGCTGGGGCGTCACCAACTGCCTGGCCAGCGTCTCGGCCTCGGCCGCCGACAGAAAGTAGCCGCCCTGGTCCTTGAACTGCCGCCTGGCTTCCGCCTCGATGGCCTCGTCCACGACGACGGAGTTGGGAGATGAGCAGAGTACGCCGTTGTCGAACGACTTGCCCGTCAGGATGTCGTTGGCGGCCTTGCGCACGTCGGCGCTCGACTCGATGTAGCAGGGCGCGTTGCCGGGGCCGACGCCGTAGGCGGGCTTGCCCGCACTGTAGGCCGCGCGGACCAGGCCCATGCCGCCGGTGGCGAGAATCACCGACACCTCGCGCGCCTTCATCAGTTCCTGGGTGCCTTCGAGCGTCACGGTGGTCATCCAGCCAATGGCCCCGTCGGGCAGCCCGGCTTTGCGGCCGGCCTCGTACATGATGTCGGCGGTCCGCGTGATGCAACGGGCGGCTGACGGATGCGGTGTCATCACCACCGCGCAGCGCGCCTTGATGGCAATCAGGATCTTGTAGATCGCGGTCGAGGTGGGATTGGTTGACGGAATGACCGCGGCGACAACGCCGAACGGCTCGGCAATCTCGATGATCTTGCGGTCGTCGAAGCGGTTGACGACGCCCACCGTCTTCATGGGCTGGATGAACTCGAACACCCGCTGCGACGCGAACAGGTTCTTCTGGATCTTGTCGGCGACCACGCCAAAAGTGGTCTCTTCGACGGCGAGCCGCGCCAGCGCTTCGGCATGGGGCCGGACGGCCAGTGCCATGGCCTCGACAATGCGATCGATTTGTTCCTGGGAGCACTCGGCCAGGGTCGCCTGCGCCACTGTGGCGCGGCGGGCGAGCGCCCGGGCCTCGGCGATCGAGGCCAGGTCCTTGTCGGTTTGGGGTGCGGAAGCGGCGTCGGCCAAAGCCCTAAGCCTTTGGCAGGATTCTTTCGACCTCGGCGTGGGGCCGGGGAATGACGTGGACCGACACCAGTTCGCCAACCCTGCGCGCAGCGGCGGCGCCGGCGTCAGTCGAGGCCTTTACGGCACCGACATCGCCCCGGACCAGCACCGTCACGTAGCCGGCTCCGATGTATTCCGTGCCAATCAGGGCCACATTGGCCGCCTTGACCATGGCATCAGCAGCCTCCACCGAGCCGATAAAGCCCTTCGTCTCGACCATGCCCAGCGCGTCTCGTGGAGTGTCCATCGGAATGGACTGCATGATATTCTCCTTTGGAACGCTATGCAACGGAGAGACATGGTTAGTCGATTGCGGACAGCTGCTGTACTGATGGCCCTGACCGTCACCTTGCCGGCGTGCGGCCCCGCCGAGGACACGACCCCGCCTGTCGGCACCCTCGAGGTGTCGTTGTCGCGCGCGAAAGTCGCGCTCGGCAGCCCGGTCGAGGTCACCTACAAGTTCACCATGGCGGCCGATGCTCCCAATCTGGGCGCCCGGCGCGTGTTCGTTCACTTCCTCGACGCCGACGAGGAGTTGATGTGGACCGACGACCACGAGCCGCCGACGCCCAGCACCGAGTGGAAGCCGGGGCAGGCCGTCGAGTACAAGCGGACGATGTTTGTGCCCGGTTACCCGTACGTCGGGGCCGCCAAGGTCGTCGCCGGCATCTACAGCCCCGGCAGCAACGACCGGCTCAGGTTGACGAACGAGGACCGCGGCGATCGTTCTTACAAGGTCGTGGACTTCGAGCTACTGCCGCAGACCGAGAACATCTTCGTCATCTTCAAGGACGGTTGGCACCCGGCCGAGGTGGTCTCGGAAGGCGCCGGCCGCGCCGAGTGGCAGTGGACCAAGAAAGAGGCGACCATCGCCTTCCGCAATCCCAAGCGCGACGTCGTGCTTTATCTCCAGGCCGACAATCCCGCGACCCCCAACGGCGCGCAGCAGCTGACGGTCATGGTCGGCGACCAGGTGGTAACCACCGTTGCGCTGACCGCCAGCGAAGCGCCGGTGCGCACCTACAACGTGACCGCGGCCCAACTGGGCCAGGGCGACATGGTTGAGATGAAGTTACTGGCCGACAAGACGTTCGTGCCGGCCCTGGATCCCGCCATGAAGAGCGGCGACCCCCGCGAGCTGGGCGCCCGCGTCTTCCACGCATTCATTCAATAGGACATGTTCAGGATCGCCGCGCTGGCCGCCTCGGTGCTGTTGGTTGCGACTGCCGCGAGCGCGGAGATCCTTGTGTTCAAGAGCGGCCAAAGCATGTCGGTTCGCTCCTATCGCGTGGATGGCGACCTGGCCACCGCCGTGCTGCGCGCCGGCGGGGAAGTGACGTTCCCGGCGGCGATGATCACCCGGGTCGATCCGGACGAAGTGCCGTACCCGGTGCCGGTTGACGAGTTGCCGGTCGAGGCCGCGCCGGCCACGGCCGTGCCGGCTGGCGTGCCCGACGCCGTGCTGGCGGCCCGCCCGTTCGCCGACCTCATCTCCGCGGTTGCGGCCAGCCACCAGGTGGACGCGCGCCTGATTCACGCCGTGATCGAGCAGGAATCGAACTACCAGGCCCGCGCCCGGTCGAAGAAGGGCGCACGCGGCCTCATGCAGCTGATGCCGGCCACGGCCCGTCAGTACGGCGTCCGCAACTCCTACGACCCCAGGGCGAACATCGAGGCCGGCGTCCGCCACCTGAAGGACCTGCTGAGCCGGCTTGAACTGCCCACCGCCCTGGCGGCCTACAACGCCGGCGAAGGCACCGTCCGCCGCTACGGCGGCCTGCCGCCCTTCCCCGAAACCCAGAACTACGTCCGCCGTATCCTGCAGCGGGTGGGCCACAGATTAGGCACAGATTAAACACTGGATGGATCAAGACCTCGGGGTTCGCCCCGGCGAGGTCGCTCGACTATTCGGGTCGAATGGTCGTCTAAACGGGTGGGAATACAGGTCCCATTTTCGTATAATCCCCTGTGGGTCAATCTGTTAGGGATGGAATTCCGCTGCCGGCTCGGCACCACATCGGGTGAGATTATCGAGGGCGTGTACGTGGCCCAGAGCGAAGCTGCCCTCAGGCGCGAGCTCGAGGATAAGGGGCTGCACGTCCTGGCACTGCGGCCCCGGCTCGGCCTTGGCAGCCTCACGCTGTCGCGCAGCCGCAAGATCACCCGCCACGAGTTCCTGGTCTTCAACCAGGAGCTGGCCACGCTGCTGAAGGCCGGCATGCCGCTCGTGCAGTCGCTCGACATCCTGCGAACCCGCCTCACGAACCCGCTGTTCAAGTCGGTGCTGGACGATGTGCACGAGAAGGTGCGCAGCGGCACCGCGTTGTCGGACGCGTTCGCCGCGCACGGCGAGTTGTTCCCGACCGTTTACACCGCCTCGTTGATGGCGGGCGAGCGGGCCGGCAACCTCGATGCGGTGCTGCGCCGCTACGTGGCCTACTCGAAGACGGTGGACACGGTCCGCTCCAAGACGATTTCAGCGATGATCTACCCGGCGATCCTGGTCGGGCTCGCGTTCGTGCTGGTGTCGATCATCATCGTGAAGGTCGTGCCCACCTTCTCGGAGTTTTACCTGAGCTTCGGGGCTGAGTTGCCGTTATCCACGCGCATCATCGTCGGCGTGTCCGACCTGATCCGCGGGCAGATGGGGCTCATCCTGATCGCGCTCGGGGCGGGGGTCGTGGCGTTCTGGAGTTGGGTGCGGCAGCCGGGGCACGGCTCCAAGTTCGATGCCCTGCTGCTGAAGCTGCCGTTCATCGGGCCGAGCTTCCACAAGTTCGCGACGACGCAGATGGCGCGGACACTGGCGACCTTGCTGGGGGGCGGCATCCCGCTGGTGAACGCGCTCGAGATCGCGTCGCGCTCGACCGGCAACCGCCACCTGGGCGAGGAACTGGCGATCGTCGCGACCAAGGTCCGCGAGGGACAGAGTTTCTCGGCCACGGTGTTCGAGCGCAAGACCGTCCCCGACGTGGCCATCAAGATGATCGAGGTCGGTGAGTCCACCGGCGCGTTGACCGAGATGCTCAATAGCCTGTCGGACTTTTACGACGAGGAGATCGAAACCGACGTGGCGCGCTTTGTGACGGTGATTGAACCGGTCAT
Organism: Acidobacteriota bacterium; assembly: GCA_041178345.1. Classification (GTDB taxonomy): domain Bacteria; phylum Acidobacteriota; class Vicinamibacteria; order Vicinamibacterales; family UBA2999; genus 12-FULL-67-14b. The sequence continues at coordinate 7,744 of JBEGVQ010000103.1, read as the reverse complement.
GCTCGTGTTCATGGGGGTGGTGATCGCCGGCATCGTGCTGGCGCTCTACATGCCGCTGTTCCAGCTCACCTCGGTGATCGGCGGCAGCTAATGATGAAGGGACGCGGCAGGTGGACGTAACCCCGGACGAGACGCTCGACCCGGAGGCCCTGATCGAGGAGCCGGCGGCGCCGGAAGTGTCGGCGGCCGAACGCAGCGCCGAAGAGGCCGCGGCGCGCCGGCTGGCGGAGCGCTACCGGCTCGACTTCCTCAACATGCACGACTTCCGGATCGACCAGGAGCTGTTCCGGTCGATTCCCGCCGACCTGATGTTGCGCTACGGTTTCGTGCCGTACCGCCGCGACGGCAAGTCGCTGGTGATCGTCGTCTCGGACCCGACCGACCTGCCGATGATCGACGAGCTCGGCGTGATCCTGGGCACGCCGGTGCGGGTGATGGTGGGCGCCCGGTCGGCCATCGAGGGCATGCTGAAGAAGAGCGAAAGCTCGCAGCGCGTCCTCGACGAGGCCACCGAGGAGTTCCAGATCCAGGTCCTCAAAGACGATGACCTGGGCGACGAGAACCTCACCGTCGAACGGCTGACCAGCGACAGCAGCCCGATCATCCGGCTGGTTGACTCGACCATCTACACGGCCATCCAGCGCCGCGCCAGCGACATCCACATCGAGACGCAGGACGACGCGGTCTATGTGAAGTACCGCATCGATGGCGTGCTGCAGTCGGCGATGCGGCCGATCGCCAAGCGCTTCCACAGCTCGATCCTGTCGCGCATCAAGGTGATGGCCGAGCTCGACATCGCCGAGAAGCGGGTGCCGCAGGACGGCCGCTTCCGGCTGCGTGTGCCGGGCAAGACCATCGACTTCCGCGTCTCGGTGATGCCGAGCGTGCACGGCGAGGACGCCGTGATCCGCATTCTCGACAAGCAGTCGATGAGCGAGCAGTTCACCGAACTGCGCCTCGACATCCTGGGCTTTCCGGAAGAGGAGCTGCGGCGGTTCCGCAAGTACATCCGCGAGCCGTATGGCATGGTGCTGGTGACGGGCCCGACCGGCAGCGGCAAGACCACGACGCTCTATGCGGCCCTCGCCGAGATTCGCACGATCGAAGACAAGATCATCACGATTGAGGACCCGGTCGAGTACCAGTTGAAGGGCATCACCCAGATCCCGATCAACGAGAAGAAGGGCCTGACGTTTGCGCGCGGCCTGCGCTCGATCCTGCGCCACGACCCCGACAAGGTGATGGTCGGCGAGATTCGCGATCCCGAGACCGCGCAGATCGCGATCCAGTCGGCGCTGACCGGCCACCTGGTGTTCACCACCGTCCACGCCAACAACGTGTTCGACGTGCTGGGGCGCTTCCTCAACATGGGCGTGGAGCCCTACCAGTTCATCTCGGCGCTCAACTGCGTGATGGCGCAGCGGCTGGTGCGCAAGATTTGCGAGGCGTGCAGGCAGCCGGTGACGATCGCTCCGGAACTGCTGGCCGAGTCGGCCATCGACGCCGGCCTCGCGGCGAAGCACACGTTCTACGAGGGTGCCGGCTGCATCGAGTGCGGCGGCACCGGCTTCAAGGGCCGCATGGCCATTTGCGAACTGCTGGATTTGACTGATCACATCCGCGAGATCATTCTCGAGAAGCGCCCGATCTCGGAAGTGAAGCGCGCCGCCAGGGAACAGGGCATGCGGTTGCTGCGCGAGTCGGCCGTCGAGCGCGTGCTCAACGGCGAGACCACCCTTCGCGAGATCAACAAGGTGACGTTCGTCGAATGAGCTTCCGGTCCCTCTTCCAGTCCCCGCCGCCCGACGTGGCCATCGAAATCGGTCACGCGCACGTGGCGGCGGCGCGCCTGGCGTGGCGCGGCGACCAAGCCGTGGTGGCGGCGCACGCGCACGAGACGCTGCCGGACGGCGCGGTGGTGCCGTCGCTCTCCGCGCTCAACCTGGCGGATGTGCCGGCCGTCGCGAAGGCCGTGGGCCGTGTGCTCGCCGCGTTGGGTCGCCCGCCCGGCCGCGTCGCGCTGGTCGTGCCCGACACGGTGGCGAAGGTCGCGCTGCTCCGGCTGGAAAAAGTACCCCCCAAGGCCGCCGACCTGCAGGAGATCGTCCGGTGGCAGGTGCGCAAGACCGCGCCGTTCCCGATCGAGCAGGCGGTGATTAGTGTGTCGCCCGGATTGGCCGCGGCTGACGGCAGCCACGAGATGGTCGTGTCGCTGGCCCGGGCCGACGTGATCCAGCAATACGAGCAGGCCTGTCTGATGGCCGGCGCCGAGGCCGGCCTGGTCGATCTCGCGTCGTTCAGCGTGCTCAATGGCATTCTGGCCGTGTCGGGCGGCCCCGCGGGAGATTGGCTGCTCGTTCACATCACCGACACCTACCTCACGCTCGCGGTCATGCGCGACCGGTCGCTGTTGTTCTTCCGCCACCGCGGCGAAGAGGCCGAGGGGACGCTGGCGGACCTGATTCACCAGACCGCGATGTATTACGAGGACCGCCTGCATGGCGCCGGCTTCGCGCGCGTGCTGATCGCCGGCGGCGGCCGGCTGCCGGGTGGCGCGGAAAGCGTGCGGCGGGGTCTCGAAGAGCGGCTGCGCATCGGGGTCGAATCCGTGGACCCGCGACAGGCGGCCGCGCTGCCCGATCGCATTGGCGCCTCGCAGGAGGTGCTCGACGTGCTGGCGCCGCTCGTCGGCGTGCTGCTGAGGGAAGGACGGGTGGCCTAGCGATGCTGCGCACCAACCTGTCGACGCGGCCCTTCTACAACACCCGCGCCGTGCGGATCGGGCTGGCAGTGGTCGGCGTGTTCGTGGCCGGGCTCACCGTGTTCAACACGGTGGAGCTGTGGCGCCTGCAGCGGGCCAATCGCGACCTGAGCCGGACCGTCGTCGAGAACGAGAGCGCGGCGCGCGATTTGCGGGAGAAGGCGCGGCTGGTTCAGCAGACCATCGATCGAACGCAGTTGTCGCAGGTCTCGGCGGCCGCGCGCGAGGCCAATGCGCTGATCGATCGCCGCGCGTTTTCCTGGACCGAGTTGCTGAATCAGTTCCAGGCCACGCTGCCGCCGGAAGTGCGCATCTCGTCGGTGCAGCCGCAGGTCGACAACGCCGGCCGGCTGCTGGTGGCGTTTACCGTCCAGTCCCGGCAGCAGGAGGACCTCGACCGCTTTATCGCGGCCCTCGAGAAGACCGGCGTGTTCATGGACGTGCTGTCACGGTCGGACGCGAGCAACGAAGACCTCTCGCTGACGTCAGTCCTGCAGGCGTACTACAACCTCCCGCCGCCGGCCATTCAGGCGCCACCGGCGGCCACGGCGTCGCCGTCGGCGTCTGATCCTAGCGAGGCGGCGCCGGCGAACCGTTCGGCGGCCAACGTCGTGGCGGGAGGCCGGCGATGAAGGCGCTATTTACGGCGGGCAGCGAGGTGCCGCTCGCGCGGATTGTCGCCGACCACCGGCGAGTACTCGTGCCGCTCGGCGCGCTGCTGGCCATCAACCTCGGCGTGTTGGTGCTGCTGGTTTTGCCACTGAGGGCGTCGGTCGAGAGCGGCGGGACACGGGCGCAGGCCTCGAGCCTGGCGCTCGCCGACGCCCGCGCCGAACTGGCGGCCGCCGAGGCAGCCCGCGACGGCCAGGCCCAGGCGACCCGCGACTTGGAGCGGTTTTATCGCGAGGTGCTGCCCGCGGACCTGAGCGCCGCGCAGCGCATCACGCACTCGAAGTTGAGCCTGCTGGCGCGGTCCCACGACGTGGTGTTCAGGCAAAGCGCGACGTCGCCGACCACCCTGCGGGAGTCGTCGCTCGATAGCCTGGCCGTGAACTACAGCCTGTCGGGTGAGTGGGAGGACGTGCAGCGGTTCATCCACGCCGTGGAAACGCTGCCCGACTTCGTGGTCATTGACAACCTGTCGCTGGCCCAGGACGGCGATGGCAGCACGCTGTCGCTGGTGCTGGCGGTATCGACGTATTACCAGTCGAGGCGCGATGTTCGCTGATCGGCGCCGGCTGCTGATGGGTGGCGGTATGGTGTTGGTGCTGGCGCTGGTGGTGTGGTTCCAATCGCGGCCGGAACCGGTGGCCGCGCCGGTCGCGGGGAGCCCCGCCCGGGCGGCGCGGCCGGTCGCCGGTGAGGCCGCTGCGGCCCCAAGGCCGGTCGCCCTCGGCACGCTGGCCGCGGAACGAGGCGAACCGAGCGGGACGGCGCGCAATCCGTTTCGGTTCCAGCCGAAGGTGTCGCCGGGGCCCCCGCGGCCGGTGGCGTCGCCGGAGACGGAGTTGACGCGGCCGGTGGCGCCGCCGGCACCCGCCGGGCCGCCCCCACCGCCGCCGATACCGTTGAAGTTCATCGCCCTGGTCGAACGAGCCAACGGCGTGAAATGGGCGGTGCTAAGCGACGGGAAGGTGACGATGTACGGCAAGGACGGCGATACCATTGATGGCCGTTACCGCATTGTGAAGATCGGCGCCGAATCCGTGGAAGTCACGCATCTCGATGGGCGGGGCCGCCAGGTGATTCGGCTGACGGGGCAGTAGAGCGAATGATGATGAGGCGTTTGGTAAACGGAGTCGGGTTGGTGGCGCTGGCCGCCGTGCTGGCCGCTGGTTGCGCTACCGGCCGCTCGTTCGCGCGCGGCGAAACGGCGGGCCAGGCCGGCGACTGGGAGGCCGCCGTCGGTTTCTATCGCCAGGCGCTTGAAGACGACCCCGATCGCCCCGACTACAAGATTGCCCTCGAGCGCGCCATGTTGATGGCGTCGACCCAGTACACCGATCGCGCCCGGCAGTTCGAGGCTGCCGGCCAGCCCGAAGAAGCCCTCCGCGCCTACACCAAGGCCACGGAGTTCGAGCCGTCCAACCGCACGATCGCCGCCAAGGCGGCAGAGATCGAGCGCATGCTGCGCGACCGCATTGAAGCGGCCACGCCGCCGCCGGCGATCAAACAGCTCCGGCAGCAGGCGCGCCGGAGCATCGAGCCGGTGCTGAGCCCCACCAATCCCGAACCGTTGATCGTGAACCTGGTGAACACCAGCCTGCGCGAGATCCTCAGCTTCATCGGCAACTACAGCGGGATCAACGTCACGTTCGATCGAGACTTCCAGGATCGCTCGATCACGCTCAAGCTCGAAGGCGTGTCGCTCGAACAGGCGCTGCAGCAGATCATGCTGTCGAATCAGCTGTTCTACAAGGTGCTGAACGAGCGGACCATCATCGTCGCCGCCGACAGCACGCAGAAGCGGACGCAGTACGAAGACCAGGTGATTCGGACGTTCTTCATCTCCAACGCCGACGCGACCGAGATGCAGGCGCTGCTGACCGGCATGCTGCGCGTGGCGGGCATGGCCATTCAACCGCAGATCGTCCCGAACAAGACCGCCAACACGCTGACGATTCGCGCGACTGCGGCGGTGGTGGCGGTGGCCGAGCGCATTATCGAGGCCAACGACAAGCCGCGCGCCGAAGTGTCGGTGAACGTCCAGATTCTCGAGGTGAGCCGCGAACGCGCCAAGCGGTACGGCCTTGACCTGGGCAGCTATTCGGCGGCGCTGAACTTCTCGCCCGAATCGACGCCATCTGACAAGCCGTTCAACCTGAACACGATCTCGCAAGGTGTGAGCACCGCCGACTTCTATCTGTCGGTGCCGTCGGCGGTGGTCCGGTTCCTGGAGAGCGATTCCCAGACCAAGGTGCTGGCCAAGCCGAACCTGCGTGGCACGGAAGGGCAGAAGTTGTCGCTCAATCTCGGTGAAGACGTGCCGGTGCCGAGCACGACGTTCACGCCGCTGGCCGCCGGCGGCAGCACGGTGAACCCGCTGACCTCCTACGGCTACCGCACGATCGGCATCATCGTCGACATGACGCCGCGGGTCACCTACGACGGCGACATTATCCTCGAAATCAGCATCGAGAACAGCGCGCGCGGGCAGGATACCAACATCGCCGGCCAGAACCTGCCGTCGTTTTTCTCGCGCAAGGTGCAGACCAAGCTGCGATTGCGCGACGGCGAGTCGAACCTGTTGGCCGGGCTGCTGCGCGAGGACGAGCGCAAGTCGCTGACCGGCTTCCCTGGCATCATGCGGTTGCCGGTGGTGAAGCAGTTGTTTTCGAACAACGACAACACCATCAAGCAGACCGACATCGTGATGTTGCTGACGCCGCGCATCCTGCGCACCCATGAACTGCGCGCGTCGGACCTGAGCCCGATCTACATCGGCACCCAGAGCAACATGATGCTCGGCGGCCCGCCGGCCGTGATTGGCGGCGATGCGCCCGCGGCCGCGGTCCCGGCAACGCCCGCCGCGCCGGCCAGTGCCGTGCCGCCGACGCCGCCTGGGGTGGCGCCTTCGTCGGCGGCGGCTTCAGCTGCGGGCATGCAACCCGCCGCGGCCCCAGTACTGCCGGGGGGCGGACCGCGACCCGTGGTGCCGCCTGGCAGTTCGCCCATTCCCGGCATGACGATGCCCGCCGCCGTGGCAGCGGCACCGAGTCCTGCCGCGGCGCCGCCAGACGAGCCGTCGGTGGCGCCGGAGCCGGTCGCGCCGCCCTCAACTCCAGCGCCGCCTGCCACCGCTGCGGCCGCCGCCACATCGGCCGCGCCCCCCGCGGTCGTACCGGCGCGCATTTCGGTGAGCCCGCCGAGCGAAATGCGAATGGGCAGCGGACCGTACACCGTGCCGATTTCCATCTCTGGCGCGACGCGCGTGTCAACGCTCACGATCTCGGTGACCTACAACCCTGCCCTCGTCCGGGTTCGCAGCGTGCTGGAAGGGACGTTCATGCGCCAGGGCGGCGTCACCCCGGCGTTCACGAGCCAGATCGACGAGAAGAGCGGACGCGTTGACCTTGTCATCACGCGGCCCGGCGACCAGACCGGCGCGTCGAGCGCGGGCCTGCTGGGGGCACTGCTCATCGAGCCGGTCGCCGCGGGCACCGGGTCGCTGTCGGTGACCGGCTCTGCCAGCGTGCCGGGCGGCGCCAGCGTGCAGTTGCAGTTCCTCCCGGCGGGAGTGACGGTGCGGTAATGAAGTCGCGCGGGTTCACCTACGTCGAGCTGCTGGTGGTGACGACCATCGTCCTGATCCTCGCGTCGGCGGTGCAGCCGCTGGCCAGGGTCACCATGCAGCGCACGCGCGAAGCCGAGTTGCGCCGCGTGCTGCGTGAAATGCGCACGGCGATCGACAAGTTCAAGGATGCCGCCGACGCGGGCCAGATCCCGACCACCGAGTTAAAGGCCAACAGCGAAGGCTATCCGCCTGATTTGCAGGCGTTGGTCGATGGCGTGTCGGTGGCCAACGACGCCACCGGCCGCCAGCTGAAGTTCCTGCGCCGCATCCCAGTCGACCCGACCATGGGTGGCGACGACTGGGGGCTGAGGGCGTACCAGGACAAGCCCGATGCCTCGAGTTGGAGCGGGCAGAACGTCTACGACGTGTATTCGAAGAACCAGGGCACGGCGCTCGACGGCACCAAGTATCGCGATTGGGACTAGCGCCGTGACACTGACATCGCAACGACGATCGCCGGCGAGCGGCTTCACCATGATCGAAGTGCTGGTCGTGTTGACGCTGATCGTCATCCTGGCCAGCATGGGCATGTCGCAGTACCGCAACAGCGTGACCCGCGCCGAAGAAGCGGTGCTGAAGGAAAACTTGTTCCGCATGAACGACGCCATCGATCAGTACTACGCCGACAAGAACAAGTGGCCGTCGGACCTGTCTGAATTGGCGTCTGAGGGCTACTTGCGCGAGATCCC
>JBEGVQ010000102.1:0-14415 GCA_041178345.1 Acidobacteriota bacterium | reverse complement strand
CAGGTTGCTGGTCACGCTGATGTAGGACGTGGCCGACACAACGGACGCGGCCTGGATGGCTGCGGCGCGTTGCGTTGCCGGCGTGGTGCCGTAGAACCCCACCTTGCCAGGATTGATCGTGGCCGTCGCCGAGCGGCCAACGATCACACCACCAGAGGGGCAGGAGCCCAGTTGTTCAGCATCAGATCCGACTGCGATAGTCATGATTCATGTCCTTTCAGTGATGGGTTAGGTTCAGCCGTCCGCGTGGACGCGGCAGGCCAGTTGCGGGCGGATCGCCTTGTAGCCGTAGAGCACGTCGACGCGGCACGGGAACTTATCATTCACCACGTCGTAATCGCGCACGATGCGCATGCTGATACCGTCGTAGGTCTCACGCGCCGAGAAGTCGACGCCCTTTGGCATCGCCAGGTCAGCGAACGCAATCGCAAACGCGTCTCGGTGATAAACCATCGAGCTGTTCACCAGCGCCGCATTTCCACCGCCGAGCTTGGACACCGCGCCTGTAGTGGTCGGCGAGGCCGAGACGTTCTGCGTCGGACCGGTGACAACGATTGCGGGGCTGATCTCCAGCGTGGTCGCGCTCGTGCCGCTGTTCGCGGTGATCACGAACGTCTGCAGTTGCCCGGTGTCCGCCTTCGTTTCCGGGTGGACCCGGTTGCAACCGGCCAGCGTGATCACATCGCCGATCAGGAACGTAGTCGTTCCAGTGTCAACCGTGAGTGACGACCCCGTCTGGTTCGCGCCGTTGACGTTGTACAGCGTATCCCCGGTCGTTGCAGTGCCGGTCGTGTGATCGTTCACCAGCGTCGACTCGTAGAAGTCGAAGCCGGCCGTGCGGCCGATCTTGCCCTCGCGATACTGCTTCTCGATGGCGTTGCCGTCGTGGAACAAGCCCTTTACCGCGTCGATCAGCTTGACCTGATGGGCCGTCGACAGCAGCGCCGTGCGGTTGTTGTCCAGCGGCGTGAGGTTGTCGTTCAGGATCTTGCGACCCTTGAGAACCGACAAGAGCGTGAACGCCGTTCCATCCTCATCGCTGAGGTTGTAAACGTTCTTATACATCGACAGGGCATCCGCCTCGATGTTCGCTGCCAAGCGAGCCATTGCGGGCTCGATAACCCGCTGCGAGAAATCGTCCAGGCTGAGCGTGCGCTCGGCTGCCGTGAAGTTCATGCCGACCCAGCGCTGGGTCCCTACGGTCATCGTGACCGAGCTCTCCGACGTGTCCTGCGCCGTCATCACGTTGCCGGTGCCGGTCGTGTACTCGTTGGGCAAGCGAATCTTCAGCGAGTCGCCGATTTTGGCGCCGTTGACGGCATAGGAGTCGTCGTACTGGCGGTTGATGGAGCCGACGAAGGTCAGCTTTTGGTGCAGCACACGCAGTGCCTCGCGCGTTACTGCGGTGGGGGTAAGCAGGCTATTCGCCATGATCTCGGTCCTCTAGGTGCCGGGGCCGCCATCACAGCGCGCCCCTAGCGTCGTTTCGTGACCTGCGCCTGCCTCGCCTTCATCCAGTCATCCATTGACATGGCCTCCAGCGATTTCGGCGCAGACTTCGCCTTGATCACCTGCGCCACCGCGGCGGGTTGTGCTTGGGGTTTGGCCGTCGCCTTCGCCGAAATGGCGTCGTACTGCGAGGCCTTCCACAGCGCTTTGACGATCCACGGCTGCGACAGGCCTGCCAGCTCCTCATCGGATGCCCCTAGACTTCGCCCCTGCTCGGTGAGCCGTTGCGTCGTCTCGGGCTTCGTGAAGCCTGGCAGTTCGCGGGCCAGTTGCTCCGCACCGCGCTGCAAGGTCTCTCGACGCTGCTTGTCCTGAACGGATGCGAATTCCTGTTCCGCGCGAGAGAGCGTCTGCACCTGGCCGGCGTATGCGTCGCGGAGCTGCTGGTATCGCATGAACGCTTGCTGCGCCTGGGCCGGATCGGCCTGGGTCAGTGCGTTCCAGTCAACACCCTGATACCGCTGCAGTTCGTGGGCCGTGGCCGCTGCCGCCGCGAAGGCCTGCTGGTTCGCCTTTTGGATCTCAACGGCTTGTTGGAAGAGCTGTCGGTGCTGCTCCAGTGCCTTGCGTTCCTCTGCGACCGTCTGCGCCTTCTTCGTGTAGTCCGACTGCATGAGCAATTCGGCTTCCAACGACTTCGGGATGGCGTAGCGTTTGCCGTCTCTCTCGATCTCGACGAGTTCGGCCTCCGCTGCATCAGCGTCGTCCGATTGTTCGGCCGGTTGCGCGCCGCCCTCCTCGGCCTCACCGGCCGGGTCCTGCGCGTCTTGCTGCTCGGGCGTTTCGAGTTCCGCCGCTTGGGCAGATTGTTCGTCAACGTCTGGCATAGATAGTGTATCCCTATGAACGTCCGCAGGGAATAGCCTGCGTCTACATCGCCGCAACGATCGTGGCAAGCACCACGGCCATGTCCTCTTCCTCCTGCCGCTGCTGGGCGATGCCCCGCGCGATGATCAGCGGGCGCACGTCGGGCACGTCCTCGCCGCCGGCGTGAAGGATGTCGTCGTTCAGCAGCTCGATCCACAGCGCCAGGTCGCGCCCGGCGATGCCGCGCGGCACCTCGACCGTGGCCGGGATCGGCGCGCGCTTGTCGGGCTTGTGCAGGATCGGCCGCTTGGTCGGCGAGGCCTTCGGCTCGACAATGCCCATTGCCTCACGCTGGGCCCGAACCTCGTCCGGCGTCGGCGGCTCGGGTTCGCGCCGCAGTTTGGTCTTCTTCCCGCGCACGTGCTCCGGCCAACCCCCGGCCACCGGCGCCGCCGCGGCCTGCGCGACCGCCGGGCCGGATGCCGACCCTGACAATGCCGCGTCAGAGGCCTGCAGAGCCCCGCTGGTGGCGTGAACGCTGTTGTGCAGCGCCGTCCCTGCCAGGCTGGCCGATTGCGCTTCCAGGGCGCCCGTCGTGGCGTGCAGGAGCAGGTGCGTTGCCGTGCCGGCGACGGTCGAGTCCTGCGCCTCCAGCGTGCCCGAGCTCGCATGAACCCCTGGCGCGGTGTGCGACGCATCCCCAGCGATCGCCGCGTCTTGCGCAGCCAGCGCCCCGCTCGAGGCATGCACGGCCACATGCGTCGCGGTCCCGGCAATCGCGCCATCCTGCGCAGCGAGCGCGCCCGACGTGGCATGCAGCGTCAGATGCGCGGCAGTGCCGCCAATGGCACCCGCTTCCGCGGCCAGCGCTCCAGAAGTCGCATGCGCCGCAGCCGTGGTGATCGTCGTCGTGACGACATTGCTGTAGGTGGCTCCGTCCCACGCAACCCAGCACTGCTCATACGCCGTGCCGGCCGACAGACCGGTGATCGCCGTGGCCTCGTCATACGTCCCGGCGGCGGTATAGGCTTCGCTGCCCGACTTCAGCGCCGCTGCACCGGTCCCGTCCTGACCATCCTTGATCTGGACGTTCGTCGGCGTGGCCGTTGCATCGGCCTGGACGATCCAGTAGAGATTGACGGCCATGCTACGTCGCCGTTACTCGCGGCTGCCAGCCGTCCGCGGTCAGGGTGCCGGGTTTGTAGGTCGACGCGCTGAGAGTTGGAAGCGCGCTGGCGACTGTGCCGGTCCAAATTCGTCGAACTTGTGGCGCGAACGTCATGCCAAATGGATTGCGGGACCACCTCACAATCTCGGCGTCGGTCCATGCCTCCGCGCTAACGATGAACAGCGCAATATCTACGTTGTCAGATTCCGCGCTGGCATAAATTGTGGTAAAGCCGCCTATGACAAATGACGCACTGACGGCATTTCTGGACGCTGTTGCGCTAGTATTATTAACAATTCTTATACCGTTGCGCCATACCTCACGCCCTTTACCACCACCAGCAACGAAAACTAATGTTTCCCATTCAGTTGTTTTCGTAAAGGCAACACTGACACGACCAGATCCTGCTGTAGAATTTCCAAAATCCCAATATAGATTACCGTCGCTATATGGCGCATGACTCAGCACTCTATCCACGCCGGCGGAGCCTTCGTGGTATGCGAACAAATACGTGTTTCTGGCTGTCGTATCCCTGCATCTACGAAGAACAGCAATAGTTGTTTGCGTCGAACTTGTAAATACCGAGTCCGCATCTGCACACAATTTTACCTGTGGATACGTTGCCGCCGAATAAACGAATGATGCCGACAACCCTCTTGCAGTTGGTATCTGAGTTGGAAGCGTTGAGCCGCCGAGAACAGCGGCCTCGTTCAACACATATGATTTATCCCACGAAGCTCCGCTCCATACAACCGTTGGCGCACGCAATCGTGAATTGAGTGGCGTTGATATTGTTGGTGGCTGATTCAGCCACGATTTGCGAATGACAAGCACAGAAGCGTTCCTGTTATCAGGTCACGTCGTACTTAATACCCTGATACTTCCAGACGTGATTACCAGCAGTGGTGTTTGAGTTCACGCCGGAATTGTGGGCGATGAACAGTCCCCACCGTTGGGGGAGGACTCCACCAAATGCTTGAGCAACACTGGTCGGAGCCAGGTAATACGCTCGATTGCTGGTGGTTGCGGACACGCTGAGGGTGCCGAGAAGTCGAACTACACCTGACAGGACACCGGCACTCGTCACCGTCTCCGCACTCGACGTTCCATCGAATACGTCCTGATAGGTGGGTCCGTCGTCCTGCTGGGCGTATGCGTAGATGGCGACCGTCGTGTTGATGGTTGGCGTCGTCCCTGCCGTCCACACTCCACTGACGAGTGCGTCGACGTACTTGTTTGTCGAGTTATCTACTACACCAGATTCAACTCCAGCCGTCCAATCCGCCGATGAAGCGACGTTCTCCGGCGCAATCGTGATCGTTGCGCTGGCTGAGTAGGTAGTGGTTACGGTTGCCATCGTCAGACCTTCAGTGCGGCTTCTACGTCACCGTCAGCAACATTGCCCTCGAACGTCGGTACGGCAGGAGATGCATCACTTCCAGTCCCGGAAGCAAAGAGTTTTTCACCCCTGGTTGCCAAGCGTTTCCAGATGGCGCGCATGGCGACTCGTGAAGCATTGTTGACGTTGGTACCGAATGGGTTTTCAGCCCACGCCCGTCGATCTGCGCGACTCATGTTGCACACCGGTCCTGATGCAAGAAGCATCTGCAGCCGTTGCATGTTCAGGGCACTCATGACGTCGATGTCCGTTCCGACCCACGCATCCGTGGTTTCCTGGCACGTAACATTCGTGCGCCACAGTGTGTATGACGGACTTGCCGGCTGGTTGTACGCTGTTGCGATTGGACCGTACGACTTCGCTGCCGCCAACGCGGCAAGCGTCGGGTCGGCGAGGATGTCCGCTTTGAGCGTTGCGAGCTGGGCCGTCGTGAGCGCTGCGCTCGCAATGCCGCACAGCAGCGCCAGCGCTGCGCCGATGAATAGGCGTCGAATGGTGTTCATGGTGTGTGGTTCCTTGTGATTTAGGCGCCCGTCACCAGGCTCCGGCTCCGGATACGCGCCAGCGCGGCCTTGAGAGTGTGGAATCTGGTCATGGCATTTCTATCCCTCAAACCGGCGCGGTGTAGGTCAGCGACGAACACGAGACCGTGTCTCCGGCCCCGACCGTCAGACCGCCGCTCATGTTGATGTCGCTGGACGCCGCGGCCACCGCACAGTGGACACATACGGTGTCCGCACTCGTCTGCAGCGTCGCCGCCGCCACGGCCGAACCATTCCCGGTGGCGTTCGTGTCGCTGGTGATCGCCGAAAACGTCAGCACCGCACCCGCGACTGAACCGCAGGGATCGGTCAGGATGAGCGTCGCCACGGCAGTGCCAGGGGCACTCACGGAACCGGTCAGCCGGAATACCAGCTTTCCGGCGCCGGCGCCGCCGTCAATCGCGTCCTTGACTGCCGTCGCCAGTGTTGTGCGCAGGGTCGCGCTGTGCGTCACCGCCATCGTCTTGCTCCTTCACCGGCGTACCGGTCAGTGTGAATTCCTCGACCACTCCGGTCTTGGCCCGCTTGATCTGCACCACGGCCGTGAAGATGGCCGGCTCAGACTTGATCTCGTCCCGCTCGATCATTGCATCCCCTGTGAGACTCGCCCGGTGTAGACCTGGCCGCTCGGCGCTGTGATCTGCACCGCCTGATCGGTGATCACCGCTTGATAGGTGCCACCGCTCGGGGCCTGGATGGTCAGCGTCTTGGGCCCGGTGTTGGCCATCTTCGACAGCATGTGCATCATGGCCATCTTCATCGCCGCGTCGGTCCCGCCGTCGCCACTCTCACGCTCAGGCGCCTCAACCATGCGCTGCTCGACCGCGCCCACCTGCTGCGACAGCATGGCCGTCTGCGCCTCGATCCGGGCGACGATCTGCTCGGCCATGGCCTCGATGCGCGTTTCCTCGACGCCGGCCGCGGCCTTGGCCTGCTCTGTCTGCGCCTTGGCGACGATCTCGCCCTCTTTGATCTCGAGCTCGCGCGCTTTGAGCTGGAGCTCGCCGGACCGGTTGGCGCCCTGGATCTTGAGCATGGCGTTCTCTTGCGCCATCTGCTGCAAGGCGGCCCGCGCCTCCTGCAGTTGCTGCTGGTGCGCCTGCAGGCCCTGCTGCATCTGCTGCATCTGCGTGGTCATGCCGGCCATCATTGCCTGCGCCTGCGGTGGCATGTCCTGCGCCTCGGCCTGCAGGATCTGCGTCGGGAGCATGGACTTCAACCGCTTGGCCACCTCGTCGCTGTTCGGCCAGTCGGCCGCCTTGGCGATGAGATCCCCCAGCAGCGGCGCCGCCGGCGGATAGACCCGCAGCATCTCGAGCATGCCGTTCATGGATTCCTCGCGCCTCGAGGTGAACGCCGGGCCGACATCCACGGTCACGTCATACACACCGGCCGTCAGGTCGAATGCGCCGTCGGTGTTGATCTGGACTTCCCGCTTGGTCTGGTCCGCGCCGATCACCCGTAGCATGCGGGGCGCGTTGTAGACGCTCGGGATCAGGTCCACGATCACCCGGCCGGCATAGCGGATACCGCGCGACAGGTTGTCGATGAAGTGGAACGTGCTGGTGTCCCCCTCTCGCTGCCGGGCCATGATCGCCCGCCCGCTTGTCTCGTTGGACCGCGCGCCCAGGCTGGCATCGTGCAGGCCCATGATCGACTTCATGTCGTCGCTGGCGTTCATCGCCTCCTGCAGCGCCCCGGCCGGCACGCCCGCGAACGGCTGGCGCTGCGGCGGCGTTGCGCCGTCGTATTCGAGGTACGGATGGGACTCGATGTTGGCGGTCTGCCAGCGCGATCGGTCGGTGTTGAATGACCCCTTCGGCCCGATGAATGGGGCCTTCGGCGCCAGCGCCACCAGTTCGGTCGCCGCGCTGCGCCAGTAGTTGAAATTGCGCTGCGGGTCACGGGCCTGGCGGGTCATCGAAATGAAATGCCGCCGGCCTTCGACCGTGATGTCCTCGCCGTAGACAGGGCAGATCGGGATGTACCGCCCGCTCCAGGCCACATCGGACAGCGTTTCCGCACCGGTGATGATGCGCTGGCGAACCGCGTGCGTCCGCGCCTCTCGCGTGCCCACGACAACGATGCCGCGAGAGTCATAGATGGCCTTGGCCGGCACCCCATCGACTACGCGCAAATACTTGTCCTCGCCGATGATGCTGCCATCCGACAGGCGCAGGATCGTGCGCTTGGCCTCCTCGCGGGTCCACCACTCTGCCACGCGCACCGAGTCCTCGTTGAGCCAGCCATCGGCGTAGTCCGGGGCGTCCGAATCCCAGTCGACCGCCTCGGCGCCGCGGTATTGCTGCTCGAACAGCGGCTTGGGGATCTCGTCCACCACGAACGCATAGCGCCAGTCGCCCGCATCGGCCGCGGTGCTGGCCGCATCCCAGCGCACGGTAATTGGGTTCACAATCGCCTCAATCACTATCGACTGGTCGAAGCTGTCGCCATGGGCGTATGCCACGCCCACGCGGAAGAACCCGAAACCACCGCTCACAGCATGCTCGAGCGCGGTGTCATAGGCAACGTCGGCGTTGCTGCTGGCCTCGATCTGTCGCACCAGGCCGCCAAGGACCTCGGCGGTTTCGATGTCAGCGCCGGAGTCGACCGGGTGGATCTTGATCGCCGGCTTGTTCTGCCGGGCGTCGTTGACCACCTGGCGGATGAAGCTCGGCAGCCGGTTGATGGTCAGGCAAGGACGCCCGTCCCGCTCCCGCTGCCGCTTGACCTGATCGGGCCACTGCTCGCCGAGCCGCGCAAATCGCACGTCCTCGACCCACTGGGCGCGGGCATCAGACCAAGTCGCGTCCGCATCGTCGTACTGCTCGCGCGCCAGTTTCAGGTCGTCCGAATCGGCCATATTCACCCCGTGAACTGGCGCGAGTGTAGCCTATCAGGTTCGTCAATGCGATAGATGGCGCCTATCAGGACATCCAACTTCCCTCGAACGACACATCCACCCGTGGCCGCACCGGCGCCTGTATCTCCTGCAGCGCGACTGCGAGATACCGCCACGCATCGGCAGCGTGCGATGACCAGTCGTGCAGGGGCCCGTGCGCAATATCACGCTTTTCGTCCCTTCGTTCACGGTATTGCCGGATGGCGTCCAGCCCATCGGCGCAGCGCTTGGCATCGAACCAGCACCTCGGGATCGTCATGCGCGCGGCCTGAATGCCGTCCATAACCGGCATCATCGGGACGTGCCGGAACGCGATGCCCAGCGACGCGGCGACCTCGTGCCTGCTCTTGCCCGTGCCGAGCTCGCGGACCTGAATGTCATGCGGCGCCCAGTGCTCGCCGTACAGGTAGGCCCGGTCCTTCAGCACCCGCGCATAGTGATCCAGCCCGAAGCCGGCCGCTTCGTAGTAGTCGATCACCCGGACCTCGCGCCCCACCTGCTGCCAGAACCAGATCGAGGTCGAATCGCTGATCCCCAGATCCCAGACCGTGTGCACCTGCAGCATCGGGTCATACGGAACGGACGTGATGCGCCCCTCGGCGTCCGCCTTCGACAGCTCGGCGGCGTAGTAGGCGCCGGTGATCGCCGCGTCAAACGAACACTCGAATTCCTGTTCATACTCGTTGACCGGCATGCTTGCACGAGCACGCTGCAGCTCGTCGGCCGGCAGGATGCCCGTCGCGCTGGCCTTGAGCACCTGCACGAACCACTCGGGATCGGTCTGCGCGCGCTTGTAGGTCGAGCCCAGCAGGTTGCCCCAGCCCTTCGGCGTGCCGCTGATGTCGAGCCAGCCGCGGCGGTCCAGCAGCGCGGGGAAGATGACCGCCGTCATCACGGACGGCGCGATCTCCTGGGCCTCGTCGATGCTGATCCCGTCGAAGTACAGCCCGCGCATGCGGTCCGCGTTCTCCGCACCGTACAACCGCACAACCGCGTCGTTGTGGCCCAGGGTGATGCTCAACTCGGCCTCGTTGGCCTTGCCGCCCGTGGCCTCGATCACCGGCCATGCGTAGTGCTTAAGGTAGGCCCAGGCGATGTCCTTGGCCTGGACGAATGTCGGCCCGAGGTAGCCGAAACGTGGGCGCTCGAGCTGGCACGTCACCGCCGCTTTGATCAGTTTGTTGATGCGCGCGACCGTCTTCCCAGCGCGGCGATGCGCCACCGTGAGCGCAAACCGCTGGGCCGCCGCGTGATACGCCTCGAACGCCTGCCGCGGCGTGTACGGGATGACTATCCGTTTGACTTCGGGGGCTGCTGCCATTCCACCGCCAACTTAAGCGCGCCGCCCTCTGCGCCTGTGATCTGCAGAGGCAGCACCTTGCCCACCAGCGCCAAGAACGCCCCGGCCAACTTCGGGTCCTTCGCGCACCGCGTCAAATAGGCTTGGCCGCCTGCGCTTTCGAGGGCTCCGACAACCATCTCTTTGATCTGCCGACTGGTTTTGTTTGGTAAACCTTTCGGCCTACCCGGTCCGGCACCCATCGCAGCAGCCCCAGTAGGTTTGCGCTTCGTTTTTGTAACCTCGGCTTTCATGTCATCACCTCAGCCTTTGCCATCCGCTCAATCACGCGCGCCAACAAGTCGAATTCTGTCATCTTGAGGATGCGCAGATAGGTCCGTTCGAACTCCACTCCGTTGCGCCCTTGGTGGCAATCGGCGTGGCAAAGCGGCAGGGTGAGCCAGTGGTTTCGGGCTTGGCCGTGTTCCCGGATGTGATGCACATCGCTGGGCGATGTCTGCTCCTGGCCGAGCAGTTCGCAGCAGATGCAACGCATGGCTTTGATGCGGGCCATGTGGGCGGCCTCGGGCTTGGTGGGCTTGGTGCCGTTCACGACTGGAACGCCTGGGCGATCGCCCGCGCGCAGTTGTCGGCCGTGACGCGCTTGGCCCGGCTCAAGTCGTCCTGCAGGACCGGCGGGTAGCGGTCGCGGATTGCCTCGCATGCTGCGACGGCTTGCACCAGCAGGGCTGCGCTGTAGGCCCGCAGCGTTTCGCCTCGCAAGCGCTCGCCCGGGACGTAACCAACGTCCAGCATCAGGCGTTCTATGGCGTGGTCGGGGATCATCATCCGACCCTTCTCGCCTGTATCTCGCGCGCTACGGCTGCCCACGCCTCGACCGAGGTATCGCACGTCCATTCGTACGCCACCCAGAAGTCGGCTCGCTGATTTGTCATCAGCACGGCCACCGGCCAGACTGCGCGCCAATCGGCCCGATCCAGGCGATAGAACAGCACGGGCAATAGGGCGATGTCCTGCGCCTCCGTTTGCCGCCACCAGGCCGCGATTTCGCCCCTTCCTGCCGTCTTGTGACGCTTGACCTCGATCGTCCAGCCGGGCACCCCGAGAAGATCGGAGTCCCCGCCGTGCTGGCGGACCCGGCGCTGCACGTCCCAGCCGGTCAGGTCGCGGATGATGGCGGCGACCTCCCGTTCTCCGGCTTTTCCTTTGGTGCGCTGCAGCATGCTCACGCCGGCACCTCGTCGCGCTCCACCGCCACGCCGCGGTCGGCGGCCGTGGCGAAGACGAATTCCAGGAACTCGCCGAACTCGCGCTTGCCCATCTTCGAGGTCCGCAGGCCCAGCATGACCATGCCGCCGTCGATGCCCATGGCCACGCGCTGCGAGTCGCGGCGGTAGGCTGCCGAGAGGAGGTCCTTCCAGTCCTCTGGCGCCATCTTCACCATGCGCCCGTTCACCGGCCATTCCAGTTGCTCGGCGAAACAGGTCAGCAGCGGCCAGAGCAGCGCGTTCTGGTCCAGCGACCGCTTTGGTTCCTGCACGCTGACGGTGTAGCCCGCCGGCGCATCTGCAACGCACGCCATGGCGCGGCGCCGGGCCTCGGCATGGGCAAGGATGAACACACGTCGGTCGGCGCTCATGCCACACCCCACACAGAGCGCCGCTGCAACATCGGCACATGCGCCCATGTCTCGCCAGCACGGGCTGCCCGGACGGTGTTGCGAGCCACCCCGAAACGCTGGCCGAGCTCCGCGTCCGTCACGCCACTCGAGGTGCGGATCTCGATTACCTGTTCCTCGGTCAGCTTGCCGAACGACGCTACCGCCGCGCGGCTGCGTGCCTCGCGCTCGAGCGCGGGTATCCGCACGCCCTCGGCGTACACGCGCTTCTGGATCGCCGAATGCGTCGACGGGAACAGGCACACAGGCGAGACGCAGCGCTTGTTGTCGCACGCGCAGGCCGCGCGCCACTTGCGAGCCGTCTTCGGCGCCTGGCCGGTGACCTCAATCACGAACCGGCGCACCATCGCGCCGCCTTGGCCGTTGATCGTCCCCATCGGATAGCCGGCGCCGTTGACGCCCTGGTCCCAGATCCAGCAGTCGCCGACGATCGTGCAGCGGCGGCGCACGGTATCGAGCGTCCAGTCGATTCGTGCTGGGCGGGGAGTGGTCACGCCTGCACTCCACGTGCGCTCTTGCGCTCTTCCCAGTCCGCCGCGAACGCCTCGCGCAGCCGGCGGCCGGCTTCCTCGCCTTCCCGCCGGTCCACGTTCGACAGGTAGTCGCGGCGGGCATGCACGTCCAGCCGGCGCATGTTCAGCACGTGCCGGTGGCGCTGCGCGCACTCCTCGGCCCATGACCAGCTCGCGCTGTCGACCTCGGTGCCGTCGATGAGGGTCACGGTTGGCATGTGACATCCTCTTGCGCTGGCATGTGGATAACTTTGTTGGCAACTTTCATCGTTTGCGGCTCGTCGAGGCGCGGCTCGCACAGTCGCTCGACTGGCGCGCGCCCCGGGATTCCGGCTGCCACGTAGTGGGCGCACTTGTCGCGGCTGCGGCACCACCCACCCATGCACTGCATGATCGTCATGCCGCACCCCCCATCCGAGGCGTGAACTCAGCCGCGCGGTCGCGCTGCTGCGGTGTCATACGACCCCACATCGCCCGTATCTGGTCGCGCTGCGCCGCCGACAGCCTGCCGTTCGCCTGGGCAATCGACAGGATCGAGTCCGCGCACCGTTGCGCCGGCGACCCAGCGCCGCCCTCCAGGCTCAGACCCGCCAGCACCTCCTGCACGCGTGCCGGATCTGCTCGAGCCCCGTCGTCGGTCAGCGCCAGCGGCGCAGTGCTTGGTGCCCGGCGGCACAGGTCGCGGAACTGCATGGCGTTGCAGGGCGCGATGGGCAGGTAGCGCAGGGCGTAGCTGATGGCGGCGCCAGAAGTGCCATCGAGCACCTCGCCCCAATCGGCCTTCACCGCGGCGATCTCCACGTCGGGCCACTGGCGCGTGAAAGCAGAACCGTAGCGCACGGACAGGCGGCCGAACAGGTGGTCAAGCCACGCGGACGGGAGCGGCATTCGGGGCCTCCATGTCGATGACGTTCGGGGCGTTGCGCTTGGCCGCATACGGGCCGAGGAAGGCCTCATTGCGCTCGCGCTGCTCGCGGCGCCAGTCGGGCTCGTCGGTCACGCCCGCCAGCCCCGGACGCCCTCGGTCCTCACGAACCCACGCGGCCTCGAATCCGGTCCAGCCGCGAGCGAGCGACTTGCACACCGCCTGCTCGACAGTCCAGCCGGCCTTCTGGGCCTCGGCAACAACCCCCTGCCACGCCCGGGCCGTGAGTCGGGCCCCTTTGGCCTTGCGCAGCGCCAGGAACTCGCCGGCCGTTTGCTCTGTCAGCCCATCGGCGATCAACGCCAACACGGTGAGCGCGGCAGCGCCTGTCTTTTCCTTTGGTGTTGGTGTTGGTGTTGGTGTTGGTGTTGGTGTTGGTAGCTCAACGTCCGCTGCCTGGGATGCAAACGACCGTTCAGCGAACGCTTCCAACGAAGCCAACGAACGCTCAACGGACGCTTGCGCTAAATCTTCGGCTCGTTGTGCCTTCGCTTGACGAGCGCTCACCGACGCGGCTGCACTTGCTCGGGCCTTCGCTTGCTTGTCCTGCATGCGGTCGATCTCGGTATCGCAGCGGTTGTGTCGCCAGCCCCCGTCCGTCAACTCGAAGAACTCGCGCAGCACAGACTCAACGTCGCCGGCGAATGAGCGCATGCGGATCAGCTTGGCCGTCGCCTGCACATCGGTCGGAAGCGGGCCCTCTCGCAGGTAGTACTGGTCGAGCAGGCGTCTATAGGCCAGGTCTTCCATTGGCTCAAGGTGGGCCGTGTGAGCCGCGTAGTCGCCGACGTGAAATGGGTAGTAGTTGATGTCCGTCCCCCGGCTTACCTGCGAACCACCCGCATCTCGACCAGCCCGTCGGCCCGCTCGCGGCGCTCGAGCATCTCGCCCTCGACCATGGACCGCCCAAGCCCGCCCTCGCAGATGAGACGCACATGCGGGCATGTACTTATCCGGTATTCCTGGAGGTCAGCCCATGTATGCCAGCCCTTGCGCAGGGCCTGCGTCAGGCGTTCGCGCTGTGTCGGTTGCGTCACAGATACCTCCCAGGGCCGAGGTCGGAGAAGCCGCCTTCGACTCGCGTTGCAGGGTCGACGTGGACCTTCGCCGCCGGCCCGAACTTCGCCGGCGACGGGCAGACCGTGACCTTGGCGCGGCTGTAGTCCACGGTACCGGCCAGGCCGCCCCTCTTCTTTCTGGCGACCGGCGCCTGGGCCACCGGTGTGCTGCCGGTCATCGGCAGCGGCGACAAGCCGGGCTTGCGGGCGCGGGATCTGATGTGCTTGCCGATTGCCGTCAGCACCGGCGCGTTCGGGTCTTGCGGGGTATTGGTTGGCACGACGCGCGGCAGCCTTTCGGACCTCATATTAGGGGGTGCAGCACACCTGTGTGCGATACCTAACAGACCCCTGCCTGTGCGAAATATCACACTGCGGCGGGAGGATTCCGCCGCGGGCTTCCTTGGTGATGGATTCACGATTCATTGACCACCGCCTCGGATGCGCTCGCGGGCTGCAATGTCTCGTCGCGCAGACGGCGCAGGAACCACGCTTCCACGCGCTTTGCAGGTACGCGCAACTTCAGTGCGGGGATCGTGCGGTGCGAGACGATGCACTCGTCACCCTCTACGGTGACGGTGACATTGCCAACGCGGATTCTCTCGGTCATGGGGT
>JBEGVQ010000101.1:0-24820 GCA_041178345.1 Acidobacteriota bacterium | reverse complement strand
TGACGACGCTCGTGCCCTTCATGGTGAGGCGCGCGAGCCGCTGCCCGGCCATGCCCGCGGTGAAGTAGTTGCCCTTCCACTGCGGAAAGCGATCGCCGGTGTAGAACATCCCGCCAGAAATGCCGATCGACGGCACCCAGATGTGACGCGGCTGCTCCATCCCTTCACGCATGGTGCCCTGGTGGATGGCGAGGCCGGTCGTGTAGTTCACGCCGAACCCGACCACCGGCCAGCCGTAGTTCAGGCCGGGCAGGATGCGATTGAGCTCGTCGCCGCCCATGGGACCATGCTCGGTCGCGAACACATCGCCGGTTTCGGGTTGGATGGCAATGCCCTGGACGTTGCGGTGGCCGTAGCTCCAGATCTCCGGGCGCGCGCCGGCGCGGCTGACGAACGGATTGTCCGCCGGCACCCGGCCATCGTCATGCAGCCGAACGATCTTGCCGTGGTGGTTGGTCAGATCCTGCGCGGGATGCGCCTCGAGATTGCCGGTCGGCGGGACCTGGCGGTCGCCGAGGGTCAGGAACAGGAAGCCCTTGCCGTCG
The DNA here is from genome assembly GCA_041178345.1 of Acidobacteriota bacterium. Taxonomy (GTDB): domain Bacteria; phylum Acidobacteriota; class Vicinamibacteria; order Vicinamibacterales; family UBA2999; genus 12-FULL-67-14b. The sequence continues at coordinate 24,275 of JBEGVQ010000101.1, read as the reverse complement.
AATGCGATCTTGCCGCCGAAGTGCCCGCGGCCCTTCGAGACCGACTCGAACAGCTGCTGCACGTTGGTCAGGCGATCGTTCTCGAACCGGCCTCGCACGAGCGCCGTCGTTGCTTCCTTGCCGTCGGCCAGCGGCTTCGAGAATGTCAGATACAGCATTCGGTTCGACGCGAAGTCCGGGTGCGGCGCGACCTCGAGCAGCCCGCCCTGGTTGGCGTACGAGACGGCGGGGACGCCTTCGACCGGTTGGGGCAACAGCTTGCCATTGCGCACAATGCGCAGGCGGCCGGGCCGTTCGGTAATCAGCATGTCGCCGCCCGGCAGGAACGCCATGGACCACGGCTGCACCAGCGAATCCACGACGGTGACCACGCGGTAGTCGTGCAACGCTGACCGGAGCGGCGTTTGCGCCAGCACGGTGGCCGACAACAGCGCGGCGCCGGCGATCAATCCCAACAATGTGCGAACCATTCAGAGCCTCCTAATTTTGACCTCCCATCATACTCATCTCGACCCCCGCCTGGCAGCGGGACGAGTGCGAGTACGATCGCCGGCGTGCCTATTGTCGTGCCGGGTGCGGGGGCCATCGGCAGGGCCCACGGAGACCAGTTATCCGCCGATCACGACGCCACGCTCGTTGGCACCACGGCGCACGTGCATGCCATCCAGAGTCAGGGCCAATGGTTTGCGGCGCAATTTTACGGTCGAGGGCTACCGCAAGGCCGACGGCGAAGACGACCCGCGCGCCAGGTTCCGCACCGTCTCGCCCGGCTTCTTCCGCTCGCTCAACGTGCCGATCATCACCGGCCGCGACTCTAACGCCGAGGATCGCGCCGACGGCGAGAAGGTGGTCATTGTCAGCGAAAGCCTGACCAGGCGGATGTTCCCGAACCAGGAAGCGCTGAATCGCAACCTCATGTGGACCGGTCCGGTTCTCGGTGAGCGCGAGAGTTTGGCGTGCGGCTGGCTGTCAGCTCGACGCCGTCGAGCTTGCTGAAGAAGATTCTCGCCGAGGGCGCCGTGATTGCCGGCCTCGGCGTCGCCGCGGGCGTCGTTGGCGGGCTGGCGCGGGCGCGGGCCGCCCGCATGGACGTGATGCAGGCGCTGCGCTCCGAGTAGCATCCGCCTTTAGGCGGATTGTCCGGCTAAAGCCGGACACTGCTGGCGAGGGATCCACTCAGCGCAGGATCAAATCGTCTTCATCCGGCACGTCGGCCAGCTGCACCCGCAGGTTGCCGGCGTTGGTGGCGTAGAGATACGCGGTCGACGGCGCGATCAACCCGGCGCGGACCAGCTTCTCGAGCTCGCCGTCGAAGTACTGCATGCCATCGAGGACGCCGTCGCGCATGGCGTCGAGCAGCGAGCGCCCTTCCTTCTCGCCGTTCTCGATGTACTCGCGCGTGCGCATGGTCGACTTCAGCATCTCGATGATCGCCATGCGCCCGCCGCCCTTCCTCGGAATCAGGCGCTGCGAGATGAAGTAGCGGAACGACGCGGCCAGGCGCGCGCGCACCGCCTGCTGGTCGGCCACGTCGAAGGTGCCGACGATGCGCTCGACGGTCTTCGAGGCATCAATCGTGTGCAGCGTCGAAAACACCAGGTGGCCGGTCTCGGCCGCCGTCAGCGCGATCTCAATCGTCTCGCGATCGCGCATCTCGCCGACCAGGATCACCTTCGGCGCCTGGCGCAACGCCGCCCGCAGCGCCAGCGCGAACGTCGGCGTGTCGGTGTGCAGCTCGCGCTGGTGGACGGTGCCCTTCTTGTGCTGGTGCAGGAACTCGATCGGATCCTCGATGGTGAGGATGTGCTCGGCGCGGCTCTCGTTGATGAGGTCGATGATCGCGGCCAGCGTGGATGACTTGCCCGACCCGGTGGGCCCGGTCACGAGCACGATGCCGTTCTTCAGGGTCGCGGTATCGGCAATCGCCGGCGGCAGGTTCAGCTCGGCAAGGCTCGGAATGCGCGCCGCGATCATGCGCATGACAATGGCGTAGGTGTTGCGCTGGCGGAAGACGTTGACGCGGAAGCGGCACCGCTCGGGCAGCACGTACGATAAGTCGCAGGCGCCCTGGTCCTTCAGCGTGCCGAGCAGGTACTGGTTGTCGTTGATCAGGTCGCGGGCGACGCCGGCCGTGTCTTCGGCGCGCAAGATGGGCATTTCGGCAATCTCGACCGGCACCAGGTCGCCGTGGCGCTCTACTTGCGGCGGCCGGCCCGGCGACAGGACCAGGTCACTGATGCCGTCGCCGGAGTCAATCATCGCCTGGATCAGGGCCGGCGTGGCCAGGGCGCGGGTGGTGCTCGCGCCGAACATGGTTTCGCTCAGGGGGGATGCGGTGGTCATAGGGGCGCCGCTAGCTTATCGCTGCGGCCCGGCTTCGCACAGCCCTCACCCCAATCCGGCGCCGGTCAAGGGTGCGGCACGGGCGCGGCTTCCGGTCCGATCGCCACGCTGACCTGGGTGTCTTCCCCAACAAACGATTCAAGTCCCTCTCCGCCTTCGCTCGCGCAGGTTCGTGGTGAACTACGGCGAGACCTCGCCGGAGCGGCCTCCGGCCGCGGCGGCAAGGCGCGCGGTCGCGCCCAGCTCAACAGAGCGGTTGACAGGGCCCTGTGCGGGGCGTCAGAGTTACCCCGCCATGCAACGCATCCTGATTACCGTCCTGCTCGTGCTCCTGGCCAGCCCGTCCTGGTCAACCGCTCAAACCGCCATCGCCAGCGCCGAACCGTTCAAGCTCGGCACGTTTGAAATCGCCGGCGACGAACGGATCGGCATCGTCCTCCAGGACAAGCTGATCGTCGACCTGAACGCCGCCAACCGCGCGCTCGAGCGCAACCCCGCCTATCCGCGGATCCCGATGCCCGAAGACATGCGGGCGCTGGTCGGCCAGTACGAGTACGGGATGAAGACCCGCCTCTACGAGATCGTCAACGACATCGTCGCCAACAAGCGCGTGTCGGCGAGCCCGCGCCCGGCCTATCTGCACGACCTCGCGACGGTGCGGACGCTGGCGCCGCTGCAGCCGCGCAAGATCCTCAATGCGGCGGTCAACTTCTACAGCCACGTCGGCGAGGGTGGCACGCCGGAAGAGCAAAAGAAGGCCGCGGCCGAGCGGCGCGCCGCGCGGGGTGTGCCCTACCTGTTCCTCAAGCCGACTGAAGGCGCCATCATCGGCAACGGCGCCAACGTGATCCTGCCCTACGGCCGCGATCGCATCGACTGGGAAGTGGAGCTCGGCATCGTCATCGGCAAGGCCGCGAAGTATGTGCCGGCGAGCAAGGCGGCTGAATACATCTTCGGCTACACCGTGACCATCGATGTGTCTGACCGCGGCGGACGTCCGCCAGACTCACGTCCGGGTTCGGATTGGTTCGTCGGCAAGGGTCACGACACGTTCGCGCCGATGGGTCCGTGGATCGTGCCGAAAGAGTTCTACGGCGACCCGATGAAGCGGCTGCGCCAGACGCTGTCGGTCGGCGGTCAGCAGATGCAGGAAGGCCTGCCCGGCGACATGATTCACTCGGTCTACGAGATCATCGAGTACGGCTCGTCCATCATCACGCTCTTCCCGGGCGACATTGTCAACAACGGGACGTCGGGCGGGGTGGGCATGGGCTCGGCCGTCCGCGGCAAGCCGACCTTCCTGAAGGCCGGCGATGTGATCACGGCCAGCATCGAGGGCATTGGCACGCTCACCATGCCGGTGGTGGCAGAGCCGGCGCCAACGCCGGGTACCGGGTCGTACTTGCCGCCGGTCAGCAGCTACCGCAAGCCGCAGTAGTCTTACGGGGCACCCCGTAAAGGGGTGCCCTACTTCTGTTTGATTTCTTCGGCGATCCGAGCATCCAGTGCCTTCATGGCGTTGGCCGCCAGCACCCGGCAAGCCTGCGGATCGATGAACGGGTCCACGGCCGGTTTGGCGGACCGCTTCTTCAACTTGCCGGCCAGGTCGGTGGCCATCGGGTGCGTGGTGATCATGATGTCGCACGGCAGTTCGCCGACCGTGGTGATGCTCTTGCGGAACTGATCGACGCGGCTTGGCGTGCTCGCGTCGCCGGTGAAGCGGAAGCCCGGGGCGGCCACGGCTGAAATGCTGTCGGCGTAGACCATGCTCAAGCACTTGCCCTCAGCGCACGACTGCCACGTCCAGGTGGTGCTGCCCGGGGTGTGACCCGCGGTGTTGTGCATCTGGATCGCCAGCGGTCCAAGGCGCACGACTTCCTTGTCTGTCACGACGCGCACGTTCTTGACCGCCGGGAAGTCGTTGTTGCCGAAGCCCGCCTGCGGATCGTCGGGCACGGCGTTGCCAATCGCGAAACCCTGCGCGCCCGAGGCGCTCGAGACGACCGTGGCACCGCTGGCGCGTTGAAGCGCGGCAATGCCGGCCGCGTGGTCGTAGTGCGCGTGGGAGTTCAGGATCAGCTTGACGTCCCCCAGCTTGAATCCCAGCTTGCGGATGCTGGCTTCGATGAGCGGCGCCGACTGGGAGAGGCCGCCGTCCAGCAGGATGTGGCCCGCGTCACCGGTGACGAGCAGAGCCGACAGCCCCGCGGTGCCGACGTAGTAGGTGTTGGCGTAGACCTGGAACGGCTCAATCGGCTCGTTCCATTCGTCGCAACTCGAGCACTTGATCGGCGGATCGGGACGAAGCGTGGCCTGGCCGAACGACATCAGCACTGCGATCGCCGCGGCGATCAATCCCTGCTGGAGCATCTATCTCTCACCCACTTTGAAGGTTCGCTGGCCGACGGACACGCCGTCGAGAACGATTTCCACGCGGTAGTCGCCCGCCGGAAAGCCCCCCGAGTTCACCAGGTGAAATTCGGTGCTGGCGGGGCCGTCGTACGACACCTGCTTGACCGGCTCGTCGATCACCTGGGTCCCGAACATCCACTTCACGCCGACGGTGCCCTTGCCGGCTGCCGCCGTCTGCACGGAAACGTAGATGGTCTCGTTGGGCTTGAACAGGGTCGTGATGCTGGACACGCTGCGGTCCGGGTTGAGGGCACGGCCGACCTGGATGTTGGCAAGGCTGAGCGGCGCCTCGGCACAGCCGGTTGCCCCGAGCATGAGCACGAGCGACAAGAACGGGGACAGGCGGCTCACCACTGTATCTTAGCTTGCAAGAACCACTCCCGAAGTCGTCCCCTCAAGCTCGAGGTGGTAAGGGTAATATCCTTGGATGCGCGTGGCGATTGTCGGCGGGCCCGGGGTGGGCAAGAGCACCCTCGTGCGCCAGCTCGCCGACCTGTATCACAACGGGGCGTACGGCGAAGGTGAGAAGGGCGTGTGGGATCCCCGCGTGCTCGAGGACATCGCCAACGGTGTCAACGCCGTCGGCGTCACCGATTATTTCGGCCGCCTGTACGACGCCAACTACCGCGACGCCGCGCTCAACGACTCGCCGGCCAAGGTGATTTTCTTCGAGGGGGCGCGGATCACGCTCGAGGCGCACATCGCCGAGTACCCGCCAGAACAGCACGCGGCCCTGCGCCAGGTGCTGACCATTGGCGACGCGTGGTCGCCCGACAAGGTGATCGTGCTGACGTCGAGCACCGACACCATCGAGAAGCACATCCGGCTGCGCAACCGGCCGCACGAGAGCGCCGAGAACATGGTGCGCCGGTTCCGGCTGATCGACGCGGAGTTCCGCCGGCTCGCGCCGCACTACCCGAATACGATCGTGATCGACCGCGACAGCAAGGAATTCCACGAACGCGCCGGCCTGGTCGACATCATCACCATGGCGGGCCTGCCGATGTTCACCGAGATCCCCTACCGCCGGCTGGATTGAGGCCGGGAACGCCACAGAACCGCCGGCCGGCGGGATTGTCACTCGTTGTCTTGCGCCGGCCAACGTCGAGCTTCACAGCGGCGCGCGGAACAGTAGAATGACCACGGCCACGCGCGCTAACCGCGGGTGGTTGTCTTGGAGTGGTCATGTTGAAACTGTTCGTGTTGCTTATCGGTACCATCCTGCTCACGGGCCCGGCGGTCAGCGCCCAGGGGCCGGCGCAGCAGCAGCGTCCCGCCGCTGTGCAGTCGATCGAAGACCGCACCAGCGGGATGAAGAAAATGGACGGCTACTTCCCGCTCTACTGGGACGAGCGCAGCGGCTCCATGTTCCTCGAGATCGCGCGCTTCGATACCGAGTTCCTGTTCTCGACGGGGTTGTCGGCGGGCCTCGGCTCGAACGACATCGGCCTCGACCGCGGCACCGGCCGCGGCGGCGGCCGCCTGGTCTACTTCGAGCGTGCCGGTCCGCGCGTGATGCTGGTGCAGCCGAACCAGTCGTTCCGCTCCAGCAGCAAGAATCCGCTGGAGGTGAAGTCGGTCGAAGAATCGTTCGCCAAGTCCATCCTCTGGGGTTTCGCCGTCGCCGCCGAGTCCGGCGGCCGCGTGCTGGTCGATGCCACCGACTTCTTCCTGCGTGACGTGGCCGGCGCCGCCGGCAGCCTGCGGCCGGGCAACTACCGCCTCGACCGCACCCGCAGCGCGTTCTACCTGCCCAACACGCGTAACTTCCCGCTGAACACCGAAGTCGACATGACGCTGACGTTCGTCAACGAGCCGACTGGCGGCGGCGGTGGCGGCGGCGGTCCCACCCAGGGCCCGACGCCGATCGCCCCTCCCGGCACGGGTGGCGGTGGCGGTGGTGGCGGTTTCGGCGGCGGGCTGTTCTCCGGCAGCGTCGGCAGCGTCACGCCCTCGCCCGAAGCGGTCACGTTGCGCGAGCACGCCTCCTTCGTCCAGCTGCCCGACAACAACTACACGCCTCGCCACGAGGACCCGCGTGCCGGCTTCGGCGGCGCCACCTTCGTTGACTTCAGCCAGCCGATCAGCGAACCGATCCAGTTCCGCCACATTCGCCGCCATCGCCTGCAGAAGAAGGATCCCACTGCGGCGATCAGCGAGCCGATCAAGCCGATCCAGTACTGGGTCGATTCCGGCGCGCCCGAAGACGTCAAGAAGGCGCTGATCGAAGGCGCCATGTGGTGGGACGCGGCGTTCCAGGCCGCCGGCTTCCGCAACGCCTTCAAGGTGGACGTGCTGCCCGAGGGCGCCGACCCCATGGACATCCGCTACAACATGATCAACTGGGTGCACCGCTCGACCCGCGGCTGGAGCATGGGCGGCTCGGTCTCCGACCCGCGCACCGGCGAGATCATCAAGGCCACGGTCACCCTCGGCTCGCTGCGCGATCGCCAGGACTACATGATCTTCGAAGGCCTGCTGTCGCCGTACGCGAAAGGCGACGAGCGCCCGGCCATCCTCTACGAGACCGCGCTGGCGCGCATCCGCCAGTTGTCGGCGCACGAGGTCGGCCACACCCTCGGCATCGGCCACAACTACTACAACAGCAGCAAGGGCTGGATCTCGGTGATGGACTATCCGGTCGCGCTGGCCGAGCTGAAAGAGGACGGCACGATCGATCTCTCGCGTGCCTACCACCAGAACATCGGCGAGTGGGACAAGGTCGCCATCAACTGGGGCTACCGCGAGTTCCCCAATCGCGCCGAAGACGCGGCCGCGCTGCTGAAGATCCAGAACGACGCCTGGGCCGCGGACCTGCGGTACTTCACCAACCAGGACATCGACATCCACCCGAACGCCGACCAGTGGACCAACGGCGCCAACCAGACCGACGAGCTGACGCGGTTGATGAAAGTCCGGCGCGCCGCGCTCGATCGCATCGGCACCAACACCATCCGCACCGGTGTGCCGACCGTGATGATCGAGGAACCGCTGGTGCCGATTTACATGTACCACCGCTACGCGGTCGAAAGCGCCTCCTCGTCCATTGCCGGCCAGGACTTCGTCTACGCGATGCGCGACGATGGCCGCACGCCGGTGACCTGGGTTTCTGGCGAAGCACAGCGCAAGGCGATCGACGCGCTGACGGCGACGCTCAAGCCGTCGGAGCTGACCATCCCGAAGCGGATCCTCGACCTGATTCCGCCGCGGCCACCCGGCTACCCCTCGCACCGCGAGCTGTTCCCGCGCACCACCGGCGAGGGCTTCGATCCGGTCAATCCCGCGTCGATCGCCGCGGACGTCACGATTGGCTTCATGCTGCAGACCGATCGCGCCGCGCGCATGGTCACGCAGTCCGCCGTCGATCAGTCGCTGCCTGGACTGGGCGAAGTGATCGACCGGTTGGTGAGGGCTACGTTCGACGCGCCGACGACGGGCACCTACGAGGCCGAGGTGCGCCGGGCCACTGAACGGGTGCTGGTCGATCGCCTGATGTGGCTGGCCAGTGCCGCGCCGAACGCCCAGGTGCGGGCGATTGCGTCGCTCAAGCTCGATCGGCTGCGGGCGCGCGCCGCCAACGTCGGGCCGGCCGCCGCCGGGTCACAGGCCGAATCGGAACGCGCCCACCGCCTGCTGATGGCCGCCGACATCAAGCGGTTCATCGAACGGCCGGTCAACGATCAGCTGTCGGGGCGGATCATGCCGCCCTCGCCGGCGCCGCCGGGCGCGCCCATCGGCGACGAGCCGCTCGAGTGGCTCGCGCGTCCGCCGTACAAGCAGTAGTCATGGTTCGCGAGGACGCTCCCTCCCCGGGGGCGTCCTCGTCGAATTGATCGCGGCTGAGCGCGCCTTGATGGCGCGGCACCCTTCGCCGGCTGGTCGCGTCCTAAGTAGGCTTGGCCGGCGCCACCTTCCGCTACACGTCGCTGCTCAACTACCTGTTCTACCAGACGGGTTGGTTCGCGTGCGTCCTTGGCGCGGCCGCCGGCCGGCCCTGGCCTGGATTCCTGCTGGCGGCGACGTTGGTCGGTGCACATCTGTGGCTGTCAATCGACCGCGGGCACGAACTTCGGCGGATCGGTCTCGCTGTAGCAATGGGCGGGGCCGTGGAAGCTGTCCAGATTGCCGCGGGCACCTATTACTTCACTTCCGGGACGGTCATTGCCGCCCTGCCGCCGCCATGGTTACTGATCATGTGGGCGCAGATGGCGACGACGTTCGACTTCAGCCTGCGGCCGATCGTCAGCCGGCCAGTGGTGGCGATGGCATTTGGGGCCTTGGGCGGGCCGATCGCGTTTCTCGCCGGCGAGCGCCTGGGCGCGGTCACCTTGCAACGGCCGCTCGCGCCAGGACTGTTGCTGCTGGCCATCAGCTGGGCGATCGCCATGACCGTGTTCGCGTTCGTGGAACGGCGCGACGCTCGGCGTCGTCTATCTGGAGACGATCGAAAGACCCTCGACCCGATGCCGCGCAATGAGGTCGCGTAGCATTCCGGCCGTGGTGATCTCGGCGACGAAGTCCCGTAGATAGCTCGCCGCCGCGGCGTGATTCTTGGGCACGCCGATCGATTGCTGCACGGCCGTAAAGCGCCCCTCGAGCACCCGCGCACCGGGCAACCGCGGCGCATCGGCGATCAGGTTCGGCTTGAGCCCGGCCAGCGCATCCAGCCTCATCTCGACGAACCTCGCGAACGCGCCGGGCAGGCCTTCGGCTTCGACCAGGGCCGCGTGGCGAAGGGTCCGATGCAGGAACAAGGTGTAGGCCGCGCGCGCGGCGGTGGCAACGTGAACGCCGTCGCGATCGACGTCCTCGGTCCGCTGCAACGGGGAGCCGGCCGGCACCAGGTACGAAGCCTCGATCTCGACGTAAGCCGGTGAGAAGGTGATTTCACCAGCGCGCTGTGGTTCGGCGCCCATGAACGCGACGTCCCATGCGCCGTTGGCGGCCGCATCGGCGGCGAGCCCGGCGTTGGCGTAGCCGATGAACTCCACTGAGGCTCCGGCCCTTCTGGCGAGCTCGCGCGCAAGGTCGGGGGCCACCCCCGTTGGCTCGGGTCCACGGGTGGAGATGAGCAGCGTATTGGCGTAATTCAGCGCGGCGCGCAGCCGGCCATTGGGCGCCAGTTCGGCCCGAGTAGCCTCCGGTAGCTGGGTCAAGCCGCGAGGGTATCATGGCGGCCACGAACGCCCTCGCGCGCTGGGCCCGCGACATGGTCACGGCCAAGAAGCACGAGCTACGTGCGTTTTGAAGCGCTCCTCGTCAAGACCGGCGCCGGGTGGCAGATGGTGATGGAGCGTCAGCTCGAGGCCATCACCGAGAGCCAGTGGAACGCGTTGCCGCGCTGAGTCCCGATGTGCAGTAGCGGGTCGGCGAATTATCACGTGATTGTCACAACCCGGCCGTGGTCTTCCATCTACCATCGCTGACACGAGGCGCGATTCCACGTGCAGCGGCGAGCCGGGGTCCACCCATCGCTTCCCGGTCCACTACGGCGACACCCAGTGTCACACCTGGCCCGGGCGCTCGGGCGAGAACTCGGCGAGTCGCTTCTCGTGCGGCTCGGGCACGTTCAGCTACACACAGTGGACGACGCTCACGTGCAGCGGTGGCCAGGTGCCTGCCGGCACTCGCAAGACGACCGGGGTCACCGGATGCACGCAGGATGTGCCCCCACCCTCTACGCGCGCGTGGTCGACTTCAGCGGCTGCCAGTAAGGGCAAGTGTCACGCCCGGGGCACGCGCAGTGGCCGCGGCGCTCAAGTCCGGCAAGACTACGGCATGGTCTTGCGGGACCTCGTGCTGGGCGCCGCGACTGCCGGCTTCCGGGACATCATCCTGATTGGTGACCATGGCGGCGGACAGGATGTGCTGCAGCAGACCGCCGCCACGCTCGATGCGAGGTTGACACCCACCGGCGCGCGGGTGTTCTGCTGCGACGATCTGTATTTCAAGTCGCGTGACGAATTTTCTCAATACCTGAAGGACCACAAGGTGACCGGGGAAGGACCCGCGAAGGGCGTCGACGGCGGCCCGCGAAACGGCCGGGCGGAGCTGGGCAAGGGGCAGTAGCCGCCAAGCCTCAGCCGGCTCGGGCGCATGCGGTAATCTCTGGCCATGCAGACGAGCGGTCTCGGTGGGCTGATGGTGTGTGGTGTGCTCGGCGTCTGGGTCCTCGGCGCCGCGGGCCAGGCGCCCGGCACCGGGCCCGGTCTCTCGGTCCAGGCGACCAGCGCCGAGGCGCGACGCGAGGCCTGGGCGCGGCACCAGCAACTGAAACTTGAGTCTCCCGTCGCGGCACTGCCGTGGCGCGCGGTGGGGCCGCGGCTGCAAGGGGGGCGCATCGAGACCGTGGCGGTCGCTCCGGGACGGCCCTCGACCATCTACGCCGGCGCCGGCATCGGCGGCGTCTGGAAATCGCTCAACAACGGCACCACCTGGACGCCGATCTTCGACCGGGAAGCCACCACTTCGATCGGCTCGATCGCCGTCGCGCCGTCCGATCCGAACGTCGTGTGGGTCGGCACCGGCGAAGTGTTGATGGCGCGCAGTTCGTACGCCGGCTTCGGCGTGTACAAGTCGACCGACGCCGGCGCGACGTGGACGAACATGGGCCTGACCGATACCCATCACATCGCCCAGGTACTGATTCACCCGCAGGATCCCAATCGTGTCTGGGTCGCCGCCATCGGGCGGTTGTACTCCGACAACGAGGAACGAGGGGTGTTTCGCACCAGCGATGGCGGCCGGACCTGGCAGCGCACGCTGTTTGTCAACGAGCGCACGGGGGCCATTGATCTCACGCTCGATCCCTCCAATCCCGATGTGTTGTATGCGTCGATGTGGGATCGCTCGCGCAAGGCCTGGGGTCACTCGCCGAACGGGCCTGGCAGCGGAGCCTACAAGAGCACCGACGGCGGCGCCACGTGGACACTGCTTGCCGGCGGCCTTCCTTCAGGCGATCACGTGGGCCGCATCGGACTGGCCATTGCCCGCTCCAATCCCCGCGTGGTCTACGCGCTGGTCGACAACTACGCGCCTCCCCCGGCCCCTCCGCCCGGAGCCAGCGACCGCGGCGGCGCGCCGGCGCCAACGCGCATCGAAGGCGAGGTGTATCGATCCGACGATGCCGGGAGCAGTTGGCGCAAGGTGAACACCGAGCCGGTGGCGACCGGCTGGGATTTCTGTCTGATCCGGGTGGCGCCTGATAACGAAAACGTGGTCTACCTGCCGAACCTGCGCTTCATGGTCTCGGAGAACGGCGGCCGCACCTACCGGCAGATTCAGGGGACGCTGGTTCATCTGCTGCCGCACGGCTCGACCGTGTTGCACCTGGACCAGCACGAGCTGTGGATCAACCCCCAGGACGGCGATCACATGCTGTTGGGCAACGACGGCGGGCTGCACCTCAGCTACGACCGGGGCGCGTCATGGCTGCATCTGAACAACCTGCCGATTGGCGAATTCTACGCGGTGACGGTGGACCTGGACACGCCCTACAACATCTACGGCGGCACCCAGGACAACGCCGCGCTCTTCGGCGTCTCGACGCAGGCGATTGCCGACGATCGCGGTGACCAGTGGACCCAGATCTACCTCGACCGGTGGGGCGGCGGCGACTCGTACTTTACGTATCGCGATCCGTCCGACCGTGATCTCTTCTATTACGAACATCAATTCGGCGATCTGCGGCGCAAGCATCTGTCGACAGGCGTCACCGAAGCCATCGCGCCGAGGGCCCCGGCTGGTCAGCCGGCCTATCGCACGAACTGGATGACGCCGTTCCTGTTCTCGGCGCACAACCCTCGCACGATGTACTACGGTGCCGAGCGTTTGTTCAAGTCGCTGGATCGCGGCGCCTCGTGGACCGCGATCAGTCCCGACCTGACCAGCGCGCCGTCGCGACAGGGCAATGTCCCCTGGGGCACGCTGACCAGCATTTCCGAGTCCCCATTCGCTGCCGATCTCATTTACACGGGTGCTGACGATGGCCGGCTGCATGTGACGCGTGATGGCGGCCGCACGTGGAAGCGCATTGGCGAGCAGTTGCCGGAGCGCTGGATCTCGCGCGTGGTGGCGTCGCGACACAATGAGGCCACCGTGTTTGTCGCCATGACCGGGTATCGTTTCAACGAGTTCACTCCGTACTTGTACGTCTCGCGCGACTACGGGCAGACCTGGACGCCGCTGGCCGGTAATCTTCCAGCCGAGCCCATTAACGTCGTCGGCGAGGACCCTGCCGATGCGCGCATCCTGTACCTGGGCACCGATTCCGGCGTGTACGCCTCGATCAACAACGGCCGGACGTGGATCGCGATCGGCGCCAGCCTGCCGACGATTCCGGTGCACGACCTCGTGGTGCATCCTCGCGAGAGCGAGCTGGTGATTGCCACCCACGGGCGCAGCATCTACGTGGCGGACATCAAGCCGGTTCGTAACCTGAAGTGAGTGGCTTGGCCCCCGGCACGCGTCTGGTCCCTACGAAATCGTCATGCAGTTCATCGAGGGCGAGAACGCTACGTCTCGTGATCCGCCACCGTTGCGATCCGGTCGAAATCGCTGTCGGCGTGCTCGAGGCGCGCGCCGTGGTGGTGCGCGCAGGCGGCGATGAGCACGTCCGTCGCCGGCGCTGACACGCCGGCCGCACGACAGCGGCGGGCCAGGCCGTGCGCGGCGTCCCAGACGGCCGAGGTGATGGCCAGCTCTGGAACGAGCCGCTCGAACTCACGCAGCACCTTCTTCTCGCGGTCGCCCCCGGCGCCGTTCCAGAGTTCCAACCGGACAAGTGGGCACCAGTGCGCGGTGCCCGCCTGGAGCACCGCAGCAACCCTTGCCCGAACCGCGGCATCACCGTCCGGCCGGAGGAAGTGGATCCAGGCGGAGGTGTCGACCAACACCATCGTCAGCCCCGGCGCCGCAGTTGCCGCAGCTCGTCGGCCGTCATCATCTCGGGGCACGACCCAGCCCGTTTCGTCAGTTCGGCCATCCGGCGGCGATGGTTGAATTCGGTGATGGCCGTCACGATGGCCTCGCGCTTGGTGCGCGCGCGCGTGAAGCGCATGGCATCTTCGAGCTCCACGTCTGGAATATCAACAGTGGTCTTCATGCTTCCAATCTACCATGGTCTGTATTCTCCCGGCCCGGGCGGGGTGGCCGCCTCGCTCGCAGCCGGTTCCAGGCGCGCGCGACCACGTGACGGCCCTGCACCTCGTCGAACAGCGAATACGCCACCGGCGTGACCAGCAGCGTCACCAGCAACACCATCGTCTGGCCGCCGATCACGACCCAGCCGATGGCGTGGTTGGTGGCGGCGCCGACGCCTTGCGACACCACCAGCGGCACCATCCCGGCGACAAACGCCAGCGTCGTCATCAGGATCGGCCGCAGGCGGTCGCGGCTGGCCTGCACGACGGCGTCGTGGGTGTTCATGCCTGCTTCCTTCAGCTGGTTGGCGTGATCGATCTGCAGGATAGAGTTTTTCTTCACGACGCCAAACAGCACCAGCAGGCCCAGGCCCGAGAAGATGTTGAGTGATTGCTGGAAGATGATCAGCGACAGCAGCGCGAACGGCAGCGTCAGTGGCAACGACAGCAGGATCGTCACCGGGTGCAGCCACGACTCGAACTGCGCCGCCAGGATCAGGTACATGAAGATGAACGACAGCGCGATCGCGGTCAGGAACGCCGTGGCCGTGCGATTGAGCTCGCGCGAGCGGCCGGAAAAGTCGGCGCGATATTCGGGACCAAAGTTCAGCTCGGCAGCCGCCGCGGCAATCTGCTCCTGGGCGGTGCCCTGTGAGGTGCCGGGCAGCATGTTGGCGTTCAGCGTCACCTGCCGCTGGCGGCCCATGCGGCTGATCGTGGCCGGCGAGTCGCCGCGGGTGAACGAGGCGATGTTGTCGAGGCTGACAATGCCCAGTCGCGACGAGGGCACCGGCAGGCCGGCAATTGCCTCGGTCGTGCTGCGGTTGATCGCTTCCGCGCGCAGGTGCACCTCGTACTGCTCGCCCTGGTCGTTGAACGTTGTCACCTGGTCGCCGGCGACCAGCAACCGGATGGCGTCGGCGGCATCGGCGACCGAGACGCCCAGGTCAGCGGCCTTGGGCCGATCGAGATAGACCGACACTTCCGGCTTGCCGGCGTTCAGCGTCGTGTCAACGTCGACCAGGCCGGGAATGGCTAGCGCCTTCACTCGCAGGTCCTCGCTGTACTTCTCGAGCTGCTCCAGGTCCGGGCCCTGGATCATGAACTGGATGCCGCCGCCGCCACCGCCGGGCCCGCCGCCCTGCTGCACGGCGGTGCGGATGCCGGCCTGCACGAACGGCGGCAGGATCTCGTCGCGCACCTGCGCCATCACGTCGAACTGATTGCGATCGCGGTCTTCGATGGGATGCAGGCGGACCAGCATGCTGGCGGTATTGAGCGTGCCGGCCGCATCGCCGGCCACGGTCACCAGCGTGAACTCCACTTCGGGAATGGCGCGGACCGCGGTGCTGAGACGGTTGGCCAGCACCTCCATCGACGCGAGACTGGTGCCTTCCGGGGCGCGCATGGTCACGTCGAACTGCGACTGATCATCCTCGGGCGTGAAGTTCACGGCCGTGATCTGGAACAGCGGCACGCTCGACAGCAGCACCAGCACCGCGCCAATCGCCACCAGGCCGCGGTGCGCCATCGACCACTCCAGCATCCGCGTGTAGCCGCGGTCGAGCGGATCGAACAGCCGGTTGTGCTTCGAGTCGCCGTGCGCGCCCTTCTTCGCTGGCTTCAGCCAATACGCCGACATCATGGGCGTGAGCGTGAAGCTGACAAACAGCGACACCATCACGGCAAACGCCATGGTCAGGCCAAAGCTCTGCATGAACTTGCCGACCATGCCGCTCATGAAGCCGACCGGCGCGAAAATGGCGACCAGCGAGAAGGTGGTCGCCATCACGGCGAGGCCAATCTCCTTGGTCGCTTCGACCGCCGCCTGCTTGGGCGGCATGCCCTTCTCTTCGATGAACCGGAAAATGTTCTCCAGCACCACGATCGCATCGTCAATCACGATGCCGACCGAGAGCGTCAGCGCCAGCATGGTCAGCATGTTGAGCGTGAAGCCCATGTACCAGACCAGCGCGAAGGTGGCGACAATCGAGGTCGGGATCGAGATCGCGGCGATGACCGTTGACCGGAAGTTGCCCAGGAACAGGAACACCACAACGGCCGCGAGCACCGAGCCGACGATGAGGTGTTCCTGCACGGCGGCAATCGACGCCTCGATGAATTGCGCCTCATCGCGGACGATCCTGAGCTTGTAGCCGGCGGGCAGGATCGACTCCAGGTCGGCCAGGCGCTGCTTGACGTTGTTGGCCACCGCCACGGTGTTGGTGCCCGACTGCTTGCGGACCTGCAGCAGGACGGTGGCCTCGCCGTTGACGCTGGCCTGCGTGCGCGGCTCGGCCATGCCGTCTTCGATGCGCGCCACATCGCGCAGTTGAATCGGGTGGCCATCGACATTGCGCAGCACGACGTCGCCGAACGCGTCGATCGTTTCGATGCGCCCGCGCGTGCGCAAGGCCACCGATTCGGCACCCTGGTCCATGCGCCCGCCGGGGATGTCGGCGTTCTGCGACTGCAGTGCGCGGGCCACGTCGTTGACCGATAGCTTCTGCGCCCGCAGCAGTTCGGTGTTGAGCCACAGGTTCAGCTGGCGGCTGCGGCCGCCAATGACGACAACCTGGCCCACGCCGTCGGAGCTTTCCAGCCGGCGCCTGAGGACCTTGTCGGCAAACTCGGTGATGTCGCGGACCGGCTTGTCGGCGGTCACCGCCACCGTGATCACCGGCGCGGCGCTGAAGTCGAGCTTCTCGACCGTCGGTTGCAGCACCGTGCGCGGCAGCAGCGGCAGGACGCGGTTGATGCGGTCGCGCACTTCTTGCGCGGCAATATCGGCGTCCTTCTCGAGCGTGAAGGAGACCACCACCTGGGAGATGCCCTCAGACGAGGTCGAGCTGAGGGTATCGATGTTGCTGATGGTGTTGACCGCCTCCTCGATCTGGTCGGTAACTTCAGTCTCGATCTGCTCGGGCGCCGCGCCGGGCAGCCGGGTGGTGATCGAGATGGTCGGGATATCGACGTTGGGAAAACGGTCGACACCCAGCCGGCCAAAGGCAAACAGCCCGACCACCGTCAGGGACAGCACCAGCACCCAGGCGAACACCGGTCGACGGACGCAGATCTCAGCTAGCCACTGCATGGCTACCTCCCGACGACGCGGACGCCGTCGACGACTCGCTCCACGCCGTTGGCGACCACGCGCTCGCCCGCCTTGACCCCGCTCGTGAGCTCGACCCGCTCGCCGACCGCCTGACCGACCATGACCACGCGTTCTTCAACCCGGTCGCCGTTCACGACAAACACCCGGGCCGTGCCCGACACGGTGCGCACGGCGGTCGCCGGCACCAGCAGGCCCGGCAGCATGCTGGCGTGCTCGATCTGCGCCGTGGCGAAGAAGCCTGGCTTCAAGCGATTGTTGCCGTTGGGCACGATCGCCTCCAGCGTGAGGGCGCGGGTGGCGGCCGCCAGCGACGGCGATACGAACCGGACCTCGCCCACGAACTTCTCACCCGGATAGGCGTCCACCTCGAAGGTAACGGCGCTTCCGCTCGCGACCGCTGACACGAACTGTTGGGGCACGGTCAACTCCACGCGTAGCGGATCGACGCGCATCACCGTGGCCACCTTGGTGCCGCGCGTGACGTAGTCGCCGACCGACACGAAACGCTCGCCGACAATGCCCGCGAACGGCGCGCGCACGGTCGTGTCGGACAGCGCCTTCTGCGCCAGCGTGACGCGGGCGCGAGCGGCCAGCAACGATTGATACTGCTGGGCCGCGGTGTTGCGCGCCATGTCGTACTGGCGTTCGGTCGCCACGGTCTGCGCACTGCGCTGGTCAAACTCCGCCTGCGACAACAGTTGCTGCTGGTGCAGCAGGCGCGCGCGCGCGAACTCGGTGCGGGCCAACTGCAGGGCCGCCGCCGCATTGGCGACTTCGGCCACCTTGTCGACGGCGAACGGCGCGCCATTGGCAATGCCGAGCCGCGCCTCGATCTGGGCGGCATTGGCCTGCGCCTCGATCGCCTGCGCTTCGCCCTCGGCCGCCACCAGCCGGATCAAGCTGTCGCCGGCGTTGACGCGGCTGCCCCGCTCCACCGGCGTCGCCATCACCCGGCCGGCCACTTCAGCCGCCACTTCGGCATCCTCCTGAGCGGTCAGGGTGCCGCTCACGCGGATGAAGCGCTTGATGGGCTCCTCCACGACGGCGGCGGTCGTGACGGTGATCACGGCGGCGTCGGCAGGCGAGGCCGGCGCGTCGGCACCGGCGCGATCGCACGCGACCGCCAACGTGGCGCTCAAGAGGACGAAGACGAGATTTCGACGGGACACGGGCGGCGCTCCTTCAGGTTACGGCGACCGACGCCGGGACTTCGCCGGGCGCGCGGGGGTTTTCGAGGCGCGGATACGCGCCCTGCAGGAACTGGTCGACAGGCTGCCGCGCGTAGAGGCGCGGGTTCCTGATCTTGGGCAAGTCGGCATCAATGGCATGCAACTGCCGCCAGGTGACGAGCGGGCTCATGAACGCCACGCCCAGTAGGCGGGGATCGGCCTGGCGCAACCAGCCGTCACGGGTCAGGCGCTGCAGGATGGCGGCGACGCCGACGCGCCCGCTGGTGATGCGCTCGGAGAGGTTGACGCGACGGAGCCTGGCCATCCGCACGCCCTCCGACAGCAGGATCCGGAACATCGACTGCTCGCGGGGCTCGACGAACCCCTCGAGCGTGGTGATCGCGAGCCGCTCGAGCAGGGCGTCGACCAAGAGGCCAGGAGAAAGTGATTCTCCTTGACCTCCTGATTTCCGGTTTCTTATTTCGGAACCAGCTTGAGAATGCGCGCGGTAGAGCTGTCGGTGACGACGTAGATGGCGCCGTCGGCACCGACGCGCACGTCGCGAATCCGTTCGGGCTTCGGCTGCAGATCCTTCAGCAACCGCTCTTCTCCCACCACTTTCTCGCCGTCCAGGACCAGGCGCACCAGGTCGTTGGTGGCGTGGCCGCCGACGAACAGGTTGCCCTTCCACGCCGGGAACAGGTTGCCGGTGTAGAACGCCATGCCGCTCGGGCCGATCACGGGATCCCAGTAGTACGCGGGCTGCTCCATGCCGGCCTGCTGCGTGATGCCGCCGGTGATCGCGCCGCCGCGATACTCGATGCCGTAGGCGATCGTCGGCCACCCGTAGTCCTTGCCCTTGCGCGCAATGTTGAGCTCGTCGCCGCCGCGGGTGCCGTGCTCGACTTCCCACAACTCGCCGGTCGTGGGATGCAGCGCCGCCGACTGGATGTTGCGGTGGCCAATCGACCAGATCTCCGGCAACGCCCCTTCCTTACCCACGAACGGGTTGTCCTTGGGAATCGAGCCGTCGGTATTGATGCGGACGATCTTGCCGATGCCGCTATCGAGGTTCTGCGCCTGCATGCGGCCGGGAATGTTCGATCGGTCGCCCTGGGTCACAAACAACGTGCCGTCACGGCCGAACACCAGCCGGCTCCCGAAGTGCAGCGGCGAGTTGAACGCCGGACGCTGGTGATAGATCACCTGCATCTCGTCCACCCGCGGCGCCGCCGGGTCGTCCACGAACTTGCCGCGGGCGACGGCGGTGTTGTTCACGCCGGCCTCGCCGGTCTTCGGCTCGGCGTAGCTCCAGTAGATGAGGTTGTTCTTCGCAAAGGCCGGGTCGAGCACGACGTCGAGCAGGCCGCCCTGGCCGCGCGCGTCAACCGCAGGCAATCCGGCGACGGGCGCTGACAGCGTGCCGTCGGCGCCAACCACCCGCAGGCGTCCCGGCCGCTCGGTGACGAGCATCTTGCCGCCGGGCAGGAACGCCAGGCTCCACGGGTTGACCAGCCCCTCGGCCACCGTCACCACGTCGAACACGACCCCGGACTTCTGCTCGGGCGCATCGGTTTGCCCGGCGCTGGCGGGCTTTTGTTCGGGATTGTTGGCCGGACGCGGGTCCACGCCCTGCGCGGTTGCACTGCCGGCGGCGCCACCCACGGCAAGGGTCAAGGCGGCCGCGATCACACTGAGCTTCATGTTGGTCTCCCCAAACAGCGATCTTACCTCAGGGAGTTGGCGGGGCCGGCCGGTGTGCGTGGCCAGGTATACCCCGGTCCACGCTCCCGGGTCCTAGCGGCTCAGCGGAACCGCAGCTTCAAAGCGGATGCGCAGCACCGTGCCCTCGGGCAGGTGGACGTCCTTGCCTTCGGTGGCGGCGAGCACGCCGCCACCGCCGATCAGGATGCCGGCGATGGCACCCTTAGTGCCGCCGAGGATGCCGCCGATGATCGCGCCGATTCCGGAGCCGGCGGCAATGCCGGGAAGCTCGCTCTTGATCCCGCCGCTTTCAAGCGCCTGGATCACGTTCCCGCGCGCATCGTACGTGCGGCCGTTCACCATCAGCCGCGTGAACTGAAGCGTCAGGCTGCCCTTGCGATCGGTGCGGCTGGCGCGCTCGACGGATGACACGTAACCGGTCAGCCGGGAGCCGGCCGGCACGATCAGGTCGTCACCGCGATACAGGTCAACGACCGTGGTCGCCTCGACCGCGTCCTCGACCTTGGCGGTGTCGGAGGTGAGGCCCGCGCTCAGCCGCACGTCGAGCTCGGTGTCGGCCGGGATGGTCCGCGAGGACTGGTTGCCCTGCTGGTTGTTCTTCTGCCGGTGGTCGCGATCGCGGTTGTCGCTCGTGTCATCGGTGGTCGAGATGCCCCCGACGCGCGCGATGTAGCGATCGAGACGGTCGCTCAGGTCGCGGCGCTCGCGAGCGGTCACGGTCTCGCCCCGGCGCGCCTTGACGCGCAGGTAAGCCAGGTCGTCTTCGAGGTCTTTCAGTTCACGGTAGTTGCCCGTGAGCTCGACGCGGGCGAGTGCCGACTGCGCATCCTGGACTTTGCGTTCCAAGGTCGCCATGTCGGTGTTGCTCTGCGCGGCGGTGACGCTGGCGGTCAACAGCACCGCGGCCATCACTCCAAGGCCAATTCTCATCTTCCACTCCCCGAGCGCGACAATTACGCTCACGGGGCCATGCAGAGCAAGAGCCGTGCCCATTGAAACACGGGGAAACTTGCATCCACCTCTGCCGTCTTACCGTTTATGGGCAGCAGGCTGCCGAAGTCGTCTGGTTTTGGGTATACAACATTCAAAAGGGACGTTTGGCAGCGGCGCGGTTCTTGAAATAGAAACGCCTGAGGACAATCGAGATGAAACTGCACAGCCGGCTGGCATTGGTGTTCACCCTGGTCGCGACCACCGTGGTGGCGCAGACGAAGGTGACCCCACCGAAGAACAAGTACACCGTCGAGCAGGACGTGCAGATCGGCCGGGAAGCCGCCGCCGAGGTCCGCAAGCAGTACCCCATCATCACCGACGATCAAATCGAGGGCTACCTCGAGCGGCTGGGCGAGCGGCTAGTCAGCGCGGCGCCGGCCGACCTCAACAAGCCCCAGTTCGACCACTCGTTCACGCCGGTGAACCTCAAGGACATCAACGCGTTCGCGCTGCCCGGCGGGCCCATGTTCGTCAACCGAGGCATGTTCGAGGCCGCCGGCGGCGAAGGCGAAGTCGCCGGCGTGATGGCGCACGAGCTGGCGCACGTGCTGCTGCGCCACGGCACCGCCAACGCTACCAAGGCGCAGGGCTTCCAGATTGGCGCGCTCGCCGGCGCCATTGCCGGGGCGGTCATCGGCGGCGGCTGGGGGGAGGTCATTTCCCAGGGATCGCAGTTCGGCCTGGGCACGTGGCTGCTGAAGTACAGCCGCGAGTACGAGAAGCAGGCCGACTTGCTCGGCGCGCAAATCATGGCACGCGCCGGTTATGACCCGCGCGACCTGGCGCAGATGTTCGAGACCATCGCCAAGCAGGGCAACGGCGCCCCGCCCCAGTGGCTCAGCAGCCACCCCAACCCGGGCAACCGAACGGCGTACATTACACAGGAGGCACATCAACTGCGCGTGGCGCCGCGACCCGACGACAGCGGGTTCGCCCGCACCCGCTCGCGCTTCGCCTCGCTCGGCCCGGCTCGAACCATGGCCGAGGTCGAACGCAACAGTCGCAGCGGCGGCGGGGAGGGCAACCGTGCGCCGGTGTCGGTGGGACGCGTCGGCGATCCGGTGCCGCGGCCCGCGACCCAGTACCGCACCGTGACGGGCGGCAAGCTCTTCCAGGTGAGCATCCCGAGCAACTGGACGGCGCTCGCGTCAGAAAGCTCCGTGAAGTACGTGCCACAGAACGGCTACGGCCAGGCTAACGGACAGGAGACCATGACGCACGGCGTCGAGCTGGGCGTCATGCGCGCCTCTTCCCGCGACCTCAGGAAGGCGACGCAAACACTGGTGGAGGGCTTCCTTCAGGGTAACGAGGGCATGCGCGTGGCCGGTTCCCAGCGCAACGTGCAGCTGTCTGGCCGCGCCGCCATCCTCACACCGCTCGAAGGCCGTTCGGTCCTTGGCGGGGTCGAGCACGTGGATGTCCACACGACGCTGCTGGCTGACGGGAACCTCTTTTATCACCTCGCGGTCGCGCCGGATCGTGAGATCGACCTCTACACCGCCGTCTTCACCCGCGTCGCACGGTCGATCCGGTTGAACGACCGCTAGATCCAACCCTGCCCTGTCCGCCGTAGCCTCGGCGAGGGTGGAAGGGTTGCCTACGGCTTGCGCTGCTCCAGCAACAAGGCGTTCCCGACGTACTCGGTGATCGACAGCCGGCACGAGGGGGTGGGCCCGGTGTAGCGCGTGGCATGCCAGGTGCCGGCGGGCACGTAGACCACGTCGCCCTCGCTGGCAACGAACGGTTCTTGCCCTTCGAATGCGTAGCGGATCTGCCCGGCAAACACGAGCCAGAATTCCGCGCTCTCGGCGTGGAAGTGGCCCTTGTCGAGCGGGTTGAGTGGCGGCAGGTTCTTCTCGTGACCGTAGAGCACGAGCATTTCTGACTTGTCGTCGCGGACGAAGCGGCCGCCGGAGTATTTCTCGTTCTTCGCCGCGGCCTCGTGAATGTTCAGGTGCGGCTGGTTGAACTCGTCGTACTGCCCGGGTGTGCGGTTGATGGTGACGGGCACCCAAGCCGTGCCGGCCCCCGGGGCAGGCGGCGCAGCCTCTTGCGAATACATCGTCTTGGCGCCGGCAACATTGACGACAAACCGCAAGCTCGGCGCGGCGCCGATGGTTTCGACCGAGTAAAAGGTCTGGCGCGGGATGTTGATCAACGACCCGCGGGTCGCGGTGATCGGCGCCTGCCCCTCGATCTCCACCCGCACCTCGCCTTCGACCACCGCGAACCACTCGCGCGTGTCGGGATGAAATCGCCGGCCGACCCTGGTGCCGGGCGCGGCGAAGAAATACTCAGCGGTCAGCCGGCCGTCATCGACCAGCAGCTCGTGCCAGTTGGCCTGCCCCTCGTGCCTGGCCTTCAGGTCCGAGAGTTTCACCCACGGCTGCTGCGGTGCCACATAGCCGGGTGTCGTGATCGGCTTGGGCGCCCACGCGCTGGTCGGCACGGGACGCGGTGGCGCGGGCTGCTGCGCGATTAGTGGCGAAGCACAGCCGGCGATCAATCCGGCGACGGCGGCGATCAGTTGTCTTCGCATGGGCTCTCCGGTCATGACGTCCGGCTTCAACCGGACCGTCGGAATCAAAAGTCCAGGTTCGCCGTGATCCGTGTGCCGTCGGCGGCGAACGCGTCGGCGAGCAGCCCGATTCGTCGCCTAGCCTCGTTGAGATCGTGGTTACCGAGGTTGATGTTGAGCAGGTCGATATACCACGGCAACTTTGTGTGGCGCATGACGTAGCTGACGACAATCTCTCGCGCAATGGGCAGCGTCGTGGTCTTCGAGACTTCATGCACGTCCCGATTGCCGGCCTTCAGCAGTTTTTCGTACTCCTCGTCGATGAGGCGCGCGCACAGTTCGGCCGAGAACACCTCGCCGGCGTGCTCGCCCTCGGTCAGCACCGCCTGCTTGTGCAGCCATTCCCACAGGATGCTCAGGCGGATCTCTCCCGTCGCCATGTCTTCCATCAGGTACAGCACATCGTCATTGCCGAAGAAATCGGCCGGCTTGAGCGCCGCGGCCTGCAGCCCCTGGCCAAAGGCGTTACCGTACTGGATGGCCACGCTGATCAGATCGCGGGCACCGCGCACGGTGCGTGGTGCCGGCTCCAGTTGCGTCAGGCCCGCCGCATCGGCATCGGTGTAGGTCAACCGCGGCCACGGGCGCCCCATCTGGTTGGCCTCGCCGGCCTTTTCCCAGACCGGCCGGACGATGTGAACCATCTTCCAGTGGGCAACCCACTTGCCGCTGGCGCCTTCGCGTTGTTCCCGTTCGGCGCCGCCCAGCGCGCGCTTCATGCCGGCGGCCACGCCGCTGTCCGATCCCACCGGGATGTTCGGCTCCATGCCGCCCTGCCAGAGCGCGAAGCGGCCCTCGCG
>JBEGVQ010000100.1:0-18907 GCA_041178345.1 Acidobacteriota bacterium | reverse complement strand
CGCCGTGGCCAGCGCGGCGAACAGGCGGCTCATCGTCCCTTCGCGCGAGCGGCCTTGATCTTCTTCTCGATGGCGCCGCGATCGATCTGCTCGCCGTCACCGGCGAGGGCGCGTTCCCAGGCCGCCACCGCCTCGGCGTGGCGGCCGCGGCGCGCGAGCACGTCGCCGTGGTGATCCTGGATCACCGAGTTGCCGGTCAGCGCGGCAGCGGCCCTGGCCAGCGGCGCCTCGGCCTCAGCGACCTTGCCCTGCTTGAACAGCGCCCACCCCAGCGTGTCGAGGTACGACGGGTTCCCGGGTTCGATCTTCACCGCGCGTTCGGCCAGCGCCACCGCTTCGGGCAGCCGCAGGCCGCGGTCGGCCAGCATGTAGCTCAGGGAATTGAGCGCGACGGCGTTCAACGGGTCCTCCGCCATCAGGCGGCGGAGCTGCTGCTCGGCCTCGGCCAGCTTGCCGCCGACTTCGTAGGCTGTCGCCAGGCGCATGGTCAGCACTTCGTCGTCGCCGAAGGTCTTGCGCGCCTGTTCGAGCATGCGCACCGCATCGTCGGCGCGCTTCTGATCGGTGTAGAGGTCGGCGAGGCCGACCACGTACTCGCGGCTGGACGGGTTACCGGCGGCGCCGGCTTCCATCAGCTTCAGTGCGTCGGCCGGCTTGCCGCCCTTGCTGAGGGCCTGTGCGCGCAGCCGGACCATGCGCGGCTGGTCGGGGTTGCGAGCCAGGTTCTCGCGCGCGAGCGACTCGGCGCGATCGAAGCGCCGCGCCGCGAGGTGCGCCTGCACCAGGTACGCGTCGATTTCCGGATCGCGGGGGGTCAGCGCCTTGGCCGACATGAACGCGGCAATCGCGGCGTCCCACTGCGCGAGCTGCTGTTGCGCGATGCCCAGTTGGACCAGGACCGCGGCGCCTTCCATTTCCCGGCCCTTGGCACGGCTGACCGGGTCCTTGGCGAACGGCGCGACGACCTCGACTACCTGCTTGAAGTCGTAGCGATCGAACAGGATCTGCACCAGCGCGTACAGGCCGGTGACGTTGGCGGGATCGGCCGCCATGATCTTGCGCGCCGCGGCCTCGGCGGCCTTCATGTCGCCACCGGCGCGCTCCACGCTCGACATCAGGTACAGCGCGCGCACGTCGTTCGGGTTGGCCTTCAGGAGGTCGGCGAGCACGACCCGCGCGCGGGGCGCGCCGTCCTCGACATTGAGCAACGCCGCAACCAGGCGCAGCTGCAGGTCGCGGCTCGGTTGCCGCGTGCGCTTGAGCGCCTCGTCGTACGCGCCGGCAGCCTCGTCCCATTGATTGCGCCGCTCGTAGTACTGCCCGAGCTGCGCCCCGTATCGCGGGTTGATCTCAGCGGCGGCGACGAGCGC
This sequence comes from Acidobacteriota bacterium, assembly GCA_041178345.1. Taxonomy (GTDB): domain Bacteria; phylum Acidobacteriota; class Vicinamibacteria; order Vicinamibacterales; family UBA2999; genus 12-FULL-67-14b. Next base: position 17,537 of record JBEGVQ010000100.1, on the reverse strand, counting down.
CTTCTCGGCCTCATCGAACCGGCCGCTGGTCGCGTAGGCCTCGTAGAGCAGCACCAGCGGCTCGGCGGCCCAGGGCGCCTGCGCCGCCACGCGTTCGAGAATGGGCAGGGCGTCGGCGGTGCGGCCGGCGCGCAGTTGCAGCCGGCCGAGCGTCATCTGCAGGTTGGGATCGACGGCCATCACCGGAGACTTCTGAATGGCCACCAGGTGCGCGATGGCCTTGTCCCTGGCGCCGGTCGCGGTCTCACCGGCGGGCGGCGGGGTCCCTTCCGCCCACTCGGCGTAGAGCTGGGCGAGCACGAAATGGGCCTCGACGTTGGCGGCATCCAGCCTGAGCGCGCGCTCGGCCTGCAGCATGGCCGACTGCGCCTGGTCCTGCCGCGCATGGGCGCCGGCCATTTCCGCGGCGATCTCGGCGGAATTGGGATCGAGTGCCTGCGCGCGTTGCAGCGCCGCCATCGAGCCGGCGGTGTCCCCGGCCGCTTCGAGCCGCCGCGCCATCAGGAACTCGTAGAAGGCCCGCGCCTTCGGGTCGTCCACGACGGCGGCGGCTTGCCCGCCCTCGGAGGCGGACCCCACCGCCGGAGCCGACACCGCCAGCGCGACAAGGACGACGCGAATCACCAGCATGGCGCGATCTTACCCCGCGAACTGCCGCGTTGAACCCCCGTGCTTGCCCCCCTGCGTGAACCCCCGTGATTTGAACCGCCGTGCGAACCACAGTGTTAAGATTCCGTCATGCCCGTCGACGCTGAACTGCTGGAAATTCTCGCGTGCCCGGCCTGCAAGACCCCGGTCACGCTCGTCAAGGACGGGACCGCGCTCAAGTGCGGTTCGTGTCACCGCGTCTATCCCATTAAAGACGACATCCCGGTGATGCTGATCGACGAGGCGACGGTCGAGCCCTGAAGGTCCTCCTGATCCGGCTGCGCCTGATCGGGGACGTGGTCTTCACCACGCCCGCGATTGGCGCCGTGCGCCGCCGGTTTCCGTCCGCCCACCTCACCTACCTCGTTGAAGCGTCGGCCGAGCCCGTGGTGCGCCACCATCCAGACCTGGATGCGGTGCTGGTGCTCGAACGGCCGCGCGGCCTGGCCCGCCTGCGCTACGACCTCCAGATCGCGCGGCGCCTTCGCGCCGAGCGATTTGACGTGGTCGTCGATTTTCACGGTGGTCCGCGCAGCAGATGGCTGACCTGGGCCACCGGGGCGCCGCGGCGGATTGGGTACGCACTGCCCGGCCGGCAGTGGAGTTACACGACGCGCGTACCGTGGTCGCGGTCGCTGGTGCCGCCGCGCCATTCGGTGCTCAACCAGTGGGACCTCGTCGCGGCGCTCGGCATCGATCCCCCGGACGCGGCGGCCAATCCCGTGGTCATGCCCATCGATGCGGATGCCAGCGCGCGCGTCGCCGGCCGCCTGGCCGCGGCCGGTGTCGCCGGCACTGCCCCCGTCGTCGTGCTGCACGTCAGCGCCGGCAACCCGTTCCGGCGCTGGCCGACCGCGTCGTTCGCCACGGTCGCGGCGCAACTGGCGATCGACGATCCGGCGCGGCGCATCATCATCACCTCTGGACCGTCGGAGGCTGCGGCGGCCGAGACGGTCGCGACCGCGGCCCGCGCGCAGGCCGGGCCGGCCGCGACGAGCATCGTCCGCACAGGCGAATTCGATCTGTCGGAGCTGCGCGCCCTGGTCGGCCGCGCCGTTCTCTATATCGGCGGCGACAGCGGCCCGATGCACCTTGCCGCGACCACCGCCACGCCGGTGGTGGCGCTGTTCGGCCCGACCCTGCCCGAACGGTCGATGCCGTGGCGCGATCCCGCGGCCGGCAGCATCGCGGTGGACGCGGGCCCCCTCCCCTGCCGGCCCTGTCATCAACGGCACTGCGTGCCCGGCGACTTTCGCTGCCTGACCGGGATTTCGCCTACCATGGTGGTCGCAGCCGCGCAGACGCTGCTGCGAAGTGAGAAGTCAGAAGTCAGACGTCAGACGTAGCAGGATGATGACACTCTCGTTCACCGCCGGCATGCCGCCCCGCGATCGCCTGGAGCAGATCGGCCTGTTCGCGCTGGTCGGCATCGTCGCCACCATGCAGCTGTCGATCGCCGCGGCGCAGATCCTGCTGACGGTCGCCGTGCTGACGTGGCTCATCTCGCACATCTCGCGCAGCGAGCGGCTCCAGGCGCCCTCGTTTTTCTGGCCGCTCCTCACCTACGCAGCACTGACGCTGGCCTCGGCCGGCTTCTCGCTCGATCCCGAGGTCAGTTTCACCGACAGCAAACAGCTGGTGTTGCTGATGCTGGTGCCGGTGACCTACGACCTGGCCCGAGGCGCCCGCGCCAACTCGGTGCTCAGCATCATCCTGACCATTGGCGCCGCCAGCGCCTTCGTCGGCATCGTCCAGTACGGCGTCCTCAACTTCGACGGCCTGGGCCGCCGGCCGCAAGGCACCCTGTCGCACTGGATGACCTATTCGGGCACCCTCATGCTGGTGATCTGCGCCGCCACCGCGCGGCTGCTGCATGGCACCTCGGGACGCCTGTGGGCGGCCTTCATCATGCCGGCGCTGCTCGTGGCGCTCAGCCTCACGCTGACCCGCGGCGCGTGGGTGGGCGTCGCGGTCGGCGTCGCCGTGCTGTTCCTGGCCAAGGACTTCCGCCTGCTCGCGCTGATCCCGATCGTCATCGTCGGCGGCATCCTGCTGGCGCCGCAGGCGCTGACCGATCGCATGTATTCGATCTTCGACCGCAACGACCTGACCAGCCGCGACCGCATCGCCATGCTGCAGGCCGGGGCCGCGATCGTGAAGGACTACCCCCTGGCCGGCGTCGGGCCGGACCAGATTGAACGCGTCTATCCGTACTATCGCGTGCCCGATGCCGTGAAGCCGACCAACCCGCACCTCCACAATGTTCCCATGCAGATCGCGGCCGAGCGTGGCCTGCCGGCCCTTGGGGCCTGGCTCTGGTTCGTCGGCTCGGCGTCCCTCGGCCTCTACCAGCTGTTGCGACGGTCGCGGCACAAGGTGCTGGCCGCCGCGGGGCTCGGCGCCATGGCCGCCATGCTCGCCGCCGGGCTGACCGAGTACAACTTCGGCGACTCCGAGTTCCTGATGCTGCTGCTGGTCGTGATCACCCTGCCGTTCGCCGCCAACCGCGACGGGGGCCTGCCGGCATGAGCGCGTCGCTGCTGCCCGAGATTGGCTCCGCCCGCGCCCACGAACTGATCGACCGCTTCGGCTCGCGGCGCATCACCGTGGTCGGTGACGTCATGCTCGATCGTTTCGTGATCGGCCGGGTCAGCCGCATTTCGCCAGAAGCCCCGGTGCCGGTGGTGGTGTTCGACCACGAAGAGTGGCGGCTCGGCGGGGCCGCGAATGTCGCGCACAACCTGCGCGCGATGGGCGCCGCCGTCGACCTGGTTGGCGTCATCGGCGCTGATGAAGCCGGCGGGCAACTGAAGAACGAGCTGGCGGCCAGGGGCATTCATGGCACCGGCCTGATCACCGACCCCGAGCGTACGACCACCACCAAGATGCGCGTCGTCACGACCCGCAACCAGCAGGTCGCGCGGGTCGATTACGAATCCAATCACGAAGTCGGCCAGGCCGTTGAAGACGCCCTCGCCGCGCAGGTCGACCTTCGCGCCAGGTCGGCGCAGGTGATCCTGGTCTCGGATTACCAAAAGGGCGTGGTCACCCGCCGGTCAATGGCGCACCTCTCGGCCTACGGTCAGGCGGCCGGCATCCCCGTGATCGTCGACCCGAAAGTCCCGCACATCGAGTACTACGCCGGAGCGGCGCTCGTGACGCCCAATCACGTCGAGGCCGAGAGCGCCACCAACATGCGGATTGAGTCGCACGACGATGCGCGGCGGGCGGCCGAGGCGCTGCGCCAGCGGCTCGGCGTGGCAAACGTGCTGATTACCCGCGGCGAGCACGGCATGTGGCTGAGCCACGCCGGCGTCGACGGCTACCTGCCCGCGTCCGCACGGGAAGTGGCCGACGTGACCGGGGCCGGCGACACGGTGATCGCGATCCTCGCGCTGGCCATCGCCGCCGGCGCCAACATGGCCGAGGCGGCCCGCATTGCCAACGAGGCCGCCAGCATCGTCGTCGGCAAGTTCGGCGCGTCGACCGTGACGCCCGACGAATTGAAGCTGCGTTTTCCCGCCTAAGGCGTGCCCGCCGGGTAGCCCATGCGGATGATGCCGCTCTTCGCATCACCCACCGCGCCCTTGGTCAGCCAGTCCAGCGACGCCTCGAACAGCAACAGGCGATTCTTCTCCCACATGGCGTTGTGCGACGCGCAGCCCAGATCGATCAGCACCTTATCGCTCGAGCCGAGGTCGTCGTAAAGGGGACGCACGCGCTCGGGCGTGACCTGCTTGTCAAGCGCGGCGGCGACGATCAGCGTGGGGATCTTGGTCGAGGCCGCCATCGCGGCATTCCATCCCCAGGTCGTGGTGGATGGTGCCCGGCGCACACCGTCGCCCCAGGTGGCTCCAACCGGGTCCGAGGCAATCATGTCGGCCCACACCGCTTCGCGCACGGCGGGCTCGAACTGGTCGGCACACCCGACCTGCCGATCCCAGTTGGCCACGAACTCGGCCTTCGACTGGGTGTTGAACGCCACGCCGGCCCGCGGCAGCGGCGGCGCCATGGCCTCGGCGGTGCGGTTGTAGGCTGGGGCCAGTAACACCATCGACCGCACCTTATCCGGATGCTGAGCGGCATAGCCGCCCGCGCGCGGACCGCCGAGCGACCACGCCACGAGGCTGACCTTGTCGACCTTGCGCAGCGCACGGATGTAGTTGACGACCCCGGCGATGTCGTTCCAGTCGGAGGCGATGTTGGTGAGTTGGCTGGGATAAGCCGGCGCGCATGGCGCTGCGAGCAACGCGGGCACGAACAACTTCTGCTGCTCGGGCGACAGGTTGCACGGGTCGTTCATCGCGGCGGGCCGGGTCGAGCGGCCGTAGCCGGTGGTGTCCATCGAGAACACATCGAAGCCCGCATCGGCCAGGTAGGCCATCCAACTGTAGCCGGGCGCGGACGGGTCGAAGGCCACTTCGGCGGGCGTGCCGGCGCCGTGCACGAACAGCACCACGCGATCGGCGGCCGGCGCGGCGGCACCGGCCTTCACGCGCTCGCGCACGTAGATGTTGGCGACCTGGCCGGCGATCGACGGCACGGTCGACGTCACCCGAACGTAGTGGTCGACCGAGCGGATGGCCCCCGTCGGAGGCTGCCGAGCGATGCCAACGGCCCCAGTGGTGAAAGCGAATACCGCAACCAGGACAAGCAGTTTCATCGGGGACCTCGGGCGGATTCTCTCACGGTTAGATGAACGTCGCGATCTGGGCTAAATCCTTCTTGGCGATGTCGGGTACCGTGGCCCCATCCGCAGGATAACCGACCACCAGGATCAGGAACGCGCGCTCGCGTGCGGGACGGCCCAGGATCTCGTTCAGGAAACCCATCGGGCTGGGCGTGTGAGTCAGCGACACGAGGCCGGCATGATGCACGGCCGTGATCAGGATGCCCGTGGCGATCCCGACCGATTCCTGGGTGTAGTAGTGCTTCACCTTGCGGCCGTCCGGCAACTGGCCGAAGCTCTCGCCGAAGATCACGATCAGCCATGGCGCCGTCTCGAGAAACGGCTTGTGTTCGTCGGTGCCGAGCGGCGCCAGCGCGTCGAGCCACTCCTGCGGCGCCTTGCCGCTGTAGAAGGCGCGTTCTTCTTCTTCCGCGCCCTCGCGAATCTTCCGCTTGATCGCCGGATCGCTGACCGCCACGAAGTGCCACGGCTGCAGGTTGGCGCCATTCGGTGCGGTGCCCGCCGCCCTGACGCAAGACTCGATCACCTCGCGCGGCACGGGCCGAGCCGAGAAGTCGCGGACGGTCCGGCGCCGCTTCACATCCTCATAGAAGGACGCCGCCCGTCGCGTCATCGTTTCGGTATCGAACTCCCGGTACCCGGTCAACGCAACGAACGGCGCCATGCGACACTCCTCATGATCTTCTCGAACAGCGATGGGATGCGGGCATCGTCTGTGGCCGTCGCACACCGAGTGGCTCATCCGCGCGACATGGCACCACGATTGATCGCCGACAGCGCCTCTGCGGGGAGTCTAACGCATCCCCGCTATCCGCTATCATTCTGGCGTGACCTCACTGGTGGCGGCCGAGCGTGACGGCGACGATCTGGAACACCTGGGCGCGCGCGTGGCCGAACTCGACACCCGGCTGGCGCAACAGAGCGCCGACGTCCTGCGGGTGAAAGCCGAGCTCAACACCTTCAAGGTGACCTACCGTCAACAGGTCGGCTCACTGCACGAGCAGCTCGAACAGCTCGAGCTCGCGATTGCTGACGCCGAACTGGGCGAGCTCGCCAAGAACGCGGCGAACCGCGCGGGCGGCCCCAAGCAACCGGGCGCGGCACCCGCCGCCGAGAGGCCCGAGCCCCTGCCCCGCTTCACCTCGGACGCCGTGCGCAAACTGTTTCGCGATGTCGCCCGGACCATTCACCCAGATCTCTCCCGCGACGAAGCCACCAGGGATCGGCGTCACACGCTCATGATCGAAGCCAACCGGGCTTACGCGCTCGGCGACGAAGAACTGCTGCGCTCGATCCTGCAGGCCTGGGAGAAGAGTCCCGAGGCGGTGGAGGGCAGCGACCCCGAGGCCATGCGCTTACGGCTGGTCCGCCGGGCCGCGGAACTCGAGGAGCAACTGGCGGCGCTCGACGCCGACCTCGCCGCCATGCGGGAGTCGCCATTGGGCAAGTTGAAGACCACCGTGGACGACGCCGCCCGCAAGGGCAAGGACCTGGTGCGCGAGACGGTCAGGCAATTGAAGCGCGACATCATGGCCGCGACCAATCGCCTGGACGCGATGCGGCCGCCGCCCTGATCATCACGCGCTCGTCTTGGCCGTCCCGATGTACTGGTCCACGTTCTTCTTCAGGACGTCGAGGGGCACGTTGCCGCCGAGCACCAGGGTGTCGTTGAAGGCCCTGACGTCGTATTTCGGTCCCATCGCTGCCGTGGCCCGCTCCCGCTGGCGGGTGATCTCGCTGTGTCCGACCTTGTAGCCGCAGGCCTGCCCGGGCCATGAGCAGTAGCGATCGACTTCGCTCGCCACTTCCATCTGGTTGGAGCCGTTGACCTCGACGAAGAACCGCACGCCCTGCTCGCGCGTCCAGCGCTTGGCGTGAATGCCGGTATCGACCACCAGCCGGCACGCGCGGAACGCCAGGGCCTGCAGGTAGCCGAGTTGCCCGATCGGATCGCTGGCATAGGCGCCGAGCTCGTCGGCGAGCTGCTGCGCATAGAGCGCCCACCCTTCCGAGTAGGCATTGAAGGCCAGCAACTGGCGGATCAGTGGCGACTGGCGCGTGTACTCGCCCTGCAGGATGTGCCCCGGAATCGATTCGTGAAACGTCAGGTCGGCCAGGCTGTACTTGCTGTGCAGCGCCGGCGTCCTCAGGTTGATCCAGTACTTGCCGGGAATCTTGCCGTCGATGGACCCGGCGCCCCCGTAAGCGGTGGGCGCGCCCGGCTCTTCTTCCGGCGGCAGCCGCTTCACTTCCATGTTCGGATTGACCAGCGTGTTGAACGCGCGCGGCAGCTGCGCGCGGATCCAGGCGACGCGCTCCTCGATGAACGCCATGATCTCGGCGCGGCCCTGGTCGCCGTCGGCAAACTGGTACCGCGGATCCGTGGCCAGTGCGTTCATGCGATCGCCCACCGTGCCCTTGGTGTAGCCGGCGCCCGCCAGGATCGTGTCCATCCGGGCATGCAGCTGCGCCAGTTCGCTCTGCCCCATGGCATGCACTTCGTCGGGCGTCATGCTGGTGGTGGTCGAGGCCTTCAGCGCCCACCGGTAGAACTCGTCGCCATTCGGCCGCGCCCACATTCCGGCATCGTCCTTGGCAAGGGCGCGTTGCGCCTCGAGTTCGGCGATCTGACGATCGAGCGCCGGCGCGATCTCCTGCGCGGCGATGGCCTTCGCGCGCTCAGCCCAGTTCCCGGGGATGGCCTTCGTGCGCCGGGCGATGGATGCCACCAGCGAGCCGCCGTCGCGCGCGCTTGTTGCCGACAGCCGCATCTGCGACAACGCCTTGTCGATCAGAAACGCCGGCGGCACCAGGCCCTGGCCGCGGGCCGCCTCGATGCGCCCCCGTTCGCCGTCGAGCTGCTTCGCGTACGACTGCAGGCGCGCAAGATACGCCTCGGCGTCGGCCGCGTCGTTGACCGGGTGATCGCTGTCGAGGAATCGCGGGAGGTCGAGATAGGCGCCGACATTCTGGATCACCACATACGGCGTGTTGCGCCAGCTGCCCACCGTGATGTCGCCGTACGGCAGCGCAAAGCCCTCGGCCGCGAGCCCGTAGGCACTGCGCACGACCTCGACGCTGGTGCGGGTGGCATGCGTGAGGCGCGAGGTGTCGAACGCATTGGCACGCTCGAGATCCTGCCGCACCTGGTCGGCGATCTTCTTCTGGCCATCGGCCGACCGGTCGGCGAGCTGGGAGCGCAGTGCCAGCCGAGCGCCCGTGTCGATCCCGAGGGTCGTCGCGCCTTCCGGTGCGAACCGCAGGTAGTGTTCGCCGATTTGATCCAGCAGCGCGAGCGCGTCGGCTTCGGGGTTCGTCGCGGCCGGCACGGGTTCCGGCGTGCTGTTGCAGCCGGGCAACAGCGGCAGCGCCGCAGTGGCGGCGATGGCACCCAGGGCCTCACGGCGGTTCATCAACGACCTCGTCTTGTCCATGACCTGATTCTAACGTCTACGAGCGCGCGAACGTCCACGCCAGGATGCGGCTCTGTTTTTGGCCATGCACCATGTCGAGCGTCTGCACGTCAACGGTGTTCACGGCCTCGAGCGCGTGAAACAGCCGCGGCAGGTGCGCGCGCTGTGAGACCAGGGTCGTGAACCAGCGGCACAATCCGGGCCGCTCGGCGCTTTCCGTAATCATGCGGCGCACGAACCCCAGCTCCCCGCCCTCGCACCACAGTTCGCCCGCCTGGCCCCCAAAATTCAGCGCCGGAACCCTGCCCCGCTGGTGGCCGAGGTTGCGGTGTTTCCGACCTGTCCCGTGCGCGGCAGCCTCGGCTGAGGCGTGAAACGGCGGGTTGCACATCGACAGGTCGAAGGTCTCACCCGCCGTGACGACGCCCCTGAAGCAAGCCAGCGACGACTCCTGTAACCGGCACTCGACCAGAGGCGAGACCGCCGGGTTCGCCGAGACCAGGTTCTTCGCCCACCGCAGCGCCACCGGATCAGTCTCGGATCCGACGAAGTTCCAGCCGTACTCACTCGCGCCGATGAGCGGGTAAATGCAGTTGGCACCGGTCCCGATGTCGAGGACGCGGACACGGTCGCCGCCGATGCCTGGCAGATCGGCGAGATGGTGAAGGTAGTCACTACGCCCTGGGATCGGCGGACACAGGTAGCCTGGCGGCAGGTCCCAGTGCCCGATGCCGTACGCGTCCTTGAGCAGCGCCTGGTTGAGGGCCTTCACCGCCGCCGGATTGGCATAGTCGATGGACGCATCGCCGTACGCGTTGGGGGCGACGAACGCCGCCAGGCGAGCACTGCCGGCGGCCAGGCGTGGGAAGTCGTAGCCGGTGCGAAATCGGTTCCGGGGATGCAGCTGTTCTTTGACCGATGGCCTGATCATCGCCTCCACCACGCTACCCGCGCAGAATCTTCGCCGTCGGCCGGCGCTTCGTTGAAGAAGTCTTCACAATGGGTTTCCCGCACTAGCGCATGAACCGCAATACTCCCCGTGCCGATGACAGCACCAGCGGGCCGCCCACCAGCGTGAGCGTGCTGTCCCCAGTCAACACCCTGATGTACGCGTCCCCAAATGCCATCGTGGCGCACGCCGCTCGCGTGCACGCCAGCACCGGCCCCACCGCCAGGGTCTGCCCTGACAGCGCGAACGCACCGCTGCACACGTTGCAGTCCAACCGCGTCGACAAGCGACCGTCGTCGAAGGTCACGGTGTAGCTGGTGCCCGCGGGCACCGTCTGCTCAGGCTGACCGGTTGACTGGATCGACACGACGTTCCAGACGCCGGCCAGTTGACCGGCTGTGACCGACGACGGCGACGTCGGCGTGGAAGGCGACTGGGAGCACCCGACCATGAGTGATGTCACGACCAACAGGCTGAGCAAAGAGCGGAATGCATTCATGATGCTACTCAGGCACTGCGCCCCCTCCAGCCACCTCGATTAGTGACGCACCCGGCTGCCCTCGCAAGGACATCGACGGCACGGCCAGGCAGATCACCATCCGCGGCGGCCAGGGCGGGAAAGACCGCCACACGATGTTGCCGGCCTCGGCCGGCGGAGACCTCCGCGAATCCTAGTGGCGGAAGTGCCTCCGGCCCGTGAACACCATGGCCAGGCCGTGCTCATCCGCCGCGGCGATCACCTCCGCGTCCTTCACCGACCCGCCGGGTTGCACGACCGCGGTCGCGCCCGCCGCGGCCACGGCATCAAGCCCATCGCGGAACGGGAAGAACGCATCCGACGCCGCCACCGACCCCGCGAGGATCATGGCGACCGCGTCCGACTTCCATCCCGCCGCCTTCATGGTCGCCACCTTGACGGCGTCCACGCGGCTCATCTGGCCGGCGCCGATCGCGAGGGTCCGATGCGCGTCGGTGAAGATCACGGTGTTCGACTTCACATGCGCCATCACCCGCCAGGCGAAGCGCAGCGCCTGCCACTCCTCGGCGGTGGGTTGGCGCTTCGTGACGACGGTGAGGCCCTCGGCCGGCCACGGCAGGTGCGCTTCGACCACCTGGTCGCGCTGCTGCACGAGCAGGGCGCCAAGAATGGAGCGATACTCGCTGCTGCCGAGCGCGCCGAAATCGGCCTCGAGCACACGCAAGTTCGCCTTCTTCGCCAGGATCGGCCGGGCCGCCTCATCGACCGCGGGCGCGACGACCGCTTCGATGAAGGTCGAGACGATGGCGGTGGCGGTGTCGGCGTCGATCGGCCGGTTGAGGCCGATGATGCCGCCGAACGCCGCCAGCGCATCCGCCTCGCGCGCGCGGACGCAGGCCTCGGCGATGGTCGCGCCGGTCGCGACCCCGCACGGGTTGGTGTGCTTGATCACCGCGGCGGCCGGCTCGCTGAACTCGAGCACGATGCGGGCGGCGGCGTCGAGGTCGAGGAGATTCGTGAACGAGAGTTCCTTGCCCTGCAGGATGGCAGGCGCGCCGAGGCCCGATTCGGGCTCGATCGCGTACCACGCCGCCGGCTGATGCGGGTTCTCGCCGTAGCGAAGATCGCGCAGCTTGTGCGCGTGGAGCGACAGCTCGTCGGGGGCAAAGGTCTCAACCGCCGGGTCTAAAGACCCGGCTCCCCGGCTGAAGGCGTCCCCGTCGATGCTGACCTCGGCGAGCGTCCCGGCAATCGCGGTGTCGTAGCTGCCGGTGTGCGCGAAGGCGCGGCGGGCGAGGTCAAAGCGAAACTCAACCGAGGGCCCGCCGGTCCGATCGAGCTCCGCGATCACCTCGTCGTAATCCGTCGGCGAGACCACGATCAACACGTCGCGGAAGTTCTTGGCCGCGGCGCGGACCAGGCTGGGGCCGCCGATGTCGATCTGTTCGATCAGATCATCGAAGTGGATGCCGGGCTTGGCAGCGGTCGCCACGAACGGATACAGGTTGACCACGACCAGGTCGACCATGCCAATGCCGTGCTCGGCAGCCAGGGCGAGGTCCTCGGGATGGTGCCGGCGGGCCAGGATGCCGCCATGGATCTTGGGGTGCAGGGTCTTGACGCGGCCGTCCATCATCTCGGGAAAGCCGGTCACGTCGCTCACATTGACCACCGGCAGGCCGGCATCGGCCAGCACCTTGGCGGTGCCGCCGGTCGACACCAATTCGAAGCCACGGTCGGCCAGGGCGCGCCCAAACGGGACCAGGCCGGCCTTGTCGGAAACACTCAGAATCGCACGGCGCATTGACCCTCACCCCATCCAATCGAATAAAACACGAAAATCCATCCATGGCCGTTTGTATTGCCAATTGACACCAAATGTAACGGCCCGGTATCATCCCCGCAGTCCATGTGCGCGGACCAGAAGGCCGCAAGTTGCGGCCTTTTTTGTTGCCCTCAAGCTCATCCTTGGGATGGGACTGAGGGTCGATCACTACGGTGGCCTGAGCCACCTGCAAGACAGGAACAGAACGATGCGTATTACAGGCAAGGTCAAGTGGTTCAATAACGCCAAGGGTTACGGTTTCATCGAGCGCGAAGGCGGCTCCGATGTGTTCGTGCACTACTCGGCGATTCAGGGCGCCGGCTTCCGCTCGCTCGAAGAGGGACAGCCGGTTGAGTTCGAAATCGTCGACGGACCGAAGGGTCCCCAGGCCGGCAACGTAACCCGCGCCGCGTAGTTATCGCTTGACCGAACCGGTGCCGGGCTCCCTCCCGGCATCGGTTCCCCGCAAGACCATTCAGTCCTCCCCCGCCCGCACCGGCTTCACCGTCAGCGACACCTTCCCGTCCTTCACCCCCACCCGGAACGCCACCTCGCTGCCGTCGGCGGCGTACTTCTCGACCTGCGCCTTGACGAGCGCGGCTACCCGGTCCATGGGCACCGCCGCCTCGCCGGCCGCCTGCTTCAGCTCCGAGAGCGTCTGGAACAGCTCCTTCACCCGGGCATCGTCTGCGCCGCTGCTCGAGAACCGGACCACCCGATCGGGATCACCCGCGGTGGCCTGCTCGGCCTTGGGGACAGCTCGTGGCGGCGACGGCGGCGGCTTCGCCCCGCCGCCCCGCTTGGGGCGCCCGCCCTCCATCTGGCTGATCTGCCGCTCCCACAGCTCGCAGAACTTGGCGTACTTGTTCTGCAGCGACTCGAAGCGGAACCGGTCAGCGGTGTTGCGGATGAAGGATCGGTCGTGCTTCTTGACCAATGCCTCGACGCGCGTCCGCGTTTCCCAAGGCAGCCGCGGCAAACGGCCGGCAAAGAACATGTTGTATTCCGCCTCGAGGCGCCGAATCTCGGCCTCGAGGTGCTGCATCTCCTTGTCGAAGTCGCTCTTGGGAGACGCCACGGCCCTGGCCTAGTCGAGAAGAAGTAGCCAGATCATCGGCAGCCACAGCTCCCGAGAATATGGAACGGGCCGGTCGTCGATCAGCACCTCGCACCCGGGCACCGGGCCCACAATCTCGAACAGGTCCCTCAGGCGCAACGCCTCGCCCGGAAAGAACCGCGCCCGGTGACGGCGATCGGCGCCCTCGCCGGTCTCGCGATACTCGGCCGACGCCCTGGCCTTGGCCACGGCGGTGTCATACCCCGGTCCCTCAAACGGCGGAAACACCAGGGTCACCGAAAACGGCAGGGCGCGGGGGCCAAACAGCGTCGCATGGAGATCGGGATCGAGGGCGGCCAACTCCTCGGCCGTCGGCTCTTCCGGCTTCTCGACGTACGGCCAGAACTTCTCGGCCGGACGATGCGTTCGCTGCGTCATGGGAACGAGAATCGTACTATATTTCCAAGGTGCGAGACTTCCGGGTGATTCCGTCGATTGAGGCGCTGCGCCAGCGGCTCGCGGTGCGCGAACTGGAGACCGCCCACGGCGTGGACGCCACGGTGAACGCCCTGCGCGCCGGCGCGGAGCGGCTCCGCGAGGCGATTGCGGCCGGAAACGGGCCGGCGGACAGCGAAGCTGCCAGCGCGCACCTTGAACTCGTGGCCCGCGACACCCTCGCCTCGAGCGCGCGCGGGTCGCTGCGGCCCGTCATCAACGCCACCGGGGTCGTGATCCACACCAACCTGGGCCGTGCGCCGCTGGCGCCAGCCGCCCTGCAGCGCGCCGCGGCCATCGCCGCCGGCTACTCGAACCTCGAATACGACCTGGCGGCCGGGGCGCGCGGCTCGCGCACGGTCCACGCCGAATCGCTGCTCACCGCCCTCACCGGCGCCGAAGCCGCCATCGTCGTCAACAACAACGCGGCGGCGACGCTGTTGATCCTGAGCGGCCTCGCCAACGGCCGCGAGGTGGTGGTGTCGCGCGGCGAAGCGGTCGAGATTGGCGGCGGCTTCCGGGTCCCCGACATCATGCGCCAGTCGGGCGCCACGCTGCGCGAGGTGGGCACCACCAATCGCACGCGGGTCAACGACTACACCGCGACCGTCACGCCGGCCACCGCCATGTTCCTGCGCGTGCATCCGTCGAACTTCCGGATCGAAGGCTTCACCGAGCGGCCGGCGCTGGCCGACCTGGTGCAGGCCGGTCGCGCCATGGGCGTGCCGGTGGTCGAAGACATCGGCAGCGGCTGCCTGGTGGACGACCTTGCCGGCGAGCCGGCGGTGCAGGCTTCGCTCGCCGCCGGCGTGGACCTGGTGTGCTTCAGCGGCGACAAGCTGCTCGGCGGGCCACAGTGCGGCATCATCGCGGGACGCAAGGCGCTGGTCGACCGCCTGCGGACGCATCCGCTGATGCGGGCCCTGCGCGCCGACAAGCTCACGTTCGCGCTCCTCGAGGCGACGCTCGCGGAATACGCGGCCGGCCGCGCGGCTACCACCATCCCGGTGCAGCAGATGCTGCACGCCTCAGTCGAATCCCTCGCATCTCGGGCGCGGGTCCTGGGGGAACGGCTGGCTACAGCGGGCTGGCAGGTCGCGACGACCAGCGGCGCCTCAGCGGTCGGCGGCGGCAGCGCGCCAGGGCTGGAATTGCCGACCGTGCTGGTGTCGATCATCCGCGCCGGCGAATCCGCGGCGGCCACCGAGGCCTGGCTGCGCACGCTCGACCCGCCGGTGATCGCCCGGATCGAGCACGATCGCGTCCTGCTCGACTTGCGGACCGTGCTGCCGGCACAGGACCAACAGCTGGCGACGCTGCTCGGATCCAGTTCCGGCTGACCACGTCGCCGATGCGATCCTGGTCAAGAAGCCGGACACTACACCGGGACGCGGCTAGAAGATCGTGCTGATGGATGCCTGCGCGAAGTCGATCACCGCGGTCGGCAGCACGCCGAGGTAGAGCACGCCGACGAGCGCCAGCACCAGGCCCCCCATGGCCACGCCGGTGATGGGGGCCGGCACGGGCCGGGCGTCGCGGTCGGTCATGAACATCATCACGACAATCCGCAGGTAGAAGAACACCGAGACCACGCTCGACAGCACGCCGATGATGGCGAGGCCGTAGTAGCCGGAGCCGATGGCGGCGCTGAACACGTACCACTTGGCAATGAAGCCCGCGGTCGGCGGGAAGCCGCCGAGCGACAGCAGGAAGAACGTCATCAACACCGCCAGCGCCGGGTGGCTCTTGAACAAGCCGGCGTAGTCCCGCAGGTCGTCGTTGGCGCGCTCGCGCGTGCCAAGCAGGGCGATCACGCCAAAGGCGCCGAGGTTGGTCAGGGCGTAGGCGGCCAGGTAGAACAGGATGGCGGCCTTGCCGACGTCGTTACCCGCGACCAGGCCGGCCAGGAGGTAGCCGCCATGCGCGATGCTCGAATACGCCAGCATGCGCTTGAGGCTGGTCTGCGCCACGCCGACCACCGTGCCGAGCACCATCGTCGCCGCGGCAATCGCCCACAGCACCGGCGCCCAGTCGGTAATCATCGGCTCGAGCGCCGACAGGAACACGCGCACGAAGGCGGCCACCGCGGCAGCCTTCACGCCGGTTGACATGAAACCGGTGACGACGGCGGGCGCCCCTTCGTAAACATCGGGCGACCACATGTGGAACGGCACCGCCGCCACCTTGAAGGCAAAGCCGACAATCAGCAGGCCGACGCCCAGCAGGATCATCGGGTTGCCGCTCATCGACTGGGCGGCAATCACCGAGCCGATGCGGTCCAGGTTGGTGCTGCCGGTCACGCCGTAGAGGAATGCCACGCCGTAGAGGAAGAACGAGCTGGCGAACGCGCCGAGCAGGAAGTACTTAAACGCCGCCTCGGTGCTCTGCTGCTGCTCGCGCCGGATGCCGGTCAGCACGTAGACCGCAATCGACATGGTCTCGAGCGCCAGGAAGATCACCAGCAGGTCGGTGGCCTGCCCCATCAGCATCATGCCGACGATGGCAAACAGCATGATGGCGTAGTACTCACCCGCCGGAATGCCGTCGCGCTCGACGGTTTGCGACGAGAAGATCACCGTCAGGATGCCGACGCCGACCAGGACCAGGTTGACGAACAGCGAGAAGTTGTCGGCCGTCACCACGCCGAAACTGGTGGCGTTGCGGTTCCACAGCAGGATCGACGCCGCGCCGGCGCCAAGCAGGCCGATGATGGCCAGCCCGCCAATGGGCATCTTTTCGTCCCGGCCCCGGAACGCTTCCGCGAGCAGGACGACCAGTCCGGCCAGGGTCACGCAGAGGATCGGGATGATCGCATCGAACTGGCTGCTGATCATCGAACCACCTCCGCCGATGCCTGCTGGATGGGGCTGGAAGGTTCAGGGGGGGTCGGGTTCAGCACGACCAGCGGCTGGCGGGCCTGCACGCGGTCGACCAGACGCTGAATCGCCGGCTCCATCGGCTTCAGGAACACGTTCGGGAACACGCCCATGCCGATGGCCGCCGCCGCCAGCGGGCCGACAATCGCCCACTCGCGGAACGACAGGTCCTTGAGGCCGGCGTTATGGCTGTTGGTGATCTTGCCGTAGAAGACCCGCTGGAACATCCACAACATGTAGACGGCCGAGAGAATCACGCCGAGCGCGGCAACCACGACAAACCGCGGATCCCACTTGAAGGCGCCGAGCATGATCAGGAACTCGCCGATGAAGCCGTTCATGCCGGGCAGGCCGATCGACGAGAGCGTCAGGATCAGCATCACCGCCGTCAGCCGCGGCATCACGGACTTCACGCCGCCGAACTCGCTGATCTGGCGGGTGTGCCGCCGATCCGAGAGCATGCCGACGATGCAGAACAGGCCGCCGGTGCTGACGCCGTGGGCCAGCATCTGGTACGACGCGCCCTGCAGCCCCTGCATGTTGAACGCGGCAATGCCGAGCACCACGAAGCCCATGTGGCTGACCGACGAGTAGGCCACCAGCTTCTTCATGTCCGGCTGCACCATCGCGACCAGGGCGCCGTAAACGATGGCAATCACCGACAGCGTGGCCAGCAGCGGCGCGAAGTAGAGCGCCGCTTCCGGGAACAGCGGGAAGGCCAGGCGAATCAAGCCGTAGCCGCCCATCTTCAGCATCACGCCGGCCAGGATCACCGAACCGGGCGTCGGCGCCTGCACGTGCGCATCGGGCAGCCACGTGTGGAACGGGAACAGCGGCACCTTGATGATGAACGCCAGCGCAAACGCCAGGAAGAACCAGTACTGGGTGCTGGCCGGAATCGACAGCTCGTAGAGCTTGAGCAGGTCGAAGCTGTACTCGCCGGTCGCCGACTGGTGCAGCCACGACAGGCCGATGATCGCCACCAGCATCAGCACGCTGCCGGCCATGGTGTAGAGGATGAACTTGACCGCGGCGTAGATGCGCTGGTCGTAGCCCCAGATGCCGATCAGGAAATACATCGGGATCAGGACGAAGTCCCAGAAGAT
>JBEGVQ010000099.1:0-4570 GCA_041178345.1 Acidobacteriota bacterium | reverse complement strand
TCGGCGTCGGCGGTCTCGGCCGGCGGCCGGCTCTACTTCACCAGCGAAGACGGGGATGTCTATGTCGTGAAAGCGGGACCGACGTACGAACTGCTGGCCACCAACCCGCTGGGCGAAGTGGCCATGGCGACCCCGGCGATCTCGGAAGGCACGTTCCTGTTCCGCACGCGCGGACATCTGGTCGCAGTCGGCGAACGTTAAGCCGCCCTTGTTCAGACTCCATGGCCGACACGTCGTCAGTCCTGATCGGGGCTGACGGCTGTACGTGCGAAAGGCCCGGTATGCCCGGGCCTTTCACCGAGATAAGTTGGTCGGGGCGAAAGGATTCGAACCTTCGACCTCTCGGTCCCGAACCGAGCGCTCTACCAGGCTGAGCCACGCCCCGACGTCCAGACAGCATAACCTAATGTGGGCGTAAAAGGCATGCGAAACTTGAACCATGGGGCCAGGCAACCCTAAAAAGTTGCCTCTCCCCCCGGGTTATTCGTAGCGCAGCGCCACCAGCGGGTCCACCTTTGCGGCGCGCAGGGCCGGAATCCACACCGCGAAGAAGGCGACGATTGTCAGCAGAACGGGCACGCCAGCGAAGACCAGCGGGTCGCGCGCCGTGACGTCGAACAGGAACGACGTCATGAGCCGCGCGAGCCCCCACGACGCGGCCAGGCCGATCACCACGCCGGCCAGCGCCAGCCGCATCCCCTGGAACACCACCATGCGGCGCACGCTGGCGCCGTCGGCGCCCAGCGACAGGCGGATGCCAATCTCCTGCGTGCGCTGCTCCACCGTGTAGGCCATCAGGCCGTAGATGCCGATCGCCGCGAGCAGCAACGCCGAAGCGCCGAACACCGTCATCAGCCACATGTTGAAGCGCTGGCGCGAGGTCGAGCGCTCGACGATGTCGGCCATGGAGCGGACGTTTGATACCGGCAAGCCGGTCGCCTGCCGCAGCTCTTCCTGTACGGCCGCGCTCATCGCGTAGGGGTCGCCGGCCGTGCGCACCACCCAGCCCATGGGCGTCAGCCCGAGATTGAGGGCGTTTGCCGCGTCCGGCACCTGCGACTGCGGAATGTACATGGCCGGCCCCGGCCGCTGCTGCAGGCCGCCGTCACGGGTGTCGCCGACGACCCCGATGATCTGCCGCTCCCCTTCCGTCGCAAACTCGCGCATCACGCCGCGGCCAATCACCAGCCGCTCGTTCAGCGGATCCGTATCCTTGAAGAACTCGTTGGCGAGCGCCTCGTTGATGATGACCACCGGCGGCGCCACGCTGTCGTCGCGCTCGGTGAAGTCGCGACCGCGCTTCACCGGGATCGTGAACACGTCGAAGTAGCCGGGCGTGATGTTGATCCACTGGCCGCCGCCGTGGAACGGACCGTCGGTGAGCGGGCGACCGGAGATCACGAACGGCAGACCGTAGCCGCCCTCGAGCGGGACGCAGCACGTGGAGCTGGCCGCGACCACGCCGGGCAGCGCGCGCAGTCGCTCGGTCCCGTTACGCACCATCAGGTCGACGGCTTGTGCCGAGGCGTACTGCGGACCCGCGACCGACATCCTCATGGTCAACACATTGTCGGCGTCGAAGCCGGGATTCACCTGCGACAACGCGATCGCCGAGCGAATCAACAATGCTGAGCCGACGAGCAAGGTCAGGGCCAGGGCCACTTCGACGACGACCAGAATCGCGCGGGTCTTGTTCTGGCGGAAGCCGGTACCCGAACGTCCGCCGGTTTCCTTCAGCGTTGAGGCGAGGTCGGTCTTCGAACTCTGCAGCGCGGGGATCAGGCCGAACAGGATGCCGGTCGCGAGCGAAATGCCCATCGTGAACGCCACCACCCGCCAATCGATGCCGACCAGCGCGCCGTCCACGCCAAGGCGCGGCAGGCCCGCGGTATTCACCGACAGCAGCGCGCGAATGGCCAGCGTGCCGAACACCAGGCCCAGTGCGCCGCCGCTCACCGACAGCACGATGCTTTCGGTCATCACCTGGCTGATGATGCGGCCGCGCGAGCCACCGAGGGCCGCGCGGATCGCGATCTCCCGCTGGCGCCCCGTGGCCCGCACCAGCAACAGGTTGGCGACGTTGGCGCACGCGATCAGCAGGACGAAGCCGACCGCGCCGACCAGGACGAACAGTGATTGGCGCACGTTGCGGACCAACACTTCTCCCACCAGTGCGGCGCCAAACGACTGGTTCGGACCGAGGCCGTTTGGGAACTTCGCCTTGAAGTCAGCACTCGACGCGTTCATCCGCGCCTTGGCTTGCTCGAGCGACACGCCCTCTTTCAAGCGGCCCGCACTCTGGAAGTAGTGGCCCTGGTCGGCCGTGTTGGGGTCGAGCTGGAACGGCACCCAGAGCTGCGGGGGCTGGGCGCCGAAGTCCTGGAAGTTGAAATCGCCCAGCACCCCGACGATGGTGTACGGGAAGCCGCCGAGCGACATTGCCTGTCCGACCACGGCGGGATCGCTCTTGAAGCGAGTCTCCCACAGGTCCCTGCTGAGCACCACGACGCGATCGCCGCCGGGGCGATCCTCTTCCGGCGTGAAGGTGCGGCCATAAACCGTCTGTGCCCCAAACAGGCTGAAGAACTCCGACGAGACACGGCCCGAGCGAAACTGTTCCGGTTGGCTGCCGTCGGTGTAGTTCACGATGCCCTGGTTGAAGGCCGAGACGCGGTCGACCACCTGGGTCTGCTCGCGGAAATGCTGGAACTTGGCGGGCGATGCTATCGGCCCGGAGCCGCTGGCTTCGCCGGTCATGAAGTAGACGATCCGTTCCGCATCCGGGAACGGCAGCGGCCGGAGCAACACGGCGTTGACCACCGAGAAAATGGCCGTGTTTACCGCGATGCCGAGCGTGAGGGCGGCCACTGCCGCGATCGCGAAGGCCGGGCTTTGCACGAACATGCGGAGGGCGTGGCGGATGTCGCGAAGAATAGTGACGACCATTCGAGTAGTTGGACGCCAGGACCCCATGTTTTGTTCGGTTCGGCGTAGTATTCGTCCCACGAAAATGGGGCTGGTCGGGCGGGTGGGGCTGGTCGTCCTGCACGTCGCTCGGGCTCGAACAGTAGGTCCGCCTAAAAGGCGGACAGCACATCGGCACGACACCACACCAATGTCGCGTCCGACCTTAGCCGGACCTTACTTCTCGAACTCGATCATTCGCTCGGACTTGCCGGTCATGAAGAACCGGGCGCGGCGGCCGGCGACCTTGTCGGTGCCAATGCCGGGTTCAATGCCGACGGCCTGCGGATACCACTGCCCGCCGGTCATGATTCTGGTGGGCGTGGACCACGCGCGCGGGTCCGACACGCCTGGCGCGAACGACACGTAGATCCCCTCCTGCCCGAACTGATCGTCCATGGCGCGGTTGAGCAGCATCACGTACTGTTCGAGATACGTGTTCCAGTGGATGGACGCGCCCCAGAAGACATCGCTCACCGCCGAGCGATCGTGAAACGGCCGGCTGGCCCTGACGAGCGGCGTGCCGGCGGGATACGTGAACGGCGACGATTCATCGGCCTGAGACGCGGGCAGCCACGCGCCGTCGTTCCAGACCGCGGCCTTCCCTGCCGGCGCATCGCGGTCGGCCCAGGCGATGCGGGCGACCGCCACGCCCTGCAGGGCGGCATCGCCCAGGTATTGGCTGAAGTAGAGATACAGGTCCTGCCCGTTGGCGTCGAGGACAACGGTGACATCGCCCACCCCGCCCAGCACGAAGCGATTGGCCGAGTCGCAGGCCTCGCTGCCCGGCGGCGCGTCGAGGACGATGCCGAGGTCCTCCCACGTGGCGCCCTGATCGCTGGACCGCATGGCGCCCAGGCGCGGCAACTGGCGGTCGGGCCGGCCGCACTGATCGGCGGGCCGCTCGTGATGGTAATAGCCGTACCACGTGCCGGCCTCGTCCGGGATGATGGCTTCCATCCACACGCCGTTGCCGGGATGCGAACTGAACTCGACCGGGGTGCCGCGCTGCAGCGTCTCGAGCGTCGCGCCCGAGGAACGCACCGGCACGCCACCCCATGACGTGAGCACGAACAGCCGGTTCACGCCGTCAACGAGCGACCACGCCATGGGATTGCTGGAATCGATCTCGCCTGGGAGGTTGAAGCGGGAGGCTGAGACGAGTCGAGCGGTCGGAGTGCGGGTCGACTGAGCGTGAAGCGGGAGCAATAGCCAGAGGGCGGCGGCGACGACGAGGACGATCAGCCGCGGGGATCCGGCCATGCCTACTTCAGGTTCGTGGCCAGTTTCTCGAGAAAGGCGTAGTCGGTGAGATCGGGCTGGAGCGGCGTCACTGAGGTGTAGCCATCCATCACCGCCTCGTAATCCGAGCGTCCGCCGTCGGGATGGTACTCGTCGAGCGCCTCGTCTATCCAGTAGTAGTGATTGCCCCTCGGATCGGTCCGCGAGTCGATCTGCGTGACGTGATTGCGCTTGGCCTGGGTCGTGACGCGCAGGCCCTTGGGCGTCCCGGCCGGAACGTTGATGTTCAGGAACGCGCGCGGCGGGAGGCCCTGCGTCAGCACCATTTTCGCCACCGCTGCGGCGTCCGCGGCGGCCGGGCCGA
>JBEGVQ010000098.1:0-8130 GCA_041178345.1 Acidobacteriota bacterium | reverse complement strand
GCTGATGGCTACCACCAAGACCCGTTTCGACTGGAGCGACCCGTTCCTCCTCGATCAACAGCTGACCAGCGAAGAGCGCATGGTGCGCGACAGCGCCCACGCCTATTGCCAGGACAAGCTCGCGCCGCGCGTGCTCGAGATGTTCCGCAAGGAGCAGAACGACCCGTCGATCTTCCGCGAGCTGGGCGCCCTCGACATGCTCGGCATTGTCATCCCGGAGGCCTACGGCGGCGCCGGGCTTGGCTATGTCGCCTACGGGCTGGTGGCGCGCGAGGTCGAACGCGTCGACTCCGGCTTCCGCTCGATGATGAGCGTGCAGGGTTCGCTCGTCATGGTGCCCATCAACGAGTTCGGCACCGAGGCGCAAAAGAAGAAATTCCTGCCCAGGCTGGCCACCGGCGAGTGGATTGGCTGCTTCGGGCTGACCGAGCCGAACGCGGGGTCCGATCCCGGCAGCCTGACGACCCGTGCGGTGAAGGTGGACGGCGGCTACCAGCTCACCGGCACCAAGTCCTGGATCAGCAACAGCCCGATCGCTGACGTCTTCATCATCTGGGCCAAGGACGATGCGGGCGAGATTCGGGGATTCGTGCTGGAGAAGGGCATGACGGGCCTGACGGCGCCGGCCATTCACGGCAAGGTCGGCCTGCGCACGAGCATCACCGGTGAAGTGGTGATGGACAACGTGTTCTGCCCCGAAGAGAACGCGTTCCCCGACATCAAGGGCCTGAAGGGGCCGTTCACCTGCCTCAACAGCGCCCGTTACGGCATCTCATGGGGCGCGCTTGGCGCCGCCGAAGACTGCTGGCTGCGCTCGCGCGAGTACGTGCTCGAGCGCAAGCAGTTCGGCCGGCCGCTCGCGGCCAACCAGTTGATCCAGAAGAAGCTCGCCGACATGCAGACTGAGATTGCGCTCGGCCTGCAGGGCTGCCTGCGCCTGGGCCGCATGAAGGACGAAGGCACGGCGGCGGTGGAGATCACGTCGCTGTTGAAGCGCAACTCGGCCGGCAAGGCGCTGGAGATCGCGCGCATGGCGCGCGACATGATGGGCGGCAACGGCATCACCGACGAGTTCGCGGTGATCCGCCACCTGGTGAACCTGGAAGTCGTGAACACGTACGAAGGCACGCATGATATTCACGCACTGATCCTGGGGCGCGCACAGACGGGCATTCCGGCATTCGCGAATTGATGGTTCCTCTCTCGGTCCTCGACCTCTGCCCGATCGTCGAGGGCGGTACCGCGGCCGACGCGTTTCGCAACACGATCGACCTGGCCCAGCACGCGGAGCGGGGGGGCTATCGGCGGTTCTGGCTGGCCGAGCATCACAACCTGCCCGGCATTGCCAGCGCGGCGACAGCGGTCTTGATTGGCCAGGTCGGCGCTGCCACCAAGACCATGCGCATTGGCGCCGGCGGCATCATGCTGCCCAACCACGCGCCGCTGCAGGTGGCCGAACAGTTCGGCACGCTCGAGTCGCTTTTTCCCGGCCGCGTGGACCTGGGTCTCGGCCGCGCCCCGGGCACCGACCACGCCGCGGCCTATGCCCTGCGCCGCACGCTCAATTCCAATCCCGATCAGTTTCCACAGGATGTGATCGAGCTGATCGACTTTTTCCACGCGCCACAGTCCGGCCAGGCGGTGCGCGCGGTCCCGGGCGGCGGACTGGCCGTGCCGATCTGGATTCTTGGGTCAAGCACCTTCGGCGCACAAGTGGCCGCTGCCCTGGGACTGCCCTTCGCGTTTGCCTCGCACTTTGCGCCGGCGCTGCTCGGCGAGGCCTCGGCGATCTATCGGGAACGGTTCAAGCCCTCGCAACAACTGCAGCAGCCGTACCTGATGCTGGGCGTGAACGTCGTCGCCGCTGACACCGACGCCGAGGCAAGGTTCCTGGCCTCGTCTGGGCGGCAGTCATTCGCCGCCTTGAGGGCTGGGCGCCCGGTGACGCTGCCGCCGCCATCACAAGAGTGGACGCGCGAACCGTCTAACACCGCGACCATCGACCAGGGGACGCGCGTGTCGTTTGTCGGATCGCCCGGGACCGTTCACGCGCAGATGGCAGAGTTCGTTGAGCGCACGAAGGCCGACGAGCTGCTCATCGTGTCGCACATCTACGATCACGCGGCGAGGCTGCGGTCCTACGCGATCGCGCTCAACTAGCCACAGAGGACACAGAGTTCACAAAGAACACTGTTCTAAATGCGATCAAGCTTCGAAGGGGCTGACACGTATTGTGAAGGATTTACTCAGTGTCCCCAGTGTCCTCTGTGGCAAACTACGTGACCGCGGCGCGGACGTTGAATCGCGGCGCGCGCCATTCGCCGGACGTCATCACCTGTTCCAGGTGGGCGACGGCGTCCCATACGTCCACGAATCTCGTGTAGAGCGGCGTGAAACCGAAGCGCAGGATGTCGGGCGCGCGGAAGTCGCCGATCACGCCGCGCGCAATCAGCGCCTGCATGATGGGATAGCCACCGGTGGGGTGCGCGAAGCTGGCCTGGCTGCCGCGGTCGGTGGGCTCGCGTGGCGTCGCCAGCGTGAGTCCGTGACCCGCGCAGCGTGACTCGACCAGCGCGATGAACAGATCGGCCAGCGCGATCGACTTCTCACGGATCGCGGTCATCCCGCCGAACGGCTCCGCGGCCAGCACGGTGTCGACCCCGCACTCGAGCGCCGCCAGCGACAGCATGGGCGGCGTGCCGCAGATGAATCGCGACATCCCCGGCCCGGGCCGGTACTCGGACGTGAACGCGAACGGGGCGGCGTGCCCCAGCCATCCCGATAGCGGCGGGCGCCACTGCTCGCGGTCCATCCACGCCACGTGACGGGGATGCGCCCAGGCAAACGCCGGGGCGCCGGGGCCGCCGTTCAGGTACTTGTAGCCGCATCCCACCGCGAAGTCGGCATCGGCGCCGGTGAGATCGACGGGTACGGCGCCTGCTGAATGGGCCAGGTCCCACACCACCAGCGCACCCGCGGCGTGCGCGGCCGTCGTGACATCGGCCAGGCGGTGCATGCGGCCGGTGCGGTAGTTGACGTGCGTCAGCATCAGGATGGCGGTGCCACGGTCGGGCAGCGCGGGCAGGTCGTCCGCCTCCGCGAGCACGAGCTCGAAGCCATGCGCGCGCGCGAGCGTGTCGGCAAGGTAAAGATCGGTCGGAAAGTTGGTGCGCTCCGACACGATTCTCGTGCCCGGCTGCGCGCGCCCCTTCGCAATCGCAATGGCGGCGCTCAACACCTTGTAGAGGTTCACCGACGTGGAGTCGGCCACGACGACCTCGCCGGGGCCGGCGCCGACGAGCGTCGCGATCTTGCCGGCAATGCGCTGGCCCAGGTCGATCCAGCCGGCCTGGTTCCAACTGCGAACCAGGCCGACGCCCCACTCGTCCTGCACCACCGCAGCAACGCGGGCGGCGGTGGCGGCGGGGAGGACGCCGAGTGAGTTGCCGTCAAGGTAGATGACGCCCCCGGCGTCGGCGCCGGCCAAAGCGAATTGCGATCGCAGGGGTGCCAGGGGATCGGCGGCATCACGGGCGAGGCACTCGTTGCGGGTCATGGCAGCGACCTCAGGATGGCGCGCACCGGGGAGGCATCGGCGGTCGCGAGCTTCAGCGGCAGGGCGATCAGCTCGTAATCACCCTCGGCCACGTCATCGAGCACCAGGTTCTCGAGCACGCGCATGTCGTGCGCCAGCAGCTGTTGATGACTGTCGAGCGTCTGGCTGTCGGCCGGGTCGACGGACTGCGAATCGATGCCGATCAGCCGGACCCCGCGCTTGGCCAGCCAGGCGATGGTTTGCGGCGCGAAGGCGCTGAAGGTGGGTGACCACTCCGTCGGTGCACGCCGGCAAGTGCGAACCAGCACCCGTGGGGGCAACCCTTCAGGGTTGCCCAGGTGCTCCGGCGTGATCAACGCGCTCTTGTCGATGGCATGAATGACGCGGCAGGGGCCAAGAAACGGTGACAGGTCCACGCTGCCGATCGCGGGCGCGCCGGCGCCGTAGTGCAGCGGCGCGTCGGCATGCGCGCCCAGGTGCGGCGACAGCGTGATGGCGCTGACGTTAACCGGGCAGCCCGGTCCAATCTGCGCGTTCCACCGCTGCACGTACGCCGTGTCGCCCGGAAAGCATGGTGTGGCTGCGGAGATTGCCGGCGAAATATCCCAAAGTCGCATGGCTGTGAACACGATACCATCCCGGTCCATGTCTTCATCGACGGCAGGAAACGATTCGCTGCTTCGCGTGATCGGCACGTTCGGCCTCGCCGCGGCCATCATCAACATCACCATTGGCGGCGGCATCTTCAGGCTGCCGGCGAGTGTCGCCGGTTCGCTCGGCGCGGCCGCGCCGATCGCCTACCTGGTTTGCGCCGTGGCGATGGGCCTGATCGTGCTGTGCATTGCCGACGCGGGCAGCCGGGTCCCGCTTACCGGCGGGCCGTACGCTTATGTCGGCACCGCGTTCGGACCGTACGCCGGCTTTCTCTCGGGCATCCTGCTGTGGATGCTCGGCACCTTTGCCACGGCAGCGGTCTCCACGGTGTTCGCCTCGAGCCTTGGCTTGCTGGTGCCGGTCCTGGCCGGCCGGGGCATGGAGATTGGCATCCTCGCCGCGGCGTTCGGCTTCTGGACCATCGTCAACCTGAGGGGCGTCACGCTGGGAGTGCGGCTGAACTCGATCGCCACCGTGGCCAAGCTGCTCCCGCTGCTGCTGATTGCGATTGGGGGTTTCTTCTTCATCGACGTCAACAACCTCCGGGTCGCCGCGATGCCCGCCGCCGGGGATGTCGCGCGCACGTCGTTGCTGCTGATCTTCGCGTTCGCCGGCATCGAGTGCGCACTGGTGCCGAGCGGCGAGGTGCGCGACACCGCGCGGACCGTGCCGCGCGCGATCGCCCTCGCCATGGTGGGCATCACCGTCTTGTACATCGCGCTGCAGACCGTGGCGCAGGGCATTCTCGGCGACGGCCTGGCGCAGGCCACGGTGTCGCCGCTCGCCGATGCCGCCGGTGCCGCCATGGGCGGGTGGGCACGGGCGCTGCTGCTGGGCGGCGCCACGCTGTCGATGTTTGGTTACCTGGGCGGCATGACGCTCTCGATCCCGCGCATGGTGTTCGCGCTAGCCCAAGACGGGTTCCTTCCTCGTGCCCTGGCGACGGTGCACGCCACCCACCGAACTCCGCAAGCGGCGATCATCGCGCAGTCGCTGCTGGGCCTGGTGCTCGCGATCTCCGGCACGTTCGAGAAGCTCGCGATCCTCGCCAATGTCTCGGCACTGGCGCTGTACCTGGGCTGCGCGCTCGCCTCGTGGCGGTTGCGGCAACTGGGCGTTCAGGGCGATCGCTCGGCCACGGCGTTCACGGCGCCGGCCGCCGGTGTCGTTCCTTGGCTGGCGTGCGCGGTGATCCTGTGGCTGCTCACCGGCCTGACGGTCGATGAATGGCTCGGCTTCGGCCTCTGCGTCACCGCCGCCTCACTTACCTACCTCGCTGTCCGCCGCCGAGGGGTCTGACCCCCAAATTCACCAAAATTGTAGATTGGTGGATTGGTTGGTGGATTGGGGACAGGCCCCCGAATTCACCAAAAGTAGTGGATTGGGGACAGGCCTCCGACCCTCAGAGGCCTGCGCCGGCTCAGAATTTGTTGAATTTGGGGGCCTGTCCCCAATCCACCAGTCCCCAATCCACCATAATTGCGCGCATGAAGTTCGGTGGGATGAATCTCGTGCTGCTTTTGCTGCTGTCGGCCATTCCCTCGGCTCAGCCGGCGACCGCCCGCTACGACGTGCTGATCCGGAGCGGCCGCGTGCTCGATGGAACCGGGAACCCCTGGTTCCCGGCTGACATCGCCATCCAGAACGGGCGCATCGTCGCCGTCGGATCCCTCGCCAACGCGCAGGCAGCGCGGGTCGTCGATGCCGCCGGCAAGTACGTCGCGCCTGGATTTATCGACATCCACTCGCATGCGGACGATGGGTCGGGCCCGCGGGGCGGATTCCGCGATCCGGACCCGGTACGGCGATCGGCACCGAACCTCGTCTCACAAGGCATCACCACCGTCGTCGTCAACCAGGACGGCCGCTCGCCGTGGCCGGTGGCCGACCAGCGCCGGCAGCTCGAGACCCACGGCATTGGACCTAACGCCATGCTGCTGGTCGGGCACGGCACCGTTCGACGCCGGGTGATGGGCGATGATGCGCGGCGGCCCGCGCGGGCGGATGAGATCGAGAAGATGCGGGCGCTCGTGCGGCAGGCCCTGCAAGAAGGTGCGGTGGGCCTGTCGGCGGGCCTCGAGTACGACCCCGGGCGCTGGAGCACGACCGACGAGGTGGTGGAGCTGGCGCGTGAACTGCCCGGGGTCGACGGCGTCTACATTTCGCACGAGCGCAGCGAGGGCAGCGACCCGCTATGGTACGTGCCGAGCCAGGACGGCCCCCTCGCCCCGACGTTGCTCGACGCGGTGCGCGAAACCATCGAGATTGGCGAGAGGTCGGGCGCCCGCGTGGTCGCGTCCCACCTCAAGGCCAAGGGCGAGCACTACTGGGGCTCGAGCGCGACGGCGATCACACTGATCCAGCGCGCCCGTGATCGCGGCGTGGACGTGTGGGCGGATCAGTATCCGTACCCGACCAGCGGCACCGACGGCTCGACGGTGCTGATCCCCGCGTGGGCGACGCGTCCGCCAGGAGCCGCCGGCGGCCAGCCGCCGACCGATCGCGCGGCCATGCTCAAGCGCGTGCTGGGCGATCCGCCGACGGCGAAGCAGGTGCGCGGCGACATCGCGCACGAGATCCGCCGCCGCGGCGGGGCCGACAACATTACCGTCTACGAGTACACCGACCAGTCGCTCTACGGCAAGTCGCTCGCGGAAATCGCGCGGCTGTGGAAGCTCGATCCCGTTGAAACCGCGATCAGAATTCAGATGGAGGGCTTGACCACTCGCAACGGCGGCGCGCGCATGCGAGGGTTCTCGATGGCCGAGTTCGACATGGAGTTGATCGCGAAGCAGCCGTGGGTGGCCACGTCCACTGACGGCGGCATCGCGATGCCCGCGGATGGACCGGCCACGCATGCGCGGTTCTACGGCAGCTTTACGAGGAAGATCCGGCACTACGCGCTCGACCGAGGCGCCATCACGCTGGAGCACGCGATTCGCGCGGCCACCTCGCTGCCGGCGCAGATCATGCGGCTGGCCGATCGCGGTCACGTGCGCGAAGGGTTCGCCGCCGACCTGGTGGTGTTTGACCTCGCCACGATTCGCGACAAGGCGACGTTCTTCGAACCGCACCAGCATTCCGAAGGCATCGACTACGTCTTCGTCAACGGCGTCGCGGTCGTGGATGCCGGCAAGCTGACGCAGGCGCTTGCCGGCAAGATATTGGCGCGATAGGTCCGGCTAAAGCCGGACGCTACCTTCCACTAACGGACGGTGGAGCGCTCGACCGGCTCAATCCGCAGGATCGGCGTCGGCTTGCCGTCACGGTCTTCAACGGCCAGGTAGATGTAGCCGTCGAGCCCCTGCCGCACGTCGCGGATGCGGCCCATCTGCGGCACCAGGGTTTCTTCGTTGACGACGCTCGTGCCCTTCATGGTGAGGCGCGCGAGCCGCTGCCCGGCCATGCCCGCGGTGAAGTAGTTGCCCTTCCACTGCGGAAAGCGATCGCCGGTGTAGAACATCCCGCCCGAAATGCCGATCGACGGCACCCAGATGTGACGCGGCTGCTCCATCCCTTCACGCATGGTGCCCTGGTGGATCGCGAGGCCGGTCGTGTAGTTCACGCCGAACCCGACCACCGGCCAGCCGTAGTTGAGGCCGGGCAGGATGCGGTTCAGCTCGTCGCCGCCCATGGGACCATGTTCCGTCGCGAACACGTCGCCGGTCTCGGGGTGGATGGCGATGCCCTGGACGTTACGGTGACCGTAGCTCCAGGTCTCGGGCCGGGCGCCGGCGCGGTTGATGAACGGGTTGTCGGCCGGCACGCGGCCATCGTCATGCAAGCGAACGATCTTGCCGTGATGGTTGGTGAGGTCCTGGGCCGGGTGCGCCTCGAGGTTGCCCGCGGGCGCCACCTGACGGTCGCCGAGCGTGAGGAACAGGAAGCCCTTGCCGTCGAACGCGATCTTCCCGCCGAAG